>JBDTVF010000091.1:0-11359 GCA_040007325.1 Ginsengibacter sp. | reverse complement strand
GATTCTTCCATTCGTGCATCACGGCTACGCAGGTACGTTACTCCGGCGGCCCATACTTCCTGGGTTCCAATGGGTGCCTCAATAGATGCTGCTATAAGATAAGCTGCTTCTTCTTCACTAAGCGGGTTCGATGTACTAACCTGGGCATTCAAATATTTAAACAAGTCTTCGCGATTGATCAGCAAGTCCCATCCTTCCTCAATCAAATAAGATTGGCCATTGCTTTTCAGAATGTTTCCCGTTGATGTTTTAAATAACTTCATATTCAAAATTGTTTACCATTTTTTTACATCATCAAGATCTACATGCAGTACTTCGTCTGCAAGTTTTTTTAATGCACTATAATCTCCTTCAAGGTGAATAATTGTCTGCCTGTATTCCCCTGTTTCTCCCGGCTTCAAAGCTCTCGCGGGCGATGAAGATTCAATTTCATAAAAAGGGCCGAGTTGAGTTCCATCTTCTAAAGGTCCGTCATTATAAGAATTGATGACGTCGCCTTTATAAGGCTGTTCCTGGTTTTCCCATTTTGAATTTACATATGGCTCATTCCTGTGCACTTCGGGTATTAAAACCGTTAGTACATTATTTTTGAAATCAAAGCTGCCAACAACCGGTTTAGCAATTAGAGGTGAAATACCTATTTTACCACGTGACTTGCCGTCACAGCGGAAATATAAAATGCTATCTTTTACCAGCAACCTGTCTTTGGGTATTTCACCAAAATAATTATCTGTGATCATTGCACGTGCACCAGGTATGGGTGAGAAGGGGATCATCACTTTAGTTTGGTCCGTTGGCGTCATCATGCTGAGCAACCAGATAGAAAGCAATCCATTCTCTTGTTTCCATTCCCTATCGCCGGAATTTTTTAAAGAATTGTTTGATGAGTAAGCAACATATTTAACCCCATCGGGAATACTTGCCTTCATTATTTGCTCTGCGCTATTTTTATCCAGCAATTGGATTCTCCTACTGATCTCAATTTGAAATGATGTGCCTGAATAATTTGTAATCGATGCTTTTTTTGAAAATGTAGCAGACGTACTATCAGACTGAATCACTTCAAATTTTTCTGTATCAATCAGGGGTGGTACCTGCCAGCTGTTAATATTAAAGGAATCACCCTTTTTAAAATAGAGTGCATATTGTCCTCCTTCAGGACCGAGCCAAAATCGTTCTTCGCCGCCAACAGGATTAAACTGTTGCTTCTTTTCACCTGAAGAAATAAGATCATAATTTATCCAGCCATAGCTAATGCCGCTATCGCCTGAAGCGGTGCTGGTCATAACTCTTCCCTGGTAATCGGGACTAAGCAAAACTTTTGCGTCGCCATCCTGCAATTGTATTATATCCTTTGAATGTTTCCCGAGGAAGGCGGCATCATATCCATATGAGCCTTTCGGCAATTCGGATGTATTTTTTTTTTCATCATTCTGTGAGGCGCATCCCGTAGCCAGCGTCAACACTGACAAAGCGAAAGCAATCTTTCTTGAATTCACATTTTTAATTTGTAATAAATAGACTTTAATTTATTGCTCCAAAAGGTTTTCCTTCTTTTATGTATTCTCTTCTGATACCTTCCAAAACATCTTCAAGATAAAGTTTTAGTTTGTTACTATCGTCGGTTTTTTTCGCATCGCTATTGTCGTTGTTATTCAAATTCGCGACGCCTGTATCTCTTTTTTCCACCGCCTGTATGCCAGCATAGTGAATTACATTGATAATATTACCGCCTGTCAGTTCATATTTTTTTACCTGCTCCGGTATGTTATCAAAATCGGCATCCTGCGGAAAAGATTTTTCCCAAATCTCTTTACGCTCATCTTCATTAGGAATAGTGAATTTCACAATGTCATTGAAACGGCGAATGAAGGCGTCGTCAATATTATTTTTCATATTGGTCGACAAGATCACGAGGCCATTGAATTCTTCTATGCGTTGCAGAAGATAGGACACTTCCTGGTTGGCATATTTATCATGAGCATCCCGAACGCCAGTTCGCTTACCAAACAAAGCGTCAGCCTCATCAAAAAATAAGATCCAATCTTTATCTTCTGCACGGGCAAATAATAGTTCAAGGTTTTTTTCAGTTTCTCCAATATATTTTGAAACTACCATTGAGAGGTCAATCTTATAGACTTCTTTTTGAGTTTCATTTCCAAGCACGTTAGCAGTAAGCGTTTTACCGGTACCGGGAGGACCATAAAACAAGACCCTATATCCCGTGCGCAATCGTTTTTGCATTTTCCATTCGTTCATAAGCACGGGATTATAATCAATCCATTGTTTTAAACTTTTGTAATGCCTCTTTACATCGCTGTTCATCACAATATCAGCCGAAGTAAGTTCCGTTATGATCTTCTTTGCAGGAAAATTAATTCCAAAATGTGGCGGTGCGGTGGCACCAACGAGAAACAAATCGATGTAGTCATGCGCCATGATGATCTTACCGCTTAGGACAGGTTCGCCCGAAGGAAGTGCTTCCAACCATAAAATTTTTCGTTTTACAAGATCACTATCCGACCAAAAAAGTTTTTCAACGGCTCCCCTTTTTCTAACGTCATTGCCTGCAAGTAAAAAAACAACTGACTGACCCGTGGGCAAAAATCCCCTGAAATTTTTACCACGAATTCCGCCAATCTCCGGAAAGTCTCCGGACTCTCTCAGCTTTTGCTGAATGGCATGATCGAATAGTTCAGGCACTGCATGCGGCGCTAAGGCTATTAATAAAAGTGTCGCAACATTTTGATCACTTTCAAGATGATGCGATAAGAGGAAATTTTTTGCCGGAAGTGTCCAACTATTAACAGATGGCATAGTAGGAATATCGTTTCCTGAATTATTATTTAAGCGATATTCAATCAGGCTTGTTAGATACTGAAATTCTCCAAGAGTGTTTGAATGCAGGGTATCGTATATATCAGACATAGTAGATGCTATTTTTCATTTTCGCAGGTGAATAGATTTGTTTGTTATTAGCTTACAGAACCGGAGCCGCTACATGTAATAAATGTAGGGTCATTGAAATCAATATTAAAATCCACTCTCAAAGAAATCCTTCTTACTTCAAAAACACTCCCGTCTATTATAAGTTCCTGGCTCATCACTGCATCGCAATGGCTGAAACCGACTTGCATTAAATCGCTCGTGATCTTTTTGGGGAAACAAATTCCATAGGTATCGGTAGCATTAATTAAGGTACCATCTTTCTCGATATTTGCCGAGCCAGTTACAACACTGCCTTTGTGAGGGCAAGTTGTTTCCGCATCAACAACAGAAACCCGTTCATTCAAAACTTTTCCCGAAAAATCTGCAGGACAGGACGATCCACTTTTTGTAATTTTTTTAATATCAAATCGCAATGCTGCGCCACAGGAGCTAGAGACACAACGGTCTATCGTTCTTTTATTGGCGTACTCAGCGTGCATTTTACAACCAGCTTCGGGCGGAGCTGGTTTTACCTTTGGTGCTTTCGGATGGCATTTAACCGAAGTAAGATGAGTTAATGATGCTAAATTATTCGTATTCGCTTCGGCATCTAATTCGCTGAGCGTATCCCTGCCTACTATTCCATCCCGGCCCAGCTTATGTTTGCTTTGAAAATTCATAATCGTGTTGGAAGTCTCAGTGCCAAAATCTCCATCCATTTCTCCCTCTTCATTTGTTGATATCGGCATGGCGAAACCATCAGCAACCAATCCTTCTTGTAAAAGACGAACTGCCTCGTTGCATTCCCCAAATTTTAGCAATGGGCTATTGTCAAATGCCGATTGCAGCCTTTCATTATCCTTATATTTCGTTGAAGTAAGGTCGTTCGCTTTCTCTTCGTCGTTTAGCTTCTTAGTGGAGATGCCACCATGCTGCTGCACCACATGTGTCAACTCGTGCGCTAGTAGAAATTTTCCTTCTGATGTGGAAGGGTTATATTTTCCCTTATTAAAATAAATATCACTGCCATGTGTAAACGCTTGTGCGCTCAATTCAGCATTCATATTTGCAGCTTCACTGTCGTTATGAATATTTACACTACTAAAGTCGGTGCCGAAGGAAGTATTCATTTCATGCAGCGTTTGCTGTGGTAAACGGTTTCCATTACCTGACGAACGATTGATGCCTGAAGTAATGCCCGAAGACGCTACGTTTGAAGAACTATTTTGCGTCAGTGGCTTTTCCTGTATCTCTTTATCCAGCGCCATTCTCGCGTCATTGGTACTTAGCTTTTCATCTTCCATTGCTGTGGAAAGTCGTTGAATATTTTTTTGTTGTGCAACAGGAGTTACGGTTTTTTGGTGCATTACGGCATTGGCAACTGAATCAGCTTCCCTTTCATATTTGTCGCCCGGTGCATTTACAGAAAGCTTTGCCTGGAAGAATGATCCGCGTTGCCCGGATCTGTTTGTATCATTTTGTTTAGCAAAAAAAGGTTCTTTTGCACCTTCATTTGAATGTGCATTTCGATGATTGTAAACACGTGAACAATATGACATATAGCAGTCTTTAATTTTTTAATCAGCCATACATTTTAGCGGAAACATAAACTTAAATTTTATGAAGTTTTATAATCCCTCATTTTATTTAATAACTCGTCGCTAAGCCGCTGGTAATCTTTAGCCGCATTCGAGTTTTTGTCCGATGAAAAAATATCTACGCCTTCCTGCTGCGCCTTTGCCAACCCAATGCACGTACGAATATGTGTTGCAAAAACCTTGCTCCCAAATTCGTTCTCCAATTGCTCCTGCACATCGTGATTCATCCTTTTCCGATCATCAAATTTAGTGAGAACAAATCCGAGTAAATTAATTTTTGGATTTAATCTTTTTTTAATTGAATTAAACTGCCGCATAAAACTGTGTACTCCTTTCAACGGTAAAAACTCTGCCTGAAGCGGAATGATAACGTGGTTGCAAACAACAAGTGCATTCACCGTGAGCATCCCGATCGAGTGAGGACAATCAATGAAAATAAAATCATAATCATTCATTACCGGTTGGAGTATCCATGTAAGCACCTGTTCCCTGCTGTAAACACTTACCAGCTCCATTTCTGCATCTGCCAATTCAATGGAAGAAGGCACGACTGACAAGCCCGGCTTTATTTCAACAATAGCTTCTTTAATATCAGACCCCTGACCTGTGATCTCTCTCTTTATTTCAGTGTACAAATTTTTTTCAGGTTCATCTTTAATCCCCAGGGATTGGGAAAGATTCGCCTGCGGATCGGCATCAACTAATAAAACCTTCTTACCCGCACGTTGCAAAGCACCTCCGAGGTTTATTGTTGTCGTTGTTTTTCCTACTCCGCCTTTTTGATTGGCTACTGCGATTACAGGCATTGTCAATATTTTTGATTTAAAAATTTTTAATCATTATAATAATATAAGGCTTTTTCCCAAACACATTTTGCGACATCCGCGCCCAGTTTTTGCCCGAGATCATTTCCTCTTTTAAAATGAATACCCCCAGATAATCTTGACAAACCTGCCTGTTCAGCTGCGGCAGTAAGTGTAGGCCATTCGAGCATCATATCGGTTGCGGGTGTTTGGCCGGGCTCAATGTTTGACGAACCTTTCTTTACGAGGAAGCATCCATCGAATCCGTCTTTTTTCGTGTACTCATGCAGGATATATGCTGCTGCTTTGCTAAATGCGCTATGCCCTGATACGTGCTCCGCAAATGGCGGGGTAATAAAATCTGGTCTTTGATAAGGCATCCAGTCTTTGCCATCCATTTGCACAGTTCCTTTGAAAGGACCGCCCCAGGCCTTGATCTTCTTACCCCGATACAACTCATGAATGGCAGTAATAGGCCGAACTGAATCATACCTCCTTTTACATTCCCAGGCGGAGATTGATACATCAAGCATTGCATTGGTTAACGCAAAAAATAATTTTATACAATCTTTATTTCCATATTTTTCGCGTTCGCAAATAAATTGTGCAATCTCGCACCAGTGGCCTGGTGGTGTATAAGAGCCAGGGCCATCTTCCCAATATTCTGAAATAGCTTTTTCTTTATCACTTAAGTTTTCGCTGATCGCAATAACTTCCTGTGCCTGCTTTTTAAAATCATTAGGAGAGTCGTGTGTATTAAACGGTGGCTCAGGCCTGAACTGTTTTGCAAATGTTAACGCAAAAGGTTTTACTAACGGCCAATGTGGAACGAGGAATTTTTGCGTTTTACTGCCGACCAGTAAAGGTTGCCAGCGATTAATATCTTTCACCGGCGAGGGTTCCGGCAGATTTATGGGCTTATAGCCGGTAAAGTCTGACCATGGAGCAAAGTGAAAAAGTATGCCCAATTGGTTTGCTTCGTCACCATGCCTGTAATCATTGATAAGCCTTGCTATTAAGTTTCCTATACCGGCAGCCATTGTAATGTCGAAAGAACAATCATCAGGATCGTAATTACATTGACACATCAGATCGCGAAACATGTTTCTATTTTCAGCAGGCAATGCCAGCCAAAATAAATCGGTGAGTACACCAAACGCAGCGTAACTAAATGTCTTTTCAATTTCATGTTCGCCGCAACCTTCTTCATGGCGCTTTATATATCGTGAAGTAGTGGTGCTGAAGGCGCATTTGTTATAAACACTCCACGCATCATACATTGCGGTATGTACCATAGCCAAAGCGCGTGCTGCCAGTGGCGGCGAAGTATTGGTGAGTTTTATGGCATCAAGTGTGAGTTGATCCCATTTAAGGGCGAGAGATTTTTGATATGTTGCCGGCATTTTATTTATTTGTCAGGTTTTTATTTTTATTTCTTAAATAATATTATGGATCGAGGTTGCGCAGGTTGCGCATGTCATTGATGGTTCCGACATACAGCGATTCAATATCTGCGCTAATGCCAGGAGTCGCATGCACCAATTCCTGTAATAAAGCGATTGCCATACGGTGCAGATCGAGATTCAGTACGTTATCATTTAGCTCGATGTCAGTACCCGGGCCTCTTGACCATGCACTCTGGTTTTTAGTTTCGCTTACAACAAAAGGTCTTTTGAAAACATCTTCCATCAAGTCAATTCGTTCTTCAATGGCCCGTAGCTTTTTTATATCAACTGCATTAGGCGGAGCGGGCGGCGACGTGAGCTCAAACCACTTTGAGAAAACCCTCTCCATAAAAACCCTTGGATTATTGGTTGTATATCTACCCTTTTCTTTTGCTTCTTCCGCACCTTGTACTGTTTGCGACACATCAAATGTCACGAGCCTGAACCATTGATTCATGAATGCGAGATCCATATCAACATTATCTTTTTGCGCCTTACCAGCAATTAAATTTTTATCCTTAACAGGTGGGCCAATTGGTTGGCTGCCCGGTGTATCAACCCATGCAGCGAATACGTGAAAAGATGCTGCATTCAATAAGGCTTTATTATGATCAAGTTTTTCAAACAATCTTGTGTCAGCATAAGCTTTGTCGCTCGATCCTGGTATTGCCGCATGGTGCGATTCGTGAATGATGATTAAAATTCGCTCCTTGTTTTTATCAAACCCCGGGCAGATGGTAATGACATGCCCTCCCCCTTTTGTTGGGGAATGATAAGCTGGCGATCCGCTTCTGCATCCACCATCACATTCGGTTCCGCAACGCGTCAATTTTTTATCTGTTTTTAATGTGCCGATAAAAGTTTTTACCTGGTCGTAAATCGCTCTTACTTCTGTCACTTTGAATTTCACTTCCCGTGGATCGTTGAATCGGAATATGGTGTCAAAAATCGAGGGATAATCAGCCTTATCTGTTTTAACCGGGCCGGGAGATAATTGCTCATCCTCGGTTTTTTTAATAAGGTCGATTGCCTCATCGGCAGCCTTTGCTACCTCCGTATTAGGATCAGGACATGCCTGGTCAGTGGGTTTGCCTTTGCAGGCGTCATCTTTCTTTTCATCAGCAACAGTAAAATCATTTTCTGCAAGATCTGTATCGGTCGAGATACTATTATTACGTAAACTCCTGTCTAAAAGACCAATGGTTTTTCTCCCAACAATTCCGTCTTGTTCACCAATACTCATGCTTGCCTTGTGCTGAAATTCTTTTACCGCAGTTTCTGTTTCGGTGCCGAATTTTTTATCTGCGCCAAACAATGGAAGCCCAATACCCAATTGCAGAAGCGCTTCCTGTATTCGTCTCACGTGCTCACCTTTCGAATGAGAAAATTTTCCAACGATCGTTTCATTGTCAAATGTCTTTTCAAGAATGGGATCGCCGGATAATTTTATGGCGGTTAGATCATGCTTATCGCCGGGCTTAAGTTGCACTGCAGGAGAAGACTTACCTGTAACAGGTTTAAAAAAAGATGTTGCCGGGTTATTAAAAAAATCTGTTTTCATCTTCCTTTGAAAAAAGGGAGTCGAAGTAAAATTATTTACCGGGTTATTTTTTTTATATAAGAAAGGTGATTGCATCAGCATTTCTTTTTCATCAACTATAAAATATATTTCCTGGCTGAAAGTTTCATACAACCTGTTCAACCGCTAATTTTTCATTGACTTGTTTCTCTTTAAAAACTATATGATAAATTCCACTATCTTTTTTAATGATTTCAAAATCACCTGAATGCTTATTTATCAATCCGATAATTTTTCCGATTTTATGTGAACTGTTTCCATCTAATACAAGCGCCGAATTACCTGAGAGTGTATAATGGGTAAGCTTCTCTCTCCTGGCGTCATGAACTCCAGATGAAAAAGACAATCCTTCTGTAGTTGTATAAACATCTACTCCATTTTTGGCAGCATTGGCAGAATTTTGTTTTTTAAATTTCATGTGTTGAAGACCGGTAGCTATTTCCTGAATGTGTCGTGGAGTTGTAAGCCGGTAATCATTTATTCTTCTCTTTAAAAAAATAACGTTCAAAGACACTGCACATAAAATTATAAAGATGCCAACGTGCCAGTTGTATAAGGGAAGGGTTCCGGAATAACTAAGAATCAGGCTTATCGAAATCAGTAACAAAGTTGTCCACTGAGCTTCCGAAAGTCCTTTATAATAAGGCCTTTCAGGATCACCTCTAAAAAATTCTATGCCGAATCTAAAAGCTCCGTACACTACTGTATAAAGAACCAGAACAGTTCCAGCCGGAGCATTCGTAAATAATAAAAAGGAACCTGTTATAACAATGCAGAAAACAAACGAAGATTCAACTAACTGAACAGGCAATAAGGTTACGTTTTTAAAATACCATGTGAAACCCGATTGAACATGTGGTTCGTCATAATGGTAACCAAATTTTCCCGGACGGCCATGGCAACATCCAACATTGAAGCAGCCGATTCTCCCAAAAGCAAGAAATGTTCCGATACCAAGAAGCGTAACGTCTATGTAATGCAATACAGGATAATGCAGGAGTTTTAAAGCAATTGCACAAAAAACAAGTATGGCAATTTCATGATGATAATATACTATTGTTTCTTCTTTGGTTACCCACTTTGCAATAAATGCTAAAAGAAAAAAAGTGCCGGCACCGATCAGAGTCATAAGAAGAATGATGTAAACATTCATACCTAAAAAATAACATAAAGAGACACCGAGTAACATTCCTCCAATAAAGCCAAGCACTCCAAAAAAATGGAAAGAATGGATGCTGATCTTAAAAAACCGTGTATATAATTTAGGACTCATAATACTTCACTTTAGATCGTATATAACCGTAGTGTATGAATCTGCGTTGTGCAAAGTGTCTGATCCGGGGTAATCTGAACTTCTTTTCCAAACGTTATTCCAACCCGAATATGAATCCACATCAAATGATGAAAAAGCCGCATGATAAGATTCGTGAATTGGGCAATAGGATTGAAAATCCGGATTAGTGCTTGCCAGTGTAACATTTCTGCAAATAAGAAATTCATTGTTACCAGCATAAGTATAACCGCAATGGTTGGCTGCACATGTAGAATCTTCTGCACCTGCACAATAGTATGCCGATCCATTCATTTGTGTTTGAGCCCCTACTATCTTTTCAATTATTCCTGGCAAATTAGCTTCTGTTCCATTAGCAGCACCGAAATTTCTTTGCAGACTTGCAAGAACATCAGCCCTCACAGGTCGTTCTCTCAATTTAACTAAAGCAGTATCTACCCAACCCGAACCTCTTGTACGGTAGGAATTAATAGAAGCTGTTTCCGTAGTGGTACATGGAGTATGCGGTACACTCTTTTTACCGCAACTGTGAATGCTCAAACCACTTTTTAATTTGGGCCTGAGAGATTTTTTTTGATCGCCGCGCAAAGCCTGGTTTGCAAGGAAACCGAAGGTACTGTTATCAGCTTCCTTTTCGATCTGGCTGTTCATGGAGTAATTCCCGGCGCTTACATTGCTTGAAGGATTTCCTTTTTGCTGGATCACATGAGCCAATTCATGCGCCATCAATGCATCTCCTAGCATTGTTCCCGGCTTATACTCACCACTGCCAAACGCAATATGATTGCCAACAGTAAAAGCTCTTGCATTCATTCCGCTTGACAAGCCGGAAGCTTTACTGTCTGTATGAACTTGTACATCAGAAAAACTAGTCCCGAAAGTCGACTCCATTTTATTTCTTGTTCCGCTATTTATAGAACTACCCTTACCAAGGCTGTTCATTACTCCAAGAGGTGATTGTGTTCCCGGAGTTGTACCAGGCTTGGCTTTAAAAAACAGATTACCGACACTTGAAACAGCATTGCTAATACTTGAAGTCACTGAGCTTACGGCATTAGTAACTGTACTTACCGCATTGCTTACGGTTGCAATGCCGGAAGAAATCTGGTTCGAAATATTTTCAGGCAATCCTGGTAATAAGCCATTTGCAGCCCATTGAACAGCCGCTGTAAAAGCATGGGCTTTTACCATCCGGATAATGTCATCAGCACTTTGCGCAAACCGTGTGGCTGGCTCGTAGCGCTGTATAACGGCTTCTATTTGAGCTGGCGAATTGTTTTGATATCTTGCAAAGACCTCTCTTATATATGGACAATTGTCGGATGATGACCCTGTAAACCTCACTGCATCGTCAACCGTTTGACATACTTCTGCATTAAGTCTCTGGAGAAAACTGGTTTTATTCATCTGGCCTTGTGACGGGGCGGCGGAATCATCCACTAAAAACATTCCTTGATTACTACTATCAGTACTGCTCCCGGGTATTTCTTCATCTTGCTTTTGAATATCTCTTTTGCCATTTTGTTGCACCACATGAGTAAGCTCATGCGCCAGCAAGTGCTTACCCGAAGTACTGTCCGAATTATATTTCCCTGAATTAAAATATATGTCACTGCCATGGGTAAACGCCTGTGCATTCAGGCTTTCATTCATCTGCACTGAGGTGCTGTCGTTATGAATTTTCACGCTCGAAAAATCAGAGCTAAATGACGATT
>JBDTVF010000090.1:0-11456 GCA_040007325.1 Ginsengibacter sp. | reverse complement strand
GCAGGTAACTGGAAGAATGGAGTGACTCCTCCCAACCTGCCAGGCAACGGTTTAGCGCAGCATCCAATGATACTGGTTGGTGAAAACTACGACAAAATGTTCCTGATTAATAAAGGCAAAGTGATTTGGACCTATTCCACCGGCACAAGCTATGAATACGATGATGTATGGATGCTTTCAAATAGCAATATCCTATTTTCCCGAATGGAATACGTGGAAGAAATCACGCCAGATAAAAAAGTAGTGTGGCGCTATGATTGTGTAAAGGAAGCGGGACCCAATCATACCGAAGTTCATACATGCCAGCCCATGGGCCTGGACAAAGTAATGTTCATTGTGAACGGTTTGCCGCCCAGGTTAATGATTGTCAATATCAAGACCGGAGTCGTTGAAGTCGAGCACGAGCTTCCATATTCACAACCTGCAAACCCCAACGGTATCCATGGACAGTATCGGAGGGCTCGTGTTACAGCCGCTGGAACTTATCTCATTTCTGTTTTTGGCCTTGGATATGTTGCAGAATATGACAAGGACTTCAAAGAGATTTGGAAGTACGATTGTAAGCAGCCCTGGTCGGCTCTTCGTTTAAAGAATGGGAATACGTTGATTACGAATGAAGCTGATGCTAAGGCACTGGAGGTTAATTCCAAAGGGGAGACGGTTTGGGAATTCAATACCAGAACAGACCTGCCAGAGACGTATCGGTTTTCTTCTGCTCCCCAAACCTGCACCCGTTTAGCCAATGGCAATACCATTTTTACATCCCGGGGCGACAATGATGGCAAAGGGCCGCAGATGGTAGAGGTGACCAAAGACAAGAAGGTTGTCTGGGTTTTGCAAGACTGGAAAACGCTCGGCCCGGTCACTACCGTGCAAATTCTTGACGACCCGGGGATTCCTGAAATTCCCGGTCAATCGGAACATTGATCTGAAATCATTTTAATAAGGTAGAAAATATTTTAACGGATTGCGAATAAGTCTTCAATATTTACAAGCAGCTAAATTAATAACGATAACCAGGAAAAAAAATAGCAAACATTAACCAAAAACTTCATCGTTATCATTGAAAATGGGAAGCAGGATAGTATCAGGCTTGAGGCATCAAATTTAAAATTTTAATATTCAGCAGCAAGGCAAGGGAGTTCCGCCTTGTTGAAAACAAAAAAACAAAAGGAGGATATTATATGAACAATTCAGCAATGAGCCGCCGCCATTTCTTGAACGCTGCAGCGGTAGTCGCACTCTCAAATAGCGTTCTGTCTGACACTAGTTTTGCAAATTTGTTGACACAGATTTTTGATTGGGATTTCTTGTAAAAGATGTGGTTATAAGAAATGTTTCCCTGGTCAATCATTCTTTGGGTAAAGTAAACAATAGAATAGATGCCATACCGGAGAATACAAAGGTTATCCCGAAAACAGAATGTTTGGAACTGAATTACCGGCCGCCGGTTTTTACATACGCCATGCTGAAAATATCAAATTAGAAAATATTTCCCTTAACACAGCGGCGGGCGAACAGCGGCCTTTTTTGGTAGCCGATGATGTACGGAATATTCATATAGATAATGCCGGATACGACATCGCAACAAAACAGGTTTACCCGGTAGTTTATTTGTTGAACAATGTTGATTTGGCAGCCGTTACAGCTCATGTATTTTTACCTGGATATGATACTTTGCTTCGTGTACAAGGTGAGAAAACCACGAACATCAACTTGTTTGTAAAAGGGAGAACAAAAAACTCAAGCCTGATTTCCATCGGAGAATAACTTAAAGATAAAAATGTAATTAAGGTAATTTCCTTAAACTGTTTTTAATAAACCAGATAATAACTATGAAAAATAAGTTGGTTTTACTGCCACTGCGGCCTTAAATGCGATTGACCAAAATGTAGATGTGCAAAAAGTAAACTATGAAACTTTAAAAACGCAATTATAAAAGCAACACCAAATACTTACATTTCAAACTTAATGGTTTATGCTGATTAGAAGTTTGTGATTTGAACTAATGATATAAAAAATATTTCAAGTGAAAGTAAAAATTGTCACTTTGTTTTTTCTCCTGTTTTGCTATAGTGCAATACTGAATTAGATTTAGCCATTTATAACCATTTAAAAATTTTCAATAAATGAAAAGAATAATTACAATTCTAATTTCCGGCTTAATTTTAATTTGTATTTGCTCCTCTTCTAAATATACCCCAAAAACACCGGTCACCTTCCCGGAAATTAGCCATCCAATTCAAATAACAAAAAATGGCAAAGAACATTTTTATGCCAGTTATTTTGGCATTAATTCATTTAGTAAAAACGAGCGCTACGCCACTGTTTTAGAAACTGATTTGAAATACAAACTTCCGGATAATGTAAACGAGCCCGCTACATTAGGATTAGTTGATTTAAAGACTCATGATTTTATTCCATTAACACAAACCCGTGCATGGAATTTTCAGCAGGGATGTATGGCGCATTGGCTGGGCATATCGCCTGATTCACTCATTATTTACAACGATTACAGAAATGGAAAATCGGTATCTGTAATAATGAATGTTTATACAAAAAAAGAGATAAAAGTAATTCCTTACCCCGTTAGTGCTGTTTCACCGGATGGCAAAATGGCGGCGAGCATTAATTTTTCCAGGATTAGAATTACAAGATCAGATTATGGGTATGGAGGCGGAGGACAAGATGCAAAGGCCGATGTGCAATATCCTTCCGATGATGGAATTTTTTTGATTGATTTAAAAACAGGTAAAGCTAAATTAATAGTATCAGTAGCGCAGGTAAAGAGTATGGCGCCGGAGGTGCCACAAGGCGGCATTGAGTATTTTAATCATACTTTGTTTAGTCGTGGAGGAAGTAAACTATTTTGGCTTGCACGGGCTATTCCAAATAGAAATACTACTGCTTTTACGGTAAATATTGATGGCACAAATATTCAACGTTGTTTTCCGGATGGATGGGGAGGATCTCATTTTGACTGGTTAAACGATAGTGATTTAATGATTACTGCCGAGTATAAAGCCAAACAATATTCTCATATTTTTTTTACTGCCGGAAAAGACAATTATGAAAGATTAGGAAATGGTTTACTGGATTTTGACGCACATGGCACATTTTCTCCTGACGGAAAATGGATGGTGACAGATGCTTATCCTTCACCTGAATTGCAGGAACAAAAAATATATCTTTTGAATATGAAGTCCCAGGCTGCACTGTGTTTAGGGAGGTTTGCGGAGCCTGATGAATTTACCAAAGACGGAACTTCCGGAACCGATCATGGAAAATTTTGGCGTTGCGACCTTCATTGCCGGTGGAGCCCAAAGGGAGATATTATTGGCTTTAATTCCACCATGACGGGTAGCAGGCAGGCCTATATTTTTAAATTGCAGTTTTAGATCAAGCATAAAGACTTATATGCGTTAAAGATCCTAACAGTATGTAATGAATAAAAAAAAATCAGAATTGTTAGTTTAATAAGTTTGTTTACTATAAAAAAGAAGAATGAAAAGAAAATCCTATTTCAATTTTTATAAGCCATTCACTTTCGTATTTCTCCAGTGGGCGATGGTGGTTCCTTCAGGATGCGGCCAGAAAACCACAATGCAAAGGCCTTTACTCAAGGTCGTATTAACGGACTCGCCAACTTTAAAAAATGTACTGGTTTCAAATATCCGGTATGATACCGGTGGTAATACTTCTTTGGCCAATGACGCTGCATTGAAATATAAGTGGTCAGGCAAAACGGCCTATGCTACTAACGGGTTTGGATATTTTAACGCCCAAAACCAGGAAATCCCCTATATGATGCGCAACCGCGACCTGGGCCAGACTTTCAAATATTCAGGAAGCGTTGACAAAGCTTTAAAGTCAGTGACTGTGCAACTTGGGTTTGGCTCCAATGTAGTGCGAACGGGTATGTATAGTCAGCATATATCTGTACAGATTCTTGAAGTTTCCGGTACACCCGTGGTTAACGATAATGGCTCAGACAATACCATGAAGGCTTTCCATGGTTGGCCCAATGACCGGCTGCATAAATACATTGAACCCTTTAAAGATGATTATATCACCGGTGAAACTTACCATAGCCTTGGTGTATTTTCAGGAGCTACCTTCCCAACGAAAACGGATTTTGGGTTTGCTGAAAATGACACAGACATTTCTCCCGGAAACCCCAAACTGAAAGGCTGGTATCTGCAGTTTGTTTTACCCAAAGAGGGCGAAGTGATTTTAAAACCCGGGAAAGAATACGCATTCATGCTGATGATTGATAGCATTGGTGATAATCGCGGCTTTACGCTTGCTAACAAATATGAAGATGTGTATCCCTTCGGACATGGCATCCGCAGAGGTGGCAATGGCGTATTTCCGCCAACGCCTGCCGATCCTTCCAAAAACTTCACCGATCCTGCAAACAAAGCGGCGCTGGCATCAACGCGGTTTCCGGTTGACATGAAAAAAAGAGCCGTGATTTCGCCGGGCACTAATGGTTACCCAGATGTAGATACCCGGCGCGACCTGGTGTTCTTTATCCAGGCTGAATGATGGGAGAAATGGTACGTTATTTTATCTTTGATAAGAATTCGAAAACCGTTGTTGGAGAAACGAAAATAAAGCAATCCAAAAATAAAAATATGCCAATAAATTTGTTTACTGTTATCGTTTCAACGCTACTGTTTTTTCATCTTTCCGCTTCCGCAGAAACGAATGAAAAGAAGAAACCAATCAAACCCAATATCATTTTCATTCTTACCGATGATATGGGCTTTGGCGATATCAGTTGTTTTAACGGAGTTTATAAAACGCCGGATATTGACCGCATTGCAAAAGAGGGGAGGAGGTTTACCAACTATTATAGTGTCTCTCCAATTTGTTCCCCGTCCCGCGCAGGATTCTTAACCGGAATGGCTCCTGCAAAATTTAATTTCACCACTTATCTTGATAACAGAAAGCATAATAAAAATTGTGAGCAGGCGGATTTTCTGGTATCTGATGCGCCCTCGGTTGCAAGGGTATTAAAGGATGCGGGTTATGCCACCGGCCACTTTGGCAAATGGCACATGGGTGGCGGTCGCGATGTAGATAATGCTCCTTCTATAAAAGAATATGGTTTTGATGAATACAACAGCACCTGGGAAAGCCCTGATCCTGATCCAATAATAACCGATAGCAACTGGATATGGAGTTCTACTGACAGCATTAAGAGATGGAACCGCACAGCCTACTTTGTTGATAAAACATTACAGTTCTTAAAAAAACATAAAAAACAACCATGTTATGTAGATCTGTGGCCTGATGATGTACATACGCCTTGGGTTCCCGGCGATGGAGAAGTGCGTGCCTATCCCGGTGGCCCGCAGGAAGAAGTAAGTTTCCTGGCGGTTTTAAAAGAATACGATAAGCAAATGGGACGATTGTTGGATGGGATAAAAGAGCTGGGGATTGATGAAAATACCATAATAGTTTTTACAAGTGATAACGGGCCTTTGCCGAATTTTCGCCATGACCGATCTGCGTATATGCGTGGCAGTAAGTTGTCTTTATATGATGGCGGAACGAAGATGCCTTTCTTTATTCGCTGGCCCGGTCATATTAAACCAGGTACCCTTGATTCTACATCTGTAATATGCTCGAATGATCTTTTCCTGAGTTTTAGCAATTTAGCAAGGGCAAATGTTCCTAAAGGTTATGAAAGTGATGGAGAAGAAAAAAGTATCGTGTTATTGGGTAATCCAATGCAACGTAAAAAAGATATTTTCTGGGAGTATGGAAGAAATAGTTTTTCATTCAACTATCCGCAGGATGCAAATGATAAAAGCCCTTCGCTTGCTATCAGGGAAGGCAAATGGAAATTGCTTATGAATCCCGATAGCAACAGGATTGAATTATACGACATGGTAAAAGACCGGACTGAAAAAAATAATTTAGCATTAGCCAAAAAAAAGTTAGTAGGTGAATTGAGCGCAAAATTATTAAAGTGGTGGAATAATTTGCCGAAATTGAAATAGGAAATGCAACAGGAAAACGGATTCTATCCGTTTATTCTCAATATTAATAACTTAAGCGCCAAATGAATGGTAGAGCTTTCAACGTTAATTCATTCGCAGAGGGTTGGGGGAGTTCTCCTAGCATGATTTCAAAATTGTCTGCAGTGCTTGTCAAGTGGCAGGAATTTGCACTTTGAGCGAAATGAACATTTTAAATTGGAGCAGATCACAATTTCGTTTACGGAATTTTCATAATCATTTAATAATAAGAAAATAAATTAGTCATGCCGGGGCTACTATCACTCCACTTTTCTGCATGAGTTCTTTAGGTATCGTAAATGGCAAAGTAATCCTGGTATTATTACTATTGTGGAAAATTCAGTATGATTGATCTCTTAAAAAATTAACCTAATAAAATGGAAAAAATTAAGTCTTCTTTACTATCTATAACAAAGTATTTTGCAATTTTAATAGCCGTTTTAATTAGTGCATTTACCTGGAAGACGAAAAATAATTCTTCTGCAAAGCAGGTTTTTTCTACACCAAATGTTGTAATCATCTTTATGGATGATATGGGTTATGGCGATCCGGTTTGCTATGGTGGCGGCCCTTACCAAACACCTAACATTGATGCACTCGCAGCATCAGGTATGCGCTTCACTGAATTTTATGCGGCACAGGCTGTTTGCACAGCATCACGAAGCGCCCTGCTCACTGGTTGCTATCCTACAAGAATTGGCATGCACGGTGCGATTGATCAAAACGCAAAATTTGCATTGAATCCCGATGAACAAACCATTGCGGAATTGCTAAAAGACAAAGGCTATAAAACAGCAGCCATTGGCAAATGGCATCTTGGCCATAAAGTGCCTTTCCTTCCTCTACAACAGGGCTTTGATGAATTTTATGGCTTGCCTTATTCAAATGATATGTGGCCTTATGATTATGATGGCACGCCCTGGAAAGACACTTCTTTTTGGCGGGCAAAATATCCGCCGCTGCCTTTGATAGAAGGAAACAAAACAATAAAAATTATTAAGTCTTTCGATGACCAGGACCAGCTAACTACTGACTATACCACAAGAGCTGTTGACTTTATCAACCGAAATAAAAAAAATCCCTTCTTTTTGTATTTAGCGCATTCCATGGTTCATGTTCCATTGGGTGTATCCGATAAGTTTAAAGGTAAAAGCGGTGCCGGCTTATTTGGAGATGTAATGGAAGAAGTGGATTGGTCAGTGGGCGAAGTAATGAAAGCTTTAAAGGAAAATGATCTGTTAGATAATACCATTGTCATTTTTACAAGTGATAATGGACCGTGGTTAACTTTTGGGAACAATGCAGGTAATACTGCTGGCCTTCGCGAGGGAAAGGGAACGGCGTGGGACGGTGGCCTTAAAGTGCCAGGTATTATCAGTTGGCAAGGAAAAATAAAACCAGGTATCGTTTGCAACAGGCTGATGACGACGATGGACCTGCTGCCTACCATTGTTGATATATGCGATGCAAAAATGCCGGTGAAAAAAATTGATGGCGTTGATTTTAAAAATGTTTTGTTAAGTGATCATGATGCTAATCCCCGCGATGAATTTGCTTATTACTATGATAAAAATAATTTGAAAGCCATACGTAAAGGAAACTGGAAATTGGTATTTGAAGCTACCTCGCAAACATATAGTGCGCCGGCCACCATTGGTGGTGATAGGTATCCCGGCAAATATGCCCAGGTGAAAGTACCCATGGGCTTATATAACCTGGGCATTGATCCCGGCGAAGACAGGAATGTGATAAAACAATATCCCGAAAAAGTAAAAGAGCTTAATGCGGTTGCTGACAAATACAGGCATGAAATAGGTGATGGCCTTACGAATACAGTTGGAACAGAAGTACGACCGCCTGCACCAATAAATTAGTGAATAACGGATTTTGGAATGGGTCCATTCAAATTAACAAGCCAAATACTTGGCTGAAACTTATAATTTTGCGATTTTCCAGGCATTCGCCAAAATATTTTCGCGGCACATACGACTATATAAATACTGCTATGTGTCAAATACTGCAATGAATAAAAAACCGGGTATACTTGATCTGCTTAAACCATACATCGGTATTGTAGCATTATTAATCATCTTCACGGTATTGAGCAATGGTATAAATCTATTGATACCAAAGATCATCTCAAATAGTATCGACGCCTTCAGCGCCGGGAATTTCGTTTTCAGGCCTGTGGTGATAAAATTTACAGTAGCTGTTGTTGCCATCTTTATTTTTAGTTATGCTCAGAGTATCTTTCAAACTTATGCTTCTGAAAAAGTAGCAAGGGATTTAAGAACAAAGCTTGCTGATAAAATTTCCAGGCAGTCATATTCCTTTATTGAAAATGCTAATCCATCGAAGTTGTTAACCAACCTCACCGCGGATGTTGATTCTATAAAGATGTTTATTTCGCAGGCCATTGCGTCAATCGTTTCTTCAGTTTTTATCATCATCGGAGCAAGTATTCTAATGATCACCATTAACTGGAAACTTGCGCTTTGCGTGATAGCAATCATCCCGATCATTGGCATTACATTTTTTGTGGTGCTCAAAAAAGTCAGGGCACTGTTTATTGAAGCCAGGGCAGTGATCGACTGGCTGAATAAAGTTATCAACGAAAGTATTTTGGGAGCAGCTATTATTCGCGTAGTGAATTCGCAGCAGTCAGAATATAAAAAATTCCTCGAGGCAAATACCAAAGCCAGAGATTATGGACTTAAGATTCTCTACCTTTTTGCTGGTCTTATACCTGTTATCACATTCACCGCTAATATGGCGGGGTTGTCGATTCTCGCCCTGGGCGGACATTTTGTTATCACGGGGAGTATGACGCTGGGAAATTTCGCCGCGTTCAACAGCTACGTCTCCATGTTGATATTTCCTATACTGATAATTGGTTTTATGAGCAATGTGATCGCACAGGCAATAGCATCATACACTCGCATCAGCAACATCATCGAAACGCCCGATCCTTCTGAAACAGGAGTTATCACTGATCCATTGAAAGGTAAAATTGAACTAAATGACATCAACATGGTTTATGGACAGGCACCAGTTTTGCGGGACGTATCATTTACAGTTGAACCTGGGTCTAAGGTTGCTGTGATAGGGCCTACCGCTGCCGGTAAAACGCAGTTGCTGTACCTGCTTACAGGGTTAATGAAGCCAACATCTGGCGATGTAAAATATGATGGCCACCAAATAGAAGAATATAACAGCGAGTCTTTTCACCGCCAGGTAGGATTCGTTTTCCAGGACAGCATTATTTTCAATATGAGCATCCGCGAAAACATTGCATTCAGTGATTTAGTTACTGATGAATCATTGCAAAAAGCGATTGACACAGCCGAACTTCGGGATTTTATCGAGACGCTACCCGATAAATTAAGCACGATAGTTTCGGAGCGCGGTTCAAGTCTTTCAGGCGGACAAAAGCAACGCATTATGCTGGCCCGTGCATTGGCACTTAATCCTAAAATATTATTCCTGGATGATTTTACGGCACGAGTTGATAATAATACGGAACAAAAAATTCTCGATAATATTCAGCAAAATTATCCAGGCCTCACTTTACTATCTGTTACTCAAAAAATAGCTTCTGTCGAAAATTATGACCAGATCATTCTCTTAATGCAAGGCGAGCTTATTGCCATTGGGACACATGAGCAACTCATGCAAACGAGCCCGGAATATATACAGTTACTCAATTCACAAAAAAGTACCAGTAACTATGAATTACAATCTTAATAAGCTTACCGGCGAGAAAGAAAAACAGTCTACCTATTCTTCGCTGAAGAGTTTGCTGCAGCTTATTTCGCACGAAAAGAAAAATTTATTAATTGCGCTGTTTGCTATCCTCGTGAATTCAACTATCAACTTATTAGGCCCGTTCATCATAGGCCATACCATAGATAAGTATGTACAGAATAAAATATATCATGGCGTGCTTGTATTCGCAGGTGTACTCTTAGGCATGTATCTTGTCGGTTTATTTGCCAGCTATTTTCAAACAAAACTTATGGGAAGCATCGGGCAACGTATGCTGTTCACTTTGCGCAATACGATCTTTGGGAAGTTGCAATCCTTGCCTGTTGCTTTTTTTAATGCTAATAAGGCAGGTGATCTCATATCAAGGGTTAATAATGATACCGATAAGCTCAATTCTTTTTTCTCTCAATCTTTAATGCAATTTATCGGCAGTATAGCCACCATGACCGGTGCAGGAATCTTTCTCCTGATCATAAACTTTAAGCTGGGTGTTGCAACACTTCTTCCAGGCCTGGTAATTTTATTTTTTACAAAAATTGTTTCTCCATGGGTGAAAAAAAAGAACGCAGTAAACCTCGCAAGTGTTGGCGGTATGAGTGGAGAGATACAGGAAAGCCTGAATAATTTTAAAGTGATCGTTGCATTTGACAGGCGTGATTATTTCAGGCAGCGATTTAACGTCGCCAATCAACAGAACTATTCGACCGCTATTGGTGCGGGACTTGCCAATAATATTTTTCTTCCCGTATACAGTTTGTTTTCCGGTTTTGCACAATTACTTGTTTTGACTTACGGCATCTATTTAATTTCTACCGGCAGCTTTACTATTGGTCTGCTGGTAAGTTATCTTGCCTATGCCACTTACTTCTACAATCCTTTGCGACAACTGGCGTCGCTATGGACCAGCTTCCAGGTTGCGATGGCAGGCTGGGACAGGATTACAAAGATCCTCTCATTAGATTCCGATATTGCTACTTTTAAAAATACGAACGGGATATCTTCGGATGCTTTGCTTGAGTTCAGAGATGTTCATTTTGGTTATGAAGCCGGCAAAGAAATTTTACACAACATATCTGTGAAACTCGAGAGAGGGAAAACATATGCTTTTGTTGGCCCTACCGGTGGCGGTAAAACGACAACGGCCTCTGTGATTTCGCGTTTATACGATCCCACAAAGGGCACGGTATTTCTTGATGGCAAAGACATTCGAAGCTATTCCCCGGAAGAACGTTCTCAAAAGATCGGTTTCATATTGCAGGAGCCATTCCTTTTTACAGGAACTATCAAGGATAATATTTTATACGGCAATGAGCAGTATAAAGATTATTCTGATGAGCAAATGGTGAAAGTCATAAAAGATGCCAACCTCGATAGCCTGCTCACAATATTTGAAAATGGATTGCAGACCAAAGTATCATCCGGCGGAGATAATATAAGCCTTGGTCAAAAGCAATTGATCGCTTTCATGCGTGCTGTTTTGCGTAATCCTGAATTACTGATTCTCGATGAAGCCACGGCCAACATTGATACGATGACAGAGCGTTTATTGGAAGACATCTTAAATAAACTACCGGAAACTACTACGCGTATCATTATTGCACATCGTCTCAATACCATAGAAAATGCTGACGAAATTTATTTTGTTAATGCAGGCGAAATTAT
>JBDTVF010000089.1:0-11481 GCA_040007325.1 Ginsengibacter sp. | reverse complement strand
GATTCAATTTCAGCGGTAACTTATGGATATGGTATTTCATCTTTGATCAGTGATAAATCACGTGTGATAAAAGGCGGTAGCTGGAATGATATGCCTTACTGGTTATCTCCGGGTGCAAGACGTTATCTTGAGCAGGATCAGGCAAGTAGCACAGTTGGTTTCAGATGTGCAATGACAAGACTTGGTAGTCCTGAAGGTAATGGCTTCAAAGAAGGTAACATCTTCGGAAAGCGTAAGCAAAACAAAAAGAAAAAAAACTGATAACATTATCAATAATTCCTTAAGCCTCTTATAAAACATAAGGGGCTTTTTTTATAAACCTAAATCTGATAATATACATTTGCGGATATGAATATTGAAGCACTTTACAAGATTTATAGACAATACCCTTCAGTACAAACTGACACAAGAAAACTTAAAAAAGATGATCTCTTTTTCGCACTTAAGGGCCCAAACTTTAATGGTAATAAATTTGCAAAACAAGCTCTTGACAGCGGCGCAGCTTATGTAATAGTTGATGAAAAAATATCTTTCCAAGATGGTCGGCTTTTTTATACTGACGACGTTTTACAAACTTTACAGGCACTTGCCAAATTTCATCGGGTTAAGTTAGCTAAAGATTCCGAAGGACGAACAATCCCTTTTATCGCGATTACAGGAAGTAATGGTAAGACTACAACGAAGGAATTAGTTAGCCGGGTATTATCATCATCATTTAAAACCTATACCACCGAAGGAAACCTGAATAATCATATAGGAGTTCCGCTTACTATTTTAAAAATTAAAGATGATGTGGAGGCGACCGTGATAGAGATGGGTGCAAATCATCTCGGTGAAATTGCCGGATATTGTGAATATGCAATGCCAACCCATGGATTGATTACAAACTGCGGCAAGGCACATCTTGAAGGTTTCGGCGGCATTGAGAATGTAAAAAAGGGTAAAGGTGAATTGTTTGATTATTTAAGAACTCACCATGGAACAGCATTCGTAAACTCAGATGACCTGTCTGTAGAACAATTAAGTAGTGGGCTCGAAAAGATAATCTCGTATGGCAAAGAAGGCAAATACCTTAAAGGTTCAGTGGCACAAAGCGATCCATTTCTTGAAATTATAATCGATGGGGATTCACCCCTGACTGTAAAAACAAATTTGGTAGGCGCTTATAATTTTTCCAATGTAATAGCTGCTTTTTGTATTGGCAGATTTCTAAAAGTGCCAGATCAAAAAATAAAAGATGCGATCGAAAACTATGAGCCATCTAACAGCAGGTCTCAATTGATAAAAGATGGGAGTAACCTGATCATTTTAGACACCTATAATGCCAACCCGGGAAGCATGAAGGCGGCGATCGAAAATTTTGCAGCTATGAAAAGCGATAAAAAAATTTTACTCCTTGGGAGTATGATGGAACTCGGTAATGAAAGCAGGAATGAACACGCTGCGATTATTAATCTTATTGATAAATATTCATGGGAGGAAGTGGTGCTTGTGGGAAAAGGATTTGCGGAGATAGAAAACGAGTACGTTAACTTCGAAAACTCCTTGATGGCAAAAGATTGGCTTAAAAACTTACAGCCCGATAATGCTCAAATTCTAGTTAAAGGTTCGCGCTCCATGCAGATGGAAAAAGTTCTTGAATGATTTTGTAGTTTTGCCGTCCTTTTGTAGACTTACCCTGCTGGTTGAAGAAATCTGGAAGAATCAGGAGAAGTAAGTGGTTGTAAAAGGAATATCATTATAGGAGACTTGTCCGAGTGGTTGAAGGAGCACGCCTGGAAAGTGTGTATACGGGAAACTGTATCGAGGGTTCGAATCCCTCAGTCTCCGCTTTTTTCGTCTCCATCTTGCAATGCAACAAAGACGGAACATTTTACATCGGTTAATGTGATACCTGGATCGGCGAATGGTAAGGACGTTGATAGCATGAGCCAATATACACTTACCAACTACTTCCACCACCGCCACCAAATCCGCCACCGGAAAATCCACCGCCGCCGCTGAAACTTCCACCGCTGCTGCCGCTACTGCTTGGTGCGCTGTAAAATGTACTGGTCATAGCTCTCATAGAATTATCAAGGCTATTCATAAATAATAGAGTATTAAAATTGCTCCCTGCATAACTACCATGGTACCACGAAGGTGGTGGTACATCAAGACCTTTTAATTTATCCTTCCATTTATCTGCTACATCAAATACAATGGCATAAGGCAGGACCTTATCAAAATAATTTTCGTCCTGTTTTAAAAATTCCTGCAAGCGATCTTTTTCCACTGATTTTATAAATTCCTTAAAGCCAAATAATTTTTGATATAACGCAGTTCCTTTTGGTGTTTTTTTTGACATCAATAAGCCAAAAATCAAAACTGAAATGCCGCTGGCCGCCATAGCAATGCCCATCCATTTATTTTCAAACCAATAACTTACTAACTTAACTATCCCAAGAACCAACAGGCCAAAACCAATTAACGAAAAAAAGCTAACCATCCCTCTTGAATATTTTACATAATAATCACCTCTGTCAATTTCACTTTGCAGTTCGGATTTCGCAACGTTCATGGAAGTATATAATTTGTTTTTTAGGTCAGATAGCTGTACTTCGTTACCACTCTTAAAAATTCCATTAAAAAATGTTTTTTCAAAAGCAAGTGCTGTCGAAGGCAGGTCTTTCAATTTTACAAATTCGTATTCTTTGGTTTTTACAAGTCCTAATAAATGCTTTTTATCAAGTTCCTTTATCTCCAGATAACCGCCGGCTCCCCAATAGGGCACAAGAGCAGTAAGGTCTCTGCGATCAAGTTTACCATCGATTATATATCCTGAAATACCGGGGCTTATATTTTCTGGAGGATAGTATTCAGTTTGAATAACAACATCGTCATCTTTTCCCCAATGTTTCCATATATAAAACATTCCACCAAAAGCCAGTATCGGTAACAGCAGCCAAAAGATTCCCCTTAAGCTGTAATCAGGTTTATCAAGAAATGCCTGTGGAAACGAAATGCCGACAGTTACGCCTTCATTAGCATTTAATGGACGGGTAATATGCCCTGAAAAAACGGCGTTGCTAATCCACTTTGTACTGGTATTGTTTTGTCTCGAGCCATAAGCCCCGGTGGCTACAAAGTAATTTGATGTATCAATAAGAGCACTGGGAAGTTCGATTGTAAAATTGACTGCTTCAATACTTGTATTCCATTCATTCCCGATAAGATTGAAATAAAATTCAGAATGATCTTTGAAAAAATTAATAGCGTTTTCTATATGATAGGTTATTACAAATTGCTGATCGTTGCGGACATATTCATTAGCAGAACCAATTTTTATTGATTTGTAATCGCCACTATTACTTACCTCATATTTCCATCCGGGAACTTTTATGTCATCGATTACTATGCGGTTGTAGCCATTCGATTGTAAATCACGTTTTGCTTTCTCTGCCCCTTCGGGTATAGGTTGTATTTTATACTTGTATTGAATTTTGCGAATAATGCCGTGCCGCGGTTCACTAAATTGAACGTTTATTTTTTCGGCTATGTCTATCGAAGAATTCTTATTGATTTTGACTTCAACATTGTACTGTTTTATTGTAAAGTATTCCTGGGCCTTTAAAGGCTTCGAGAAAACAGCAGAAAGTAGAATGATTACAAAAAGCTTCTTCATTTAGAATGAATTAAAACTTTACTTCTACATTTTGCGCCTCTGCCTGGTTTTCCAATTCGTAGAATTCCCTGGCCTTAAAACCAGCAAAATTTGCGACGATAACGCCGGGAAATTGCTGTATAGAAGTATTGTAATCTCTTACTGTCGCATTGTAATAACGTCGTGCATTACCGAGGTCGCCTTCTATAGATTGAAGTGCATTTTGTAATTCCAGAAAATTTTGATTTGCCTTTAGTTCGGGATAACTTTCGGCAACTGCGAGTAAACCTCGTAGCGCCCCACCCAATAACTGGTTAGCCTGTGCCGCACCTTGTACATCACCCGGCGGTACCGCCGCGGCAGCATTGCGGGCTGCAGTTACTTTTTCAAAAGTCTGGCTTTCGTGGGTGGCATATCCCTTTACTGTATTTACCAGGTTGGGTATAAGATCAAATCTTTTTTTCAAAAAAACCCTGATGTCGCTCCAGCTGTTGTCAACTTTTATTTTTGATTTAACGAGCCCATTGTACATGCCAATTATCCAAACAATAAGTAGTACGATTACTCCGAGAATTATCCAAAGTGCCATAGTTGTATTTTTTATTGGTAAAAAATGACGAAAGGTGCAAGATAATAAATTCGAAAAAAATGCCTATAGGTTTAATAATTAGAAAATTTGTACTATTTGATAATAAATCTTTTGAAAATATAGCTTGCCGTTATTTTTAAAAAAATAAAACTGAAACTCAATGATTGCGATCTATTCTGTCATGCCCAGCTCTTTAGGCAAGGTCATGCTTTCTTTTACAAGTGTTACAAAGCCGCTTCGATATCCGTTCTCATCATTTCCTGTAGCGGAATTTGCAATTTTAATTACCTGCTCATAATTACTTTTTTGTTTGAATGATGATTGTCGAAGTAGCAAACCGAATTCCGCGACGGCTGCAGCAAAGCGGAAGTTCCGGGATGTATTCTCAAGCGTCAGGTTTGAATTATTTACCGGGTAGGTTATTAATTTGCTTACATTGGCTTCGGGAAGTTTATACCTTAATTTAATATTCATGACCTCTGGTGTTGATTCGATGATTTCTTTTTTTGATTGATATTTTAAGCCGTCAACTTTTCGTGCAAAGCTGTCTGTAATACTGGCGGGGATTATTTCATATAAAGCGGTAACGGTATGCCCCGATCCTACCTCTCCCGCATCTTTTTTATCATCATTAAAATCTTCATTTTGTAGCTGCCTGTTGTCGTAGCCAATTAGCCGGTATGCACTCACAACAGATGGATTAAATTCTACCTGCAGTTTCACATCTTTTGCAATGGTAAAAAGAGTGCCGCCAAATTCATTTACTAAAACTTTTTTAGCTTCCTTTAAATTGTCGATGTAATTATGATTGCCATTTCCTTTATCGGCGAGTTGCTGCATTTTATTATCCTTGTAATTGCCCATGCCGTAGCCAAGGACTGAAAGAAACACACTTTCATTTCTTTCCTTTTCTATAAGAGTTACCAGTTCATCATCACTGCTGGCACCTATATTAAAGTCACCATCTGTAGCGAGTATTACGCGGTTATTTCCATAAGTAATGAAATTTTCGCGGGCAATCTTGTAAGCAAGCTTAATTCCTTCGCCACCTGCGGTAGAGCCACCAGCCTCTAATTCATCAATCGCTTCTTTGATTTTCATTTTATCACTTCCCTCTGTGGATGGTAACGCGACACCCGCACTACCTGCGTACACTACGATTGCCACCCGATCGTTTTCCCGTAGCTGATCGGTTAACAATTTTAAGGATTGCTGTACCAAAGGCAATTTATTTGGTTCACCCATCGATCCTGATACGTCTATTAAAAAAACAAGATTCGATAAAGGAAGATTGTCCGATGAGATTATCTTTCCCTGCAGACCAATATTTACCAGCTTATGTTTTTCATTCCATGGGCAGGTACCCACTTCTGTATAGATAGCTAACGGATCGTCATTATTCGGTTGATGGTATTTGTAATCAAAATAATTAATCATCTCTTCAATTCTAACTGCGCCCTTTGGCGGAAGCTGCCCGCTCTCAACAAAGCGGCGAACATTGCTATAAGATGCCCTGTCAACATCGATCGAGAATGTAGATAGTGGCTGTTGTTCCGCTGAAACAAATTCGTTTTCAATTATATTATCATAATCTTCTGTATCGAAAGCTTCGTCCTGGACATTTGCCTTGTCTTGTATTTCCGCGGTTTCATATAATGAATTTTGCGGAGGAGCTTTTAATTCCATCAACTGCATTGGCGGCGGTGCGGGAGCAGCGAGATCTCTGGTCGTTAAGTTGTTTTTGACATTGCCATCACAGGCAATAAGGATCTGTGTCATGGCAGCGAGTGCCATGAAATAATTTATGAGTTTCATTTTAAAAGTTTTGATTGTTAATAGAAAAGATGCGAAAAAGAATTATTTACACAAGCAAATGATTTAACTCCGGATTTAAATCGGCAAGTTGAATAAACTCATTCTTAGAATTTTTCGATGTGTAAGCGTCTCTACGGCAGGTGGGAAGTGAACCTTGACAATAGTTTTGATTTCATTTTAAAAAATATTAGTGTGAGAAAATTGCAGACATCTGTTGATTAATTCTCACAACCTCCGCCTTGTAACCCTGCGGATTCGTTAAAAGAAAGCGAAAGGAGCCGAGAAGCAAATAATTAGAAATTTTTTTCTAAAAATTAAATATTTTGAAAATAAGAATAGTTAATCAATAAAAAAAGGTTACCTCCTCCAGTGTCTTCTTTTTTAATTCAGGAACCCAGCATTCTTCCGTAGCATAACCGACTGGTAAAAGAAGGAACGGTTTTTCATTTTCCGGGCGTTCCAGTAATTTTGATAAAAAGTTCATTGGACTTGGGGTGTGCGTAAGCGTAACAAGCCCTGCATTATGTATTGCTGCGATCAGAAAACCTGTTGCAATACCTGTGCTTTCTGTAACATAATAATTGTTTCTTTTGCTCCCGTCTGCTTCCACATTGTAAGACTTCTTAAAAACAACGATAAGCCATGGAGCAATTTCTAAAAAATCTTTTTTCCAGTCAGTTTGCAATGGTGCAAGATCTTTCAGCCATTCTTCAGGCATTCTTCCATTGTAGCTTTTAAACTCTTCTTCTTCTGCCGCAATACGAATTTGTTTTTTTATAGTTGGATCAGCTGTGACACAGAAAGTCCATGGCTGTTTATTCGCACCTGATGGTGCTGTGTTGGCCGTCGCAATTACGTTCCTGATCAATTGTTCGGGCACAGGCTTTGTGCTGAATTGCCGTACGCTCCGGCGCTGAAGCATTTCACCAAGAAATCCCGATGACCGCTTCAACGCCGCTTCATCACTAATCTCCTTATGTACATATTTAATGAACGGAAAGCTGTTGATTATTTTCGTTACAGACATTTTTATGATGTTATTGATGGATGAAATTCTTTGTCGTACTGTTTAAAATTTTGTTATACGTTTTTGCTATCCATATGCTAATATCATTAAACATTATCGATATTTTTCGTGATATAATGGGTTGATGAAAGTAATTTAAAGGTATCTAACTTTTGTCCATGGATTTTGTACATGTTTATTGGTAAATTCATTTGCATTCATAATAAGAAATTCATTGGAATTGTTTTAAAAAACCAGTATACTTTTTTTGTAAAAAATAAAATCCGTTACTAACTATTCTCTATTTTTATCGTAGAATTCACTGCAATAATTGTCTTGTATATAAATTACCTTCAAATAAATAAAAAAATCATTTGCCAGCTTGAGGTAAGTAAGACGGCTATAATTGAACGCCGTGAAAAATGAATAAGATTGATATGAGTTTTGCTAACAAGGTTGCTATTGTAACGGGGGCCGGACAGGGCATCGGTTTTGAAATTTGCAAAATCCTTGCATTGCAAGGTGCACAAGTAGTTTTAAATGATGTTGATGAAAAACTCGGATCGGATGCAGTAGAAACAATATCAAAACATGCTAACGCCAAATGTATCTCGATTGCGGGAGATGCGGGCGATATGAATTTCATTCAACAACTAGTACAAAGCACGATCGACCAATTCGGGCGGCTCGACATTGTAATTGCAAATGCAGGCATTACACTATTCGGTAATTTTTTTACTTATACTGCGGAATCCTTTTTTAGAGTATTGCAAGTGAATTTAGGTGGCACTTTCTTTCTCGCGCAGGCGGCAGCCAACCAGATGAAAAAGCAGGAGAATGGCGGGTCCATATTATTTATGTCTTCAGTTACAGGCCACCAGGCGCATAAAGACCTTGCTGTATATGGTATGAGTAAAGCGGCACTGGAAATGCTGGCGAAAAATTTGGTGATCGAGGTTTCGCAGTTCAAGATAAACGTAAATGCGATAGCGCCAGGCGCTACGCTTACAGAGAGAACGCTTGATGATCCGGGATATGAAAAGGTTTGGTCGGACATAACTCCGATGGGTCGACCAGCAAATGTCGATGATATTGCGAACGCTGCATTATTTCTTGTATCAGATAACGCAAAACATATTACGGGACAAAGCTTAATTATTGATGGAGGATGGACGTGTATTAGCCCTTCCCCTTTTTAAATAATTTTTTAATAATTGAAAACAAATATTTTTATACTGTAAATAAAAAATAAAAATGAAATATTCTAATGTCGCCGTGAAATTCCTTGCTTTTGTATTTGTTACCTCAACTATGTTTTCCTGCTCTAACAAAGAATCTGGTAAACCAAAAATTCTCGTTTTCAGTAAAACAGTTGGTTATCATCACGAATCTATCGCAGATGGAAATGTTGCGATTGCAAAACTGGGAAGCGAGAACAATTTCGACGTAGATACCACCACTGATGCTAACATGTTCCAGGAAGATACTTTGAAGAAATATGCCGCCGTAGTATTTCTAAGTACAACTGGTGATGTTTTAAATAATTTTCAGGAAGCCGCATTTGAAAGATATATACAAGCCGGTGGAGGATATATGGGCATTCATGCAGCAGCGGATTGCGAATACGATTGGGGTTGGTATGGGCGTTTAGTGGGAGCCTATTTTATAAGCCATCCGGGCATTAATGATACGTTCCCAAATATTCAGCCGGGAGTGTTGCACGTTGTTGATGCAAACAGTAAGGCCACACAAGATCTCCCAAAGGAATGGAAACGAACAGATGAATTTTACAGTTTTAAAAAAATAAGTAAAGACATTCATGTACTAATTAATATAGATGAAAAAACTTACCATGGTGGTGTAAATGGAGACAACCATCCAATGGCATGGTATCACGATTATGATGGAGGCCGGGCTTTTTATACAAATCTTGGGCATACAAAGGAGTCTTATACCGAACCACTTTATCTCAAACATATATTAGGCGGAATTGAATATGCGATGGGAGATAATAAAGAACTCGACTATTCAAAAGCGACAACTCAAATACCTCCGGAAGATAACCGGTTTACAAAAACATCTCTGGTTCAGGGAGAGTTTTTCGAACCAACAGAAATGACCATCCTGCCAAATTTTGATATTATGGTGATACAGCGCCGCGGAGAGATTATGTTATATAAGCACGATACAAAAACGGTGAAGCAGGTTGGTTTTTTTGACGTGTATTATAAAACATTGCATACGCCCGGTGTAAATGCAGAGGAAGGGATGTTGGGACTTTCCAAAGATCCTGACTTTGTAAAAAACCATTGGGTATATATTTATTACAGCCCGGCGGACACTTCCGTCAACAGATTATCACGCTTCACTTTCGAAAATGACACACTTAATAAGGCGACTGAAAAAGTAATTCTTGAGGTAAAATCGCAACGTGAAATTTGTTGCCACACCGGGGGTTCTATTGCCTTTGGCCCTGACAAGCTATTGTATTTTTCCGCGGGTGATAATTCAACCCCTTTCAATGAGCCGGGAGCCAAACATGTAAGCAGTGGTTTTGCTCCATTGAATGATCTTCCAGGTCATATGCAATATGATGCAAGAAGATCTGCAGGGAATACCAATGATCTTCGTGGAAAGATCATGAGAATAAAGGTGAACGATGATGGCAGTTATGATATTCCTTCCGGCAACCTGTTTCCAAAAGGAACGGATAAAACAAGGGCTGAAATTTATGTAATGGGCGATCGCAATCCATACCGTATCAGCGTTGACCAAAAAAATAGTAATTTATATTGGGGCGAAGTTGGCCCTGATGCAAATAACGATAGCCTGGCTACACGTGGCCCTCGTGGATATGATGAAGTAAACCAGGCACGAAAGGCCGGCTTTTTTGGCTGGCCCTTATTTGTAGGTAATAATTATCCATACCGTGAATACAATTATGCTACTGGTGAAAGCGGCGCTGCATTTGACCCGAATCATCCGATAAATGATTCAAGAAATAATACCGGTTTGAGAGAATTGCCTCCTGCACAGCCAGCATTTATTTGGTATCCGTATGCCGCCTCGCCTGACTTTCCTCAAGTGGGTACTGGAGGCAGAAACGCAATGGCTGGCCCTGTTTATTACACTGATATGTATCCAAAAGAAACCCGTTTACCAGATTATTATAATGGCAAACTAATTATTTACGATTGGATAAGGGGATGGATAAAAGCCGTAACAATGCAGCCAAATGGAGACTTTGATAAAATGGAACCATTTTTTGGCAACATAAAGTTGAATAACCTGATTGATATGGAAGTAGGCCCGGATGGAAAATTATACCTGCTGGAATATGGAACTGGTTGGTTTACAAAAAATGCTGATGCAGGTCTTTCAAGAATTGACTTTAATGGCGGTAACCGTCCACCAGTCATAGACGCTATAAATGTCGATAAAACTTCAGGGGTGTTGCCATTTACGGTAAAAGTTACTACCTCGGTAAAGGATCCTGAAAATGATAAAATAACATATCTGTGGAATCTTGGAAATGGCACTACCAAAGAAACAACGTCACCGGAATTGGATTATACCTTTACTACCACAGGAGATTATCCGATTTCTATGGAGGCAAAAGATGATAAGGGAGCATCTTCCAAAAGCGATGCAGTTTATGTATATGCGGGCAATGAAGCACCGCAGGTAGCGATAAATCTTACAGGAGGAAATAAATCATTTTACCTGCCGGGAACGCCGGTCAAATATGATGTAACCGTAACCGACAGTAAGGATACTTCAAAAATGGACCCTGCGAATATGTTTGTTTCGGTTGATTATGTGGAAGGTTTTGACAAAGCTGCCTCTGTAGGACATCAGCAAGGGCAGGCAAATATCGGGGGAAAAAGCTTGGTATTTTCACTGGATTGTAAAAGCTGTCATAAGGAAGAAGAAAAATCTATTGGCCCGGCCTTTATACAGGTTGCCCAACGTTATAATAAGCAGCCTGGCGCTATGAGTACGCTTACTCAAAAGATCATTAAAGGTGGTAGCGGGGTATGGGGCGATGTTGCCATGGCAGCGCATCCTACACTCTCAGAAAGTGATGTACATCAAATGTTGAGTTGGATACTATCATTAGCAGCACCAGCTTCAACTAAAAAATCGTTGCCGGCATCGGGATCGATCGTTCCTCCGTCGAATCAGAAGCCCGGCACTGAAATGGTGTTATCTGCAAGCTATACAGACAAAGGCGGTAACAACATAAAAGCGTTAACCGGGAGTAATTTGGTTGCTTTAAGAAGTAATACAATTACGTTTACCGGCACTGAAAAGGTAAAAGGATTTAAGCCTTTCAAATATAATGGCAATAATGTTATGATCTTCCCTGCTGTTGAAGGCTGGGTAGCACTTGATAGTATTGATCTTACAGGCGTGAATTCTGTGAAC
>JBDTVF010000088.1:0-11561 GCA_040007325.1 Ginsengibacter sp. | reverse complement strand
CTTCACATTTCTCTGAGAAAATTTCATCGATGAGCTTTCCCTTCCCCATTGATTTATCAGCGTGTATTCCTAATTGTTTGCAGACGTCTCTAAGGGCTTCTTCATCTGCATTGCTAATGTCAAATCCTGTATGTTCTTTAATAGCATCATACATGGTGACTCGTTTGTATGGTGCCTTGAAATCTATTTCTTTATCACCTACACTTACTACAGTAGTACCGTTCACAGCGATTGCTGTTTTCTCCAGCAATTGTTCTGTTGTTTCCATCATCCACAAATAATCTTTGTAGGCCACATAAAACTCCAGCACAGTAAACTCAGGATTATGGGTGCGATCCATTCCTTCATTTCTAAAATTTCTGCTGAATTCATATACCCAATCAAAGCCACCAACTATTAATCTTTTTAAATAAAGCTCATTGGCAATGCGAAGATAAAAAGGCACATCCAGGGCATTATGATGAGTAATAAATGGTTTTGCCGCGGCTCCGCCGGGAATGTTTTGTAATACAGGCGTATCTACTTCAAGTGCACCTCGCTCATTAAGAAAATCACGCAGTGCATTCATCATTCGTGTACGCTTTACAAACGTTTCTTTTACATGCGGGTTTACAATAAGATCAGCATATCGCTGGCGGTATCGAAATTCCGCATCAGTTACTTCATCAAAAGTTTCCCCGTCTTTTTCTTTTACAATTGGCAAAGGGCGCAACGATTTTGAAAGGATCGTTAAAGACGATACATGTACAGATGTTTCACCGGTCTTCGTTGTAAAAACAAATCCTTTTACACCAATGATATCACCTATGTCCACGAGTTTTTTCCAAACAACATCGTACAGCGTTTTGTCTTCGCCGTTAGCTATATCATCTTTCCTTATGTAAAGCTGTATTTTACCAGCACCATCCTGTAACACCGCAAAAGATGCTTTACCCATATCACGTATGCTCAGGATCCTGCCGGCGAGGCATACGTCGGCAAAGTCATTTTTATTTTCATCAACTTTATAATGTTCTTTTATATAGGCAGATGATATGTTTACCGGGTATAATGCAGCGGGGTAGGGGTCAATGCCCAGGTTTGATAATTCCTTTAATTTGCCTCTCCGTATAATTTCCTGCTCTGATAAATGTTGAGTACTCATATTATTAAATAAAAAAGTTTGTCAAAAAATGACAAACAGTATTTGTTTTCCGGCAAAGGTAACTTTTGGTGTGGATACGAACAAAGTGGCTTTCTTAATGGACGGCAGTGCCTGAATTAAAGAATTGTGTTGCTGCAACCACTCCATTGTCATGAAGTAACTTTTTTTCTTCCGGCGTCATTTTTCTTATCCTTCCGGAAATTTCGCCGTAGCTGATATAGATCGTGCGGCCTTTTTCGTTGCTTAAGTCTACGGCACTTCTGTTTATCTTTTCCATCATGAGATTCATAACGGCACTGGTGTAGTCTTTCATATTCCTGATCTGATAAGGGGCAATAGCTGTTTTATTTTCTTCAAATTCCTCTATTTGTTGTGCTCTTTCGAGTTTAAGCCCCAGGGTTTCGTAATTGTAATAGACATCATTGCTTACAAGAGCATTACGGCCGGATGTACAACTGTCAAAAATATTTATCGGGAAATTGCAGAGCATTCCACCGTCAACATATAAGTCAAAGGGCGATTGAGACGTCCTGGCATTTATTTCATTTCCGCTGCTGTCAATTGCAACAGGCTTAAAATAAAAAGGTATGCAACTGCTAATACGGACCGCGGTTTTCAATTGCATGTGAGGCCAGTTCTGCCATGAAAAAATTTCTAGCTGCTGGCGGGAAATATTTGTTCCGGTGCAATAGAAATCTTTAAAGGTATTGTCTTGCAGATGCTTTTTATGCAGATCAAAAAAGGTAATGTTGGGATCGCCTGTTTTGGCTTCGATCAGGCTGCTAATCCATTTTTCAAACTTATTTCCTTTGAAAAGACCGTACTCTTTTTTTATCCTTATTATTTTACCAACGATGTCTTTGCCATCGTTAAATTGCTGGAGCTTTAAGTTTTGCAAAATTGAATCTATCTCTACGGAATTATATCCCAATGAAATCATAAGGCCGGCAACAGCGCCCGCCGAGGAACCGGCAACTTTTTCAATATTGTTAATGATGTTCTTTTGCTCCAATACTTCAATGGCACCTGCGTAAGCCAATCCCCTTACTCCTCCTCCTTCAAGCACAAGATTTTTATACTTGTATACAGGTTGTGAGAAAAGACCAGTTGGCAAAAAGCATATTAGCAGAATAGAAAATTTCATTCCGGGGATTATTTCCTGAAGATACAATCGGAGTGACCGGCGAGGCTAATAGAAAATGTTAAAACAAATTATTCCCAAATGTTTTTTAAAAGCACGTCTGTCGTACAATCATCGTCTAAAGCAAAAGTAAAAGGAACATTATCAGGATTCTTTTGAAGAATATATTTTGAATTTTCCAGGCAATATATTTCCAGTTCTTCCTTTTGCTCATCTACAATAACATAATATTTAATTCCAAAATTTTCATAGAGTGAAAATTTGGTATGCCTGTCTTTTAAAGCGGTAGCAGGAGATAATATCTCAACGACTAAGGCAGACGGGAAGTCAAGGAATTTTTTATTAGTGGGTTTGCAAATAATGGAACAGTCTGGTTGTAAAATAGTATCATCCGCAATTTTTACATCGATAAAATCGTAGACCTTACAGTTTTTGCATTTCGATTTTTTGATCGAGTCTTTGAATTCAAAAATAATATTGGCCGCAAGCCATTGATGTCTCAACGTTGGTGCGGGGCTCATTGCAAATGGAATTCCATCAATGAGTTCCCATCTGCCTTCCCAGTTGCAATAGTCTTCGTAGGTATAATATGGTAAAAGTTTTACTGCACTCATATTATAAAGATATTATTTTTTTAAGCTAAAGCCAATAAGACCTGCCATGCTTCATCAACCTTGCCATCGTTAAGTAACTCCACTGCATAAAAATGCAATTCTTTCTCCATTTCATCCGGCTCTATTGAATAATACTGAAAAATATTTTTCAGCTTGTCATCTTCGAACGCAGGATTTATAGCTGGCATTTCATGTACATTGGCAAGTTGCCCAAGATGGTTCCCGGTTAAAATTTTACTACTTCTAATGGATTCAGGAAGCGCATCGAACCCTATACCTAATTCAGTGTTTGGCTTTTTCACTTTGAAAATATTATTTGCATTTACCCTTGCATACCAGTCGCCTCCAAGGCGTGCTGCAAGGTCAAGTTTGGCCTGATCGATTTTACCGGCATCATCCAGTAATTCTTCCTTAACATGTATCATAAGAATTTCGGCGATCACCAAATTACCAGCACCTCCTCCTTCTCCTAAAGATTTTACTTCAAGTACTTTGCACTCCATTTGCACCGGGCTTTCTTTTACACGTGGTGGCTTTATAAGTTGGGATGGTTCTTTGGTAAAACCTGCTTTAATAAATTCATCTGTGTCTTTGGAATATTCACAACTGGTGAGACTCACCTGTTGCACCATGTCATAGCTTACAATATTCACTGCCACTTCGGGCACTTCGAGAATATGTTGTAATGTATGCTTGGTGGTATTATCCCTCACTCTTCTTGCAGGCGAAAAAATAATAACCGGGGGATTTGTGCTGAATAAATTAAAAAAACTGAATGGGCTAAGATTTACATTGCCGGCTTTATCTATAGTGCTTGCAAAGCAAATAGGACGTGGTGCAATTGCATAATGCAAATAATTTGAAACTTCTGACGTCTTAAGATCTTTTAGAAGAATCGTTTTATACATCACAGATTCTTTTTCAATGCGAGGATAGAGAAATCACTTTCATCCTTTACAATCGTATTTTTTAAACGCCCAAGGCCTTCTATTTCCATCTCTACCTCATCACCTTCCTGCAGCCATTGTTCTTTGTAATCAGGATCATTTAATTTACCTGTACCATTCAGCTCAAGAAAACAACCGGTGCCCACTGTTCCACTGCCAATAACATCTCCGGGAAATAATTGTACTCCATAACTACTCCTTTCAATAATTTCTGCAAACGTCCAATCCATATCTCCAAGGCTTCCTTCGCTCACCTGCTTTCCATTCACCCAACATTTCATACTCAACTTGTATGCGTTACCGGTATGATTTTCTTTCGGCTCGATACTATATTCTTCCAACTCATCAGGCGTTACCAGCATCGGGCCTATAACGGTTGAAAAATCTTTTCCTTTGGCAGGGCCAAGGTTAAGTTTCATTTCCTGCATCTGCAGGCCGCGTGCACTTACATCATTCATGATCATATAACCGCCTATATATTCAGCAGCTTCCTCAGCCTTGATATTTTTTCCTGGTTTGCAAATCACAATAGCTGCTTCGAGTTCGAAGTCGAGCTTTTGCAAATGATCGGGCATACATATGATTTCGCCGGGTCCTTGTATGCTGTTATGATTGGTAAAATAAAAAATGGGAAACTGGTCATACTCTGGTATCATCTCGGCATTGCGATTGCGTCGTGCTGATGCGACATGTTGCCTGAATGCATACGCATCTCTGCAACTTGTTGGATGTGGTACGGGCGCAAGTATTTCTACATCTTCAACAGCAATACCTGTGAACCTTCGGTTGCCTTCCACAAGCCCCCTGTTAATAGAATGAGCTATTGGAAATATATCTTCCCAAAAATTAAGAAACATAGTCATGGTAACAGGTAGGTCGGGATGTAATCTGTCACTATCGTACAACATGCCGTCAACAAGAAATGCAAGTTGCGCATGATCTTCTTTCAAATAGGAAACTAACTTCATTAATTATGATTATCAGTGAGTGCGCAAGATAATTTATTTATAAAGGTTGTGTTGAAGGCTATAACATATGCATTGAATTTTCTTTAAACGTGATGATTTTTTAGAATTTGTTTTAATTTTGGTGTAGAAAAATGTGCTTATGCAATTCGAGAAGATTCACAATAAAGGACAGGCACAACTCTTCAGAAATGAGTACCTGGAATATCTTACTAAAACTCATCCACTTGTAATTTGGGGAATGTATTTGCCTGTAATCATTTATTTGCCCTATTTGGCGGTAATTAATTTTGATTTTACATTACTCCATGCTATTCTGATTTTTATCGGCGGTATTTTCTTCTGGACTTTTTTTGAATACCTGATGCACCGCTTTATTTTCCATTGGGTGAGTGAGAGTGCACGTGCCAAAAAGATTGTGTATTTAATGCATGGAAATCACCACGAATTTCCAAGAGACCGCGAAAGACTCTTTATGCCTCCTGTTCCGAGTCTTATAATTTCTTCACTCGTGTTCGTAATATTTTATGCTATCCTCAGCGAAAGTGTTTATAGCTTTTTCCCGGGATTCGTATTGGGCTATCTTATCTACGGCAGCATGCATTACGCAATACATGCCTGGAAGCCTCCCTTTAAATGGATGAAGCCCGTCTGGAGAAATCATCACTTACATCATTATAAAAGTGATAGCCAGGGCTTTGGCGTAAGCACACATATTTGGGACAAAGTTTTTGGAACAAGCTTCGATTTAAAAAAAGAAAAAGAGGATACTGAAGCGGTTAAAAAAATTATGTTTTAGCTCGCACTTAGTTACCACTTTTCTTCTTCGGACGTGGAATCTATATTTCTAAATTGTCTTGCTAATTCTTGTTTTTGTCTCTGTCTTTTAATAATCATTTCTGCAATCAATGTTGCGGAATTAGAGCCTTCCTCTGCTTGAAGTTTTTCTTTTAGTTGGTGTTCATCAACATCTATCCTGTAAAGCAATTGAATTAATGCATTAAAATCATTATTGATAAGATCGTTGATATATTTTATCAGTTCAGCTTTTAATGCGGTTGCATTTGCACTATTCATATTATCAGCAAGCGATAATATTTTTTGAGCAGTTGATATTTCGTTCGAAGGGTTCACGATCAATATTTTTCTAAAACGCCTAATCCAAAAAGTGCAAAGTCATATTTCACCGGATCATTTGCATCAAATCTTTTTAACTCATTAGTGAGCTCAATTGCTGCCTGCCAGTCTACCTGTTTCCTTTGAAGCAGACCAAAATTACTTGCGACTCTTGCGACATGCAAATCAACAGGGCATATTAAGTCAGCCGGCGAAATTTTTTTCCAAATGCCAAAATCAACTCCATGTTTATCATTGCGTACCATCCATCTTAAAAACATGTTTAACCTTTTGCAGGTTGAATTTTTCCCCGGCGTCGCAATATGTTTACGGGTTCGTGACGGCACATGCTCGAGGGAAAAAAAGTAAGAATAAAAATAGTTCAGTGATGTTTCAATCTTGCAATTACTATTAATAGCTTGCTTACTAACGAAGGCACTTTCAAAACTGGAATTTTTTGAATAATGAAATTTTAAAAAGGAAATAAAATATAATAAATCTGTATCGTTGAATGTGCGATGTGAAAAACCAACTAACTTTTTCAGATCCTCGTCAGAATGATGCAGGCAAAAGTCATACGGTGCATTATCCATCCGCCGCAACAACTCCTTGCATTTATTGATAATAGTCTTTCTTATGCCCCACGCAAATATTGCCGCAAAGAAGCCTGCAATCTCAATGTCCTGCTTTTTCGAAAATAAATGTGGAATGGAAATGGGATCGTCTTTAATGAAAGATGGCCTGTTATATTCAATTACTTTTCGGTCAAGAAAACCTTTGAGATCATTTCTCATAATTTATCCTATAGCCTGATTCAAATCATCTATAAGATCGTCAGCATCTTCAATACCCACGCTTAGGCGCATAAGTGAATCTACAAGGCCGGTTTTTAATCTTTCTGAAAGCGGTATGCTTGCATGGGTCATCGTCGCGGGATGCCCGATCAGGCTTTCAACACCTCCAAGACTCTCTGCAAGAGAAAATAATTTTGTTGAAGAAAGCACTTTGTTGGCTGCTTCTATACTGTCATCTTTTAAAGTAAAACTCATCATACCACCAAAGTCGCGCATTTGTTTTTTTGCTATTTCATGATTGGGATGATCTTCAAAACCGCACCAGATCACTTTATCAACTTTAGGATTTGCCTTAAGCCATCTTGCAATTTTTTCACCGTTCTCGCAATGCCTTTGCATACGAACATGCAACGTTTTCAAACCTCTTAAAACTAAAAAACAATCCTGAGGACCAGGCACTGCTCCCGTGCTGTTTTGAATAAACCTCAGCTTTTCATTTAATGTTGCATCATTTACAATAAGACAGCCATGCACTACATCGCTGTGGCCGCCTAAATATTTTGTTGCCGAATGCAGAACAATATCTGCTCCCTGGTCTAATGGATTTTGCAGGAAAGGCGATGCGAAAGTATTATCGACACATACGAGAATATTATGTTGTTTAGCAATACCTGACACAGCTTCAATATCTGTGATGTTCATCATTGGATTAGTAGGTGTTTCAGTCCAAATGAGCTTTGTATTACTGTTTATATATTTCTTTATGTCTTCAGCATTTTGCATGTTTATGAAATGAAATTTCAAGCCATACTTCTCGAAAATTTTTGTAAACGCACGATAGGTTCCTCCATACATATCATTGGCTGCAATCACCTCATCTCCGGGGCTTAGAAGTTTTATGACTGCATCAGTTGCAGCAGAGCCACTACTAAAACAAATGCCATATTTCCCGTTTTCAATTGCCGCCAGGGCATCCTGCAGTGCATCACGTGTGGGATTTTGAGTTCGTGCATATTCATATCCCTTATGATTTCCGGGACTTTCCTGCACATAAGTTGACGTTTGATAGATAGGGGTCATGATGGCACCGGTTGAAGGATCAGGATGCACACCAGCATGAATTAATTTAGTTGCGAGCTTCAATGATTATAGGTTTAAATACACTCACCTGTTATTATGAGATGCATATTTGATTAAATGGAATTCTAAATTTCTGGCAGGCGCCAGGCCATTATATTGTTAACTTAAAATTCGATTGGTAAAGAAACTTTCACGTCGTCCCAAAACATATCCATATCTGCTCCCTTGGTTGTTTTGTCAAACACAATTGTCATGGCTTCTGTAGATTGATATTTAGACGTGGGCAGATCCACACGAAGTACATCCTTTGACTGATCATACTTGAAACTACCCCAAACATCTGTATCCTTGTTTAAAATAAGTGTCCACTTATCAGTAAATGGAATAGCATATAAAGTGTACCTGCCTTTCTTTATTTTTTTGCCGTTTATTTTTACATCTTTAAAAAATTCTATTTCGGTGGCTTCATTTGCACCGAGTCTCCACACTTTGCCATACTCCTGCAACTCGCCAAAAACCTTACGCCCGTTAAGCTGTGGCCTGCTGTATACAACCCGCATTACCAGCGGCTCGGTTGCCTTGTCCTGTATTTTAAGTATAGGATAATTGTTGGGATAATAACTCATGTCCATTGGCGATTTGTCAAGCGCCGGCAATGCAGAAATAGCCATTTGGGCCGAAGAATGTAAAGCTGTTAATACGAGCAACAGCGTGATGATTTTTTTTGTCATTTTCATAATTTACAAATATAGATGGAATTAATTAGCCAAAAGGTTGCGTAAATAATCGCCTGCGTAATTTTTTAACTCTGGAAAAAATTCATCGTAACACTTTTTAAACTCATCATAGTGTTGATTGAATATTGCAAAAGCAATATCAGATTCGTTGAGGTAAGTTGCCCGCCAGGCAAGTCCCGCAAAGCTTTTTTTTATTCCATCCTTTAGCCTATAATTATACAGCCAGTTGTGGTTTTTCATGTGAGGAAAAATACTTTGAAAACCCAAAGGCATTATTTCAAAATATTTATCAAGTGAAGCATAGGTTATTAGAGAAAAGCTTTCCAAATTGCCATATACTTCAAACTGCTTTTCCTCTGTTGCTAGAAAATGATCATATATCACGTCAACGAAGGCACCTGAATATAACCGATACTGTTTCCTTAAAAAGGTTTTGGCCTTTGCAGTGGCCGCATGATTGTCAGTAAAAGTGTCGATTGATCTGTGTAATTCTATGCCTTTTTGAATTCCCGCGCTATAGTTAAATTTTGTTTTTCCTTTTACAAAATCACTGATCATATTTCCGGTGAGAATATCGGGGTTATTAAACGACAGATAAGCGTGAGCGAGATAATTCATTTGTAAAAATAACATCAAATCATTTGATGAAACCTATATGGCAGCATCACCGATTATTGGCATATAATTTTCTACTCTATAGGTATTAGTAACTAAAACTTATTTATTATGGCAGACACTAAAAGGATATCACAGCCAACCCAGGGAAGTGAGGATGTAGGATTGGAGACAAATGACAAGCGTAATACTGGAGCGGCTTCTGCAGGTACAGATACGCAGCTTCATATAGCTGCAAAAAGTGGCAAGAAGAATAAAGGTATCAACGATGATGAAAAGGTTGTAAAGAATGTTGATGGGCAGAATGAGTTCCTCACATCTAAGGAAACCGATGAATAACATTTATTTTATCTCTTCCCCGGGCAGGCATTTAAGCCTGCCTTTTTTGTGTAGCACTCAGAGTTCGTAGAATATTTTCCTCGAATTTTTTTGAACAAAGACAGCACTTAAATTGTAAAAAATTAATAAATTCAAGATAACAGGCAGGCGAAATTATTAACTGTAAAAAACAATATTCATGGTTACAGCTTCAGGAGAAGTTTTAAAGATTTCCAAACGGAAGTTAAAAAGCATCGTAAAAGATGAGGAGAAAACAGCCCGTGCTGCCAATCTTGTTTATGTGACTGATAAAGAGCCAGGCATTGAACGCAAGAACAAGGGGAAAAAGTTCGATTATTATTTCAATGGGAAATTGATAAAAGATGATGAAGAACTTTTACGGATAAAGCATCTTGTAATTCCGCCCGCCTGGACTAACGTGTGGATTTGCAAAAAAGAAAACGGACACCTGCAGGCAACTGGTTATGATGTAAAGAACCGCAAGCAATACAGGTATCATCCGCATTGGAACTCTCTCAGAAATCATACTAAATATTATCGCCTTATAGATTTTGGTAAAGTGCTTCCTGGTATAAGAAAACATTTAGAGAAAGATCTTGGCCTGCAAGGTTTGCCGTTGAGAAAAGTGCTGGCTGCCGTAGTAGCGTTGATGGAGCGCACGCACATCAGGGTTGGTAATTCTTTTTACGAAAAAGAATATGGGTCCTATGGCCTCACTACTTTAAAGGACAAGCATGTAAAGTTTAATGGCAGCGCGGTTACTTTCGATTTTATCGGTAAAAAGGGCGTAAGCCACAGCATCAAGCTTAAGAATAAAAAACTTGCCACGGTAATAAAAAAATGCCGTGATGTGCCGGGTAAAGAATTATTCCAGTTTTACGATGAAGAAGATCAGAGACATTCTATAGATTCAGGGCTTGTAAATAATTATATAAGAGAAATAAGCGAAGGGGACTTTACCGCAAAGGATTTCAGAACCTGGGCCGGAACAGTGCAGGCTTTTCTTGCTTTAAAGGCAATTGGATGTTGCGAGACAAAATCAGAAACCAAGCGGCGTATGGTTGAGGCGTTAGATATCGTTTCAGAGCATTTGGGCAACACAAGAACCGTCTGCAAAAAGTATTACGTCCACCCTTTGATCCTTTCACTGTACGAAAGTAAAAAGCTTGAGAAATACATGGAGGAAATTGATCAAATTGAAAAGAGTGATAATATGAATAGGCTCACTTCTGAAGAAAAAATTGTGATGAAAATTTTAGAAAGTAATTAATATCATTTGTGTAAATTGAATCTTCTATGTTTTCCATACAAGAAAAAGAAGAAGACGGTTTCAAAAAAATTATCCTGCGTGATGATATAAGTAAAACTTATGCGGAGATTATTCCTTCCTGCGGCGCGATACTTCATGCATTCGCAGCAAATACCAAAGGGAAATTTATCAACGTAGTAGAGAGCTACGCCAGCAGCGACGATTTTCACGAGCATGTTACAAATGGATTTCTTGGAACAAAACTTTCGCCTTTCGTTTGTCGCCTTCATAAAGGTTCTTATCACTTTGGTGAGAAGGATTATAAAATTGAAAAATTTTACATGGGGCAAAGCGCTATTCATGGAATTTTATTCGATCAGGATTTTAAGATAATAGGAACTACCGCAAATGAACTGCACGCATCAGTGACCATGCAGTATGCCTACCGGGCCGAAGATGCAGGATATCCTTTTAATTATGATTGCATCATTACATGGCAGCTTGAGAAAGAAAATAAACTAACGGTCACCACTGAATGTATTAATAAGGATAAGGGGCTCATTCCAATGCAGGATGGCTGGCATCCTTATTTTTGTTTGGAAGATCCTGTTGATGATCTTCAGTTGGAATTTCAATCGAGGGAAATGGTTGAATTCAATAAAGATTTGATTCCAACAAATAATCTTATTCCGTATCACGAGTTTAATTCTTTAAAAAAAATAGGTTCTACTTTCCTTGATAATTGTTTCAAGCTTGCCATGGGCGATTGCCAGCCGTTATGTGTATTGCGAAATCCTAAAATTGGTATTGAAGTAGAAAT
>JBDTVF010000087.1:0-11736 GCA_040007325.1 Ginsengibacter sp. | reverse complement strand
TACTTGGGATATTTATTTTCCTTGGTGTTGCCATTTTAATATTAACCATACTTACTTTAGGATCTCAGAAAAATTCTTTTGCGAAGTCAGTTACAGTAAAGGCATTTTTCGCAAATGTGAATGGACTGCAGAAAGGAAATAATATTTGGTTTTCCGGGGTTAAGGTAGGCACCATAAAAAAAGTAACGCTCGAAGGAAATGGAAAAGTGGAGGTGGATATGAATATTGATGACCAGTTAGTAAAATTTATACCTAAAGATGCAAAGGCGAAGCTCAGTTCAGACGGACTTATAGGAAATAAGATTATTGAAATATACGGCGGTACGTCAGGCTCACCTGCGTTAGAGGCGGGCGATGTTTTGAACAACGACAAATTGCTGAACACCGATGAAATGATGAATACACTTTCTAAGAACAATGATAATTTACTGGAAATAACCAATGATTTCAAAATGGTAAGCAGCCGACTCGCCGGTGGACAGGGTTCAGTAGGAAAGTTACTTACCGATGAAACAATGTATGACCAGCTAAAGGCAACGACTACTGTGCTCAAAAAAGTTTCCGACAACCTGCAAATGCTCTCATCGAATGTAACATCTTACACTGCAAAGCTTAATAATAGCGGCACATTGGCAAACGATCTTGTAACCGATACCGTTATATTCAGCAGGCTCCGGTCGACCATTGCACAATTGCAACAGGTTGCCACAACATCAGACAGTGTAATAAATAATTTGAATGCTACCAGCGTAAGCCTCAATAAAGGAGTGAACAATCTTAATGATGGCCTTAGCAATAATAAAACGCCCATAGGTATGCTGCTGCATGATGAGCAGGCTGCTGCGAATATTAAAACCACCTTACAAAATTTGCAATCCGGAACAAAGAAACTTGATGATGATCTCGAAGCCGTTCAGCACAACTTTTTGCTAAGGGGATTTTTTAAAAAGAAAGCTAAACGTGATGCCGGGAGTACAACTGTTGTGTATGATACCACCGTAACTGACAAATAAAATTCAGCAAGTTCTTCTCAGTAGCAAATAATACTTTATTGAATTGGCTTTTTTGGAGGCAGGTCAAATGCGATTGCTTCATGTTCAAAATGTCCTTTGTGAGATCCGTCGCAAAAAGGTTTGTTTTCAGAACGGCCACAACGGCAAATGGATACTATTTCCCTTCCCTGCAATCCATATTTATTTCCTTCTTTATCCACGATTTCGAAGTCTCCCTCCACTCTTAGTGATCCATTATTATTCACAGTGATTTTAGTTGTAGCCATGTTATATTTTCGCTCAAAAATAAGCATTAATCAACAGAGCATTTTTTAACTTTTGAGAACCAAATAAGTAATTGCTCAATTGAATTATAGCGTAAATTCATAGATTAATTACTGCATTGAACTTACTTCTGAAAAAAACACTTAAGGTACTTGGCGTCATCTTCGGCATCCTCGTAGTATTGTACATCATTGCATTCGCCTACATTTCTGCAAACAAAAAATCAATCATTAAGCAAGTAACTGAAAGTGTCAGTAAGAAGCTTAATGGAAATGTTACGATTGGTGATGTTGAACTGAGTTTCTTAAGAACTTTTCCCTCTGCTTCTGTTTTATTGCATGATGTGATGATCACGGACACTATGTATGCGCAACATCACCATCCTTTTCTTCAGGCGAAAGAAGTATTTGCCGAACTCAGTATTATGGGTTTGATAAAAAAGAAATCTGCTGTAAATGGAGTGCGAGTTGAGCATGCGTCTGTTTATCTTTTTACCGATACAAGCGGCTATAGCAATACTTATTTATTTACGTCAAAAAACAACGGAGCTGCCACAAAAGAAAGTGACGATAGCAAAAATGAACTTAAATCCGTTGTACTGAAAGATGTGCGGCTTACCGTTAACGATATGCAAAAGCAAAAGCTTCACGATTTCGCTATAAGCAATTTAAGACTCAAAGAAGACGATGAAGAAAACGGTGTTCTTACTTTTTCAACTAAAGCTGATGTGCTTGTTCATAGCCTTGCTTTTTATTTACCAGCCGGAAGCTTCGTGAAAGATAAAAAGTTTGAAGGCAATTTTGATTTGTACTATGACAAGAAAGCTGATAAGCTTGGTTTTGACAGCATTGATATAAAACTGTCCGGGCATTCTTTTAACCTGAGTGGATCGTTTGATCTTAAAGGCTCTTCGCCGCAATTCAGTCTCCGGGTGCATACTAAGCAGATATCATTCCCCCTAACAAAATCGTTGGTTACGGAAAAAATTTCAACGGCTTTGTCAATTGTTAATCTCGATAAAGGCGTGGATGCAGATGCGATTATTAACGGCCCGTTGAATGGTGGCGATCCTTTAATTAATATATCATGGAGTGTAAAAGACACGCATCTTGCAACACCATTTTTCGATTTTGATCATGCAAGCCTGAACGGATTTTATACAGATGAGGTGACCCCGGGTTTGCCTCGTCGCGATCCCAACTCCAAGATTATAATTAGTAATTTTTCGGCAGAGTGGTATGATTTGCCGGTTACTTCTTCAAATATTGAAATACTCAATCTTTACCAGCCAACACTTACCTGCGACCTGCAATCCTCTTTTCCGCTAATTAAGTTGAATGAATTACTTGGCAGTAGCTCTATTCAATTGCAATCCGGCGAAGGAGCCATTAATCTTACTTACAAGGGACCTATTGCGAGAAATAATAACACAAATTCATTTCTTAATGGAATGATTGTATTTAAAAACGGCAATATTCTCTATGAACCACGAGACGTGGAGTTGAAAAAAGTAAATGGGAGACTTGCCTTTAGAAGTTCTGATGTTTTTGTGGAGAATCTTCAATGCGATGTGTTGAACAATAAGATCGTGATGGATGGTGAAGCGAGAAACCTTCTCTCGATGATCAACACAGAACCTGATAAAGTAAATGTCAACTGGAATATTTTTTCTCCTTCCCTCAACCTGGGTTCATTTACCTATTTGTTGAAGTCAAGGAAAAAGACCAGCAGCAAAAGACAGGGTAAAAGTAAGCTTGGTGATATTGCCCAAAAAATTGATGACGTACTCGAAAGAGGCAGGGTAGATGTAAATCTCAGGGCTGCAAAAATGAATTATAAAAAGCTCAATGCATCTAATGTGCTGGCAAAAGTATCGTTGTTGCAAGACCGTTATATTATCAATAATGTAAGTATGGAACAGGCGGGAGGTAAGATGAGCCTGAGTGGTGCACTTATTTCGCAGAGTGACAATTATAATAAGGCTAATGTAAATGTAGTATTTGAAAATGTGGATGTGAACGGGTTATTTGACGAATTCGACAACTTTGGCCAGGATGGTATTACTTCAAAAAATCTTACAGGCAAATTAAATGCGAAGGTGACAGCAGCCCTCAGCCTTGATAATGCTGGCAAAGCTTATCCCAACAGCATTGTAAGTACTGTAGATTTCTCTTTGAAGAATGGATCACTTGTCAATTTCGAACCGGTGAAGAAACTTCAAAACTTCCTGTTTAAGAATCGTGATTTTGAAAATATTCAATTTGCGGAATTAAAGGATCGGCTGGAAATCGCCAACCAGGAAGTAAAGATCAATCGTATGGAGATTCAATCAACTGTGTTATCGGTGTACGTGGAAGGCTTATACAGCATGCACGGCAATACAGATATGAGTATACAAGTACCGCTAAGAAACTTGAAAAAGCGAGGCCCGGATTATAAACCCGAAAATGAAGGAGCCGACAAAAAAGGTGGCTCGAGTCTTTACCTGCGTGGCCGCCCCGGGTCTGATGGCAGCATCCAGTTTAAGCCAGACATTTTTAAAAAATTCAGGAAAGACAAAGATTAAGAATTCTATCAAAGTAAAAGTCGCTCCCTAAATCATCTCTTACTATTCAATAATTCTGAAACCATAATTGTGGTCTCAAAAAAATACTTCACTTTTACATCCTGTTTTTTGTACCCTTCAACAGCTAATTGCTCCCCTTTAAAGAACACTGCAAGGTTTTAATTCAAAACAAAGCGATAGCTAATGCCAGCATTAACAGAACCTCTCAAGACGGAGTATCAGCGGCTTTTTGATACCTGTATTATCAGGGAATCCAAATACCCGATATTAGATAAAGTGGTGCAAACTATTGGAGCGGGTAAAGATCAATATGAGAAGATCTCTGCAGTAACTAACATTCCCTGGTACTTTGTAGGAATTACGCACAATATGGAAAGTGGTTGTAATTTCAAAAAGCATCTTCACAACGGCGATCCTCTTACAGCCCGAACTGTGCAGGTTCCGAAAGGCTATCCCAAAAAAGGTAATCCTCCTTTTAGTTTTTTTGACAGTGCAGTAGATGCATTGCAACTCGAAGGCTTCGCAAAATGGACTGACTGGAGTATTGGCGGGATATTGTATAATTTTGAAAAGTATAACGGCTTCGGCTACCGTAAGAAGAATATTAATTCACCTTACCTGTGGAGTTGTTCAAATCAGTACTCAAAAGGTAAGTATGTTAAGGATGGTGTTTTTGATCCGCAAGCTGTTTCTTCGCAGGTGGGTACTGCTGTAATACTTCGGCGTATGAGTGAGCTGCAGATTGCTGTTGCGGGCGAGCTGGATATCTTATCCCAGGTTAAAAACCTCGGTAGCGAAGTTATATTCGATCCGAATAAATATCATCTTAATGCGGAACAATTGCAGAAGTTACTGAATGCAGCAGGACAACATTTACGTGTAGATGGTAAAGCCGGCAGAAACACATCGGACGCTTATCAAAGGGTAACAGGCAACTTTCTAAAAGGAGATACATAAATTAATCGATAACTAATCTTTCAATACTTTAAATTTAATTATTCAAATAGCTATTACCGCTCGCAAGCTTTCATTGTTACTATTTATATCCTGCTTTTTCATTTCCTGGAGGGTGATGTTGATACCTGAATGATAGGTCTTCCGTAAAAGGGCGACTTTTGCTTTCAGGCATATTTGAATCCGTACGCAATCAAAAAAATATTAATTATAATTTGGTGCGGATAATATATTTTTATTGAATCAGCATATTGTCGATGTCGGGGCAGCAAAATGATATACACAAGGAGTTTGAATTGGAGAGAATGATTCTCTTTAGTGACGCAGTATTTGCTATTGCCATTACATTGCTTATTATTGAAATTAAATTTCCGGAAGTCCCGGAAAGTGCTACCAACGCAGAGATTAAGGAATTATTTAAGCCGGTACTAATAAGATTTTTAGGTTTTATACTTAGTTTCTTTTTCATCGGAGTAATGTGGTCACGCCACCTAAAGATTTTTAAATATCTTAAAAGATATGACAATGGTGTTATCATCCGCAACCTCGTTTTTATATTCTTTATTGTTTGCTTTCCGTTTACTGCTTCCGGTCTTACTGAACATATAAGAGAGCATTTTATTTTTCCGATAGTTCTTTACGTGTCTAATATTGCCTGCGTTATGATTGCGCAACTTTTGCTTTGTAGTTATCTATTTAGAAGAGACTCAAAGCTGACTATATATGGTTTTGAGGCGCAAAAAAAATATCTGCTTTTGCAAAGTTTAGTCGGGGCTTCCGTTTTATCATTCGCCGTTATATTGGTCATTACGGTTTCTCTTATTTTCCCAGGAAAAACTACGTACGTTCTTTTCAGCTTTTACATTATCCCTTTTTTATTATTGGTTTTGCGCAAAAGATTAAAAAAGTATAAACCGCCGAAAGAAGTGATTTAACGCCAAAGCGATTGTTTGCGTTAAAGTGCTAATTATCTTAAGAAACCTTCGCTAAAATTTTCAAAATATATATATTTATACCCTATTCATCTCAAAAAATAATTTTCCGGTATCCCCAAAGCGCCAAAGACACCGGAAAATATACTAACTGTTGCCGCTAAAGCTTAATGACCAAATCAACGTTACAATACTATTTTGCTTTTGCTAAAAGAGTGAATTATTATTTCTGGAGCGATAAGGCGATGATTAAGCGTAAATGGTACGTTAGATATGGTTTTAGTGTTCTGCTTTTATTTTTAGCCACCTCGCTGAAGATTTTATTCTATGATACCATTGGAACCGACGTTCCATTCCTTGCTTACTTCGCGATCGTTATTTTAGCTACAGGGTTTGGCGGCATTGGCCCCGGGATATTTACTACAATAATTTCGGCATTAATAAGTGATTACTACTTTCTCGAGCCGCACCTCACTTTGTCTCTTGACAGGAAGCAAGGTGTGCAATTAATCTTGTTCGTTTCAGAATGCTTGTTGCTGATATCATTGAGTGGTGCCGTTACAAGGGCGAGCCGAAATCTTCGAAGAAGGGGAGAGAGGTTTCGGGCGATGCTTGAAAATAGTAAAGACGCTATTATAGTAGTGAATGCAAAAGACGAGATCGTGTATGCGAGCCCGGCAACGGAAAGGGTGATTGGCTATACACCTAAAGAGCTAAAGAGAATGAAAGCCTGGGAAAGATTACATGCGGATGAACAACAAATGCTCTTTGAAATGTACCTGGATCTTGCAGAGACTCCTGGTATGTCGAAAACAGTGTTACATAAATACCTGCATAAAAATAACTCATGGTCATGGATAGAAAACACCTTCACTAATTTAAAATATAATCCGGGTGTCAATGGTATAGTATTCAATTTTAGAAACGTTACAGACAAGGTTCTGCTTGAAAGACAGAAAGACGATTTCGTGGGGGTGGCGACTCACGAATTGAAAACACCTGTTACAAGCATTAAAGCGTACGCCCAGATATTGCTGAAGCGTTTTCGCAGGGAAGGTAATGATCCGGCAGCTGCAATGATAGAAAAAATGGATCAGCAGCTAAACAAGCTAATTACTCTTATAAGCGATATGCTTGATGTAACTAAAATCGAAGGTGGCCGTCTTTATTTCCAGGAAGGTTTTTATGACTTTAATGAAATGGTAACGGAGGTCGTTGAAGAGCTTCAGCGGACAACCAATGAACACATAATCGAATTGAAGCTTGATGAAAGTGAGAAAATATTTGGAGATCGCGAACGTGTAGGCCAGGTGCTGACTAACCTGATCACTAATGCTATAAAATATTCGCCGTCCGCACGTAATATATATGTTTCAACGGCGCTTAAAAAAAGTGGTGTGATGCTTTGTGTAGAAGATCATGGGGTGGGAATAGCCAAAGAGAACCAGGGTAAAATATTTGAAAGATTTTTCCGCGTGAGTGGCCCGGAATACCAAACATTTCCAGGTATCGGGCTCGGCCTTTATATCTCGTACGAAATTGTAAAAAAGCAGGGTGGACGAATTTGGGTGCAAAGTGAGAAAGGAAAAGGCTCTACATTTTGCTTTGAATTGCCGTATAATTATAAGTCAAATATGAAAAGCGATCGTACTGAAATGAAAATCACCGACACGCCATGAAAAAAATTTTAGTTGCCGACGACGACCAGGGAATCGTCGACGTTATGCAAATTTTACTGGAGGATGATGGTTACGAGGTTATCACCACATTAGACGGCAAAAAAGTGAAAGCGCTATGTCAGCAGAAACCCGACCTTGTGTTTCTTGATATCTGGATGTCCGGGGTAGATGGAAAAACTATTTGCCAGGAACTTAAAGCAGATATCTCCACCCGAAGTATACCTGTAATTATGTTTTCGGCCAATCGTGATACAAAGGAAATCGCCCTCGAATGTGGTGCGGATGACTTCATTTTAAAGCCATTTGAGATTAGTGATCTGTTGGCACTGGCCCATAAGTATGCCTGACTTTTTATTATTAAAAAATGCTACTTTCACTTAGCAACTTTAGTCAATCATACTTTATGAAAAATTGGTTTTTCCCACTTTCTGCGATAATTGGAATCTGCCTGTGCTTCTGCTGTAAGACCAAACCGGTTAATTATGGCGATAACACTGCTGAGGGTAAGTTTTATGACATACGCGGTGTTAAGATGTACTGTGAAATATATGGGAGTGGCACACCGTTGTTAATGATACATGGCAATGGCGGCAGTATTAAAAGCTTCAAAAGCAATATTCCTTTTTTTGCAAAAAAATATAAAGTGATCGTGTTGGATAGCAGGGCGCAAGGCAAAACGAAAGACGGATCAGATTCATTAAGTTTTGAAATGATGGCGGATGATGAAGCGGCATTATTAGATGAACTTCACATTGATGCTGCTTATGTAATCGGGTGGAGCGATGGGGGCATTAATGCATTGTTACTGGCAATGCGCCACCCGGAGAAGGTGATAAGTCTTGCAGCTACAGGAGCAAACATATGGCCCGACTCCACGGCATTTGATCCGAATTTTTGGCGGGATGAAAAAAAGGACTACGATTCTTTGAAGGATATACAACCCAATACTCCCGAAGAAAAAAATGACCGCAAATTATTTATGCTTGATTGGGAACAGCCCCATATTTCTCTTCAATCGTTGGGTTCAATAAAAAGCCATGCACTGATTATTTGTGGTGATCACGATTTAATAAGCACTGAACATACAAAGCTGATAGCACAAAATATTCCGCATGGCGAATTGTGGATAGTACCAAACTCAGGACACGCCACTCTTAAAGAACACAAAGATGAGTTCAATGAAAAAGTTGACCAGTTTTTTAGTAAGTCGGCCAAAAAGTAGCTGTTAGTATAAGGCTTAAGGCGATACTTTAGCCTCGATAATTTTTATTTTTCTTAACCTACATTCTTTTACTTTTAAGCGAAAAGAAATATAGTCTATGAAAGCTTTTTTAATGGCGATTGCATTTCTCAATGGAATAACATGTATGGCTCAGCGTGAGCTGAATTACCAGGACACGCGACGCAAAACAGAATCGTTTGCTAAAATGCCAAAAGGTGATATCAGGAGTGATCTTTCTGCATTCACTTTATCAGGCATTGGGGAAAGCGTAGGGAAAGACGAGTTTAAAAAAATACCTTTCACCTCCTTCAGCGCTGATCACATGACATTTGAGGGTGATGGTATCAAGGCCACTGTAGCCTTAATGCCGTTTGATGCATCCAAACATAAGTTCATTTATGATGAAAAATATGTCACCAAAATCGACAGGAAAACATATTACGGTGGGTACGGAAGCATGCCGGTGAAATATATCAGCAGTATAACAATGACTATAGATGGTGATAGCGTTGACATTCCTCCTATAGCTTACGCTGATCTTTATAATGTCAACTTCACCTACAATGATAAGGGAACACAGCGCTCGAGAAATGGTATTTATCGTTCCAAAGATGGCCATAAGGTATACCTGTATTTATTTTCAAAAGATAATACCGGCAGCTATGAAGTAACATGGATCATTCTTGATCAAAAATATTATCGTCGTGTGTTGGATTATGATTTTATGTAAGCATCTTTTTCGCTTCTCTTTTTAACTCTGTAACTTCAGGAATTATGAAAAAACTTTTCAACGTTTGTTTATCGATAACATTATTGCTTATTGCGTCATGCGACAATGTGCCTGCGCAAAATCCTGAGAATTGGACTAAAAGCCAGTTAATGGAACCTGCTGAACTTGCAAAGTCAATAGCTTCCAAAAAAAATGTTCCAGTGATACTCTGCGTCGGTCCTGGCGCTGTTATACCTAATTCCATTGATATAGGAATGGTAAAAGATTCTGAGAATCTCTCAAAATTTGAGAAAGAGGTAAATAAGCTTCCGAAGTCGGCAAATATTGTAGTTTACTGTGGTTGTTGCCCATTTGATCGCTGTCCAAATGTGCGGCCGGCAATTGCATTTTTAAAACAAGAACACTTTACCAATTACCGCCTGCTCAACCTGCCCCACAATGTCAAAACAGATTGGATTTCCAAAGGGTATCCTTCGGAAGAATAATTAGAAAATATTTTCCAATTTGATTAAAAAAATGCACCCGCCATTACTGTTTGGAATTTATTATGTGCAATATCTCTATGAATTTGACGGTTCAAAATAATTGCACTTCCAATAATTTTAGTTACATTGAATTACGATTAAAACTTGTAATTATGAAAAAGATAATAGTATTTTTTTTAATCACCACCCTATTCGGTTGCAGTAATACCAGTAAGTCTCCTGATATGCCGGGAACTTACCTGATGGTTTCCCAAACCGTTAACGATGGAACAAAAGATACCAAGCTGACAGACCTCAAGCAACTTAAAATTTACACAGACAATTTTTTCATGTACACTCAGGTAAATCCACAGGATTCTGTTTCAACTTTTGGCGTAGGTTCGTATACTACGGATAAAGGAAAAGTGATAGAAAATGTTATTTATAGCTCGCAGGATACAACAGTCGGTGAACCTAATACATACAATCTCGAAATTTCAAAGACTCCGGACGGCTATGAGCAGTTCATTCCTGAAATTGTAATAGCCGGCCAGAAAAATAAACTTACGGAAGAATACCATACTGTGGGGACAACTGATAAGACGCCGCTAGACGGTTTATGGAAAGAAACAAAGTCTTTCAATATAATTAAAGGCGATACAGTGCCCAACAACCGGACACAATACAAATCATTTTACGCAGGTTATTTTATGTTTGGTCAAACGGTTAGAGACACCACCGAAAAATCTCACACTGGTATTGGTTTCGGGACTTTTAAAATGGACAGCGATAAGCAGATAACTGAAACAGATCTAAATTCAACTTACGCTATCATAGCAGGAAATACTTTTACCGTTGCTATAGAAATGGATGGTGACGACAAGTATAAGCAAACAATTAATAATGCTAATGGGTCTACCGGGGTAGAGTTCTACGAACGAATGAAAAAATAAAGCCTATTTTCTAATAGTCACTGTTTGCGGTGGGCTTTATATCCCCGTCGTCTTCTTTTTCGTAAATGTAAATTTTCACACTCCAATCGGGCATTGTGTAGGCCATTGCTATTTCCACTTTGAACTGGTGTAGTTCATCAGGGTATGCGTCGAGACCAAGTAAGCTAGATGCAAAAAATTTCGCTTCACCAGGTGCGTCATATGCACCTTTCAGCTTATAGGTTTTTCCATCGCCGAGCGAGAGCCTGGTATTATTCAACTGGTGGTATAATTCTTTATACTTCGCTACAGCAGCATTGTAATTTTCAGTATCCAGCATAAGAGCCTGCCAGCTATAAGAATTTTCAAGGCTTTTGATCTTCATTACAGTGCTTTCGATCGCGCCGGGAGGATTTATCATACTTGTATACTCTATCATATTCTGCGTTTCAGAAATTTTTTCGCCTTTAATATTGTCAAAGTGATCGTAATAATCTTTTGCCACCTTTTCAATATCAGAATTGATTATTGGAGATATCTTACCGTCTGAAGGTTTGTTTTGAGCGAAATTTATGAGACCGGCAAGTAAAAAAACAATAGTGCAAAGTTTTTTCATAAAAATTAGTTAGGGTTTACGGAGTAATTGGATAACGCGACTACGTCATAAATATTTTAATGTGTTTATGGCAGGCAACAAAACGAGGAATGATGGTGTAATTGAGATTTATGCCCGGATAAAATAAAAATAGATTTGCGTTGTAATTTGCAACTTGGCCATATTGACAAGGAATTTCTTAAAACAAGGAATTTTTCAAAACCTCCAACTGCCAAAATATAGTATGAAACAATTCGTTTATTAAAAAAAATAAAGCCAGATATGAAAATTCTAACCGCGGCAATTGTAATTGCCTTTTCATTTGCAGCATGCAATTCAAAAACAGACACAGAACCAAAAAAAGAACTGGTAGCAGATACTACAA
>JBDTVF010000086.1:0-11891 GCA_040007325.1 Ginsengibacter sp. | reverse complement strand
GACTGGTTCTTTCACTGCCACATTTTATACCACATGATGAGTGGCATGGGCAGAATTTTCAGGTACGAAGATTCACCTCCGAATCCTGAGATACCTGATCCTGCACTGGCATACCGGAAGTTAAAATCAGATGACAGGATGTTTCATTTTATGGCAAAGGTTGGCATCGAAAGTAACGGCAGCGATGGTTCAGCCATGTTTGCAGATACCCGTTATAAACTATCTGAAATGTGGCACTTAGGCTATCATGACATGCATGGTTATGAAAGCGAAACAATGGTCGGTCGTTACCTAGGCAGGATGCAATGGTTGTATCCTTATGTTGGCTTTGACTACCATTATAAAATAGAGGGAGGCCCTAAAAATATTTTTGGCGGTGAGGAAAAAAACTGGTTTGGGCAAAAGAGTAATAAGAATAACCGGCACACGGTAGTAGCAGGTATCGCTTATACCCTGCCCATGCTTTTTATAGCAGATGCAAGGGTTGACGGTGATGGTAAATTCCGTTTCCAATTTAGCAGGGAAGATATTCCTGTTACAAGCAGATTACGTTTAAATATGGCAATCAATACTGATAAAGAATATACCGCAGGCTTGCGTTACATCGCCACAAAATATATTTCCCTTTCATCACACTATGATAGTGATATGGGTTTGGGAGCAGGAATAACAATTACTTATTAAATAAAAATGAACATACGCAATTAACAAAACGATTTAGTTATGGATATGCACACTATAGTAATAGCATCATTGATAATGGCGATAACTTGCTTAATCGTTATCGTAGTTGACATCTTTGCAGGTAACCGTCAACACATGATGGTAATGAATTTTGTTTATCCAATCACAGCTCTGTATGCTGGCCCATTGGCGTTGCTGGTATATTATACAATCGGCAGAAAATCTACCACTAAAGCGGTGATGCAGGCAAAAGAAAAAAATGAGAAACCTCCCAATAAGAAAAAACCTTTCTGGCAAAGTGTAGCAGTAGGTGCCCTGCACTGCGGTGGTGGTTGCACGATTGGAGACATTATCGCAGAAAGTGCTTTACTGGCATTTCCACTGGTGCTATTTGGTAAAAAACTGTACGGCGCATGGGCGGTTGATTATATACTGGCACTGGGCATCGGCATTTTGTTTCAATACTATGCCATCAAACCCATGAAAGACTTATCGCCAAAAGAAGGAATAAAAGCCGCCATAAAAGCCGATACACTATCGTTGACTTTTTGGCAAATTGGAATGTATGGATGGATGGCAATCGCGACTTTTCTCATCTTCGGGCACGAGTTAAAAGCCAGTGAGCCCATGTTTTGGTTTATGATGCAGATCGCCATGCTCTGCGGATTTCTTACGGCTTATCCAATTAACTGGTGGTTAATAAAAAAGAAAATAAAAGAAGAAATGTAATAACCGCTTAAAATTAAATTATGGAAAACAAAACAAAAACACTGCAGGACTTTGAACAGTTTGCAACAGACACGCTAAACAACCATGTCGCTGAATTAAATACCCGGTACGAAAATGAAGCAATCGATAACCAGACCGTGGAAGAAGCATACATGGAACATAAAGAAATATTCAGCCAGGAATTGGAAGAAAAAATAAAGGAATTAAGTTCCGGGCAGAATGATCAATGGCTGCATACAGAGTTGCAAAACCAGAAACATTCCTTTTTAAGCAAATTAAATATTAACCAATCTAAAAATTAAAAACCATGATGTCTTACAAAAAGTTTTCATTAATGATGGTAATATCTTTCATCATCATGTACAGTGTTATGTTTTTAAATGTAGATGAAGCCAACCACATTTATATAAGCACAACAAGAATTTATATGGCTTTATTAATGGTGTCTCCGATGGCTATTGTCATGATGCTAATGATGGGTAAAATGTATCCTAGCAAAAAAGTAAATACCGGTATTATTTTAGGAGGTGTCGTTTTGTTTGGATTAGTATTAGCAGGATTAAGAACGCAAACTCCCATTGGTGATGTACAATACATGAAAGCAATGATACCGCATCATTCATCGGCTATCATGGTTAGCAAACATGCTAACATTAAAGACCCTGAAGTAAAAAAACTCTCCGAAGGAATTATTGCTTCGCAGGTAAAAGAAATAGCAGAAATGAAAGCCATTTTAGAAAGAATGGGTAAATAAAGAATAGACTAATTATGTAAATTTTTTATGGATTGTGTGCAGTTCAGGCAGATTTCCCCGTGCATTAGACAAAAGAAAAATTGTTCGTGGAGAATATTTTTTTATAAATGTTTTTTCTCCAAATAAGTTATTGAGTTTTCCTGCTTGCCTTGAATGACCTTTTTACAATTGGGTGCACCGCAATTGCAGATAAAACTTTCCATTTCATTATTTAGAAAAGAAGTATAGTCAAGCGTAAGTTCCTCACCTTTATTGATAGTCTTCTTTGCAATAACATTGAGACCGGCATATTGTGTATTCGGATCGCAGGAATGATTTTGCGGTGCCCATTCTGACGGCTTCGAATCCCAAATAATATAAATTTCATCGCTTAGCGGCCATGCATATCTCTTGAAATTCTCAACTTCTTCAGGCTTCCAGTTTTGTTCTACAAATTTTTTAGTGACAAGCCTGTGCGCTTTTTCTTCACTACTGAAAATAATTTCACCTGCAGATATGTCCTGGGTTGCGTAGATGCCATAGCCGGCCAGCGCATTACCTTTTACTGAGAATTTTTTTTGTTTATTACTGTGGCGCTGAATTCCTTCATTAATTATTATTTCTAAAAATCCTTTTTTACCTGCGGAATCATTTATTAAAATATAATCGGCGGAACCTTCATACCCATCTTCGTAAAACACAGAACAGGTAAAATTTATTTCAAGGAAAAAGATAGTTCCGTCCTTCCTTACTCTAAAGTCAAGCCGGCCATAACCAACGCCGTTAAACGCCGAAAATATCCTGCAAGCTGCGTCCTTTAATTTTATGCATAAGTCTTCATCTTTGCAAGGCACATTTGCATCCGTGTGCAATTCAGATGTTTTTAACTTATAAGTTTTGAATTTGTCTTCACCAGGGAAAATGAACTCCACAGGAGTATATGCCTGGCAATTATTTTTGTTGTCGCCTATAGCGGTTACTAATACTGTAAACTCGCGACCTTCGATATATTCTTCCACTAAGACTTCATCATATTCTTCTAAAAGCACGGTCACTTTTTTTGCAAGTTGCCCTGCATTCCCTACGAGTGATTCAGCATCCACACCAAGGCTGTCACCTGCTTTTGCAGGCTTTACAAAAAGAGGAAAATGCAAATAGTTTGTTTCCTTCCCAACATTTTCCTTACTATCTATAATAACATAGGGTGGAGTTGAAACGCCGCATGTGAACGCCACATATTTCATCAGTTCTTTTGGGGGATCGTACAAATCGGCATTAGGGCCGGTGTAGGGAAGATTTAAAATATCAAGGGTATTAATCACATCGATCGACGGCACCGACCAGTCGAGGTAGCCTTCACATAGGTTAATGAAAATATCGTACTTCTTTTTTTTGAGTTCTTTCAGCTGGCGGTAGGTATGCAGCTTATTTAAAAAGATGTGATCAACTTCATGACCAGGTAAAAGCGGTGAAAGATTTCTTGGCGGGTCGTAATTTTTGTAGTCTACATCAGTGGTGGAATAATCGGGCTGTAACACACAAACTTTCATGTCATATAGTTTTCTGGTTAGCTTGTGGAAGTAGCATCAAATCAATTCCAATTGTTTCACCCGCACCGGCTTACGTGATTGTTTCCTGTTGATGGCTTCCCTGATAATGTCAACAATCATTGAGCCAAAGGATGTTTTCGATAAGCGAAGTATAGCGCCGATAGAAGTAAAGTTTTCATCGTCAGATAATCCGCATTGCGAATTTACTTCGAGCACATATAATTTTCCTGTTACACTATCCATACGAATATCTACCCGGCAATAACCGCGACCGCGTACGGCACGGTAAGCGTCCAGGCTCAGCTTGCAAATGCTTTCTATTAATGCACTGTCAGGTGTATGGTAGTTATAAAAGTCTTCACCATTCTTCACCGGAGACTCATCCTCGTACATTTCCCAAAGCCGATCAAAAGAGAGAAATTTCTCTACAGAAGGAAGTGATTGATTAAATACTCTCTCCACTGGCAGGAACACTTTGCAATCTTTTGGTGACGAAGCATTGCCAATTATTAAAGTTGTGAACTCAGGGCCATCAATAAATTTTTCAGCTAATACGCCGCCGTTTGCAAGTTTCCATCCATGGTATCCTTCCTGGAGTTTATTGTATTGTGCCTGCAGGTCTTTTTTGTTTTGGACAACCGAATTAATTCCTACGCCAAGGCTGCCACCGGAAATTGCAGGTTTAACTATTACCGGGCCTCCAAGTATTTTGAAAACTTCATCTGTTTTTATATTCTCTTTAGTAAGCACCTGCCACGGAGCGGTGGGAATATTCTTTGTTTCAAAAACTTCTTTCATTGAAATCTTTGAAGTAGTGATCCTGTAAAAATATTCATCTGCACCCGTAAAACATACACCACGTCTCTTAAGATGTTTTATAACATTTAAACCCGGCGCTTTATTAATTTCATCACCATCACAAAGATTTATTACCACCACATTTTCAGATGAGGTTTCAGAGATAATCAGATCAATAACCGACTTATAATTTTCATTGGTAGCCTGTTGCCACTTCCAGGCGATGTTAAGCTCCTTAAAAGCTTTGGAATATTCTTCAATACTTTGAGTGAAATCGTAGTAGTAGTCAAGATTATCATCATTTGTTTCTACAAACGGAGCCAAAACCCAAACAAAAAGTTCACGAGAAAATTCAGGCATATGGATAATTTAAAACAAATCGTACAGCTATACTTTTTGGAGGTATGTATTGTTTAATTTTTGTATGATGAAATCTGTGAATTTATATTTTGGAATAATTTCCTGGGGTAAAAACGAAGCGCCCTGTATTTTATGCAGACAGGTATTGGCTCCGCAGAAACATTTAAAAGGCTCTGCCATAGCCCATTCCGTAGATGGGTAGAAGAAAGTAAACTCATCTCCTGCAGCAATATCCACAAGGCAACTCAACTCCATTGTTGAGGTATCGAAGAAGACGTTTGGATTGCAACTATGATTGATGTACTGAAGAAATTCCGGCATTAAAATGATATGCGTATCATCACTTACCTGAACGGTAAAACGATTTGGAGCATCTAATGTCTCCAATGACTCAAAGGTAGCGAACACATCACCCATTTTATGAGCGACAGTTGCATGTAATGACTTTTCGTTTGTAACGGTATTTTCGTAGAGGGACGCAAACCCATAGTGAAATAATTTACTTAAATGGGGAAGGGCGTAAGCGGTTGAATTCATTATAATTTAATGGGGTTAATTGATATAACTAAATTATTATAAAAATGATATGCAATACGTTTATGCATTGAAAAACTTATACACAATTGTGCATATAATAATTGTCAGTTTATGATGTAATAAATGAATATTAATAACCCATTGGAAGTTGAATGAATTTGATTGGAAATTTTAATCGGTAACTGGAAGCGAAACACTGTAGATTTCAGTCATTCCTTGTTTGCCGCGTAATTGTGTTTCGGTTATTTTTTTAAAGATGTATTTGGATTTTACTTTAGCATATTCATCATAAAGCTTGCGGGTTATTAAAAGCTTTTCCTTGTAAACATTGCATAATGCAACAACGCGGGCTGCGGTGTTCAGTGTATTTCCGTGATAGGCGATCTCTTTCTTTGCCTTACCTATCTCTACCACCGATACCATACCAATACTCATACCGGCTTTGAACTCCGGTACCATACCATATTTCATAAAGTAATATTCCGATTCATTTTGAAGCCTTGTTTGAAAGGCCCAAAAAGCATCTATTGATTGTATAACGGATGTCATCTTTGCATATTCCCATGTTAGTACAGCCTCATCACCTACATACTGGTATATCTCGGCGCCATAATTATGTACTATATCCATATCGGAAAAGCAATCCTGTATAAAATTGCTGTAGTTCACATGACCAAGCTTTTCAGCAATAGTGGTAGATGAATTAAGGTCTATAAACATGAATATCCTGTACTCTTCCTGTGGATTAAAGAACCGCCCGGTTAGTATTTTAATGAAGTTGTTTTTTCCAATAAGCCGGATGATCTCTATTAATATAGCGAAGAATAAATTTGCCAACAGTACGTAGAAGTTCAATACGAATGATCCGGATGAAAAAACATACCTGTAAAAGTTGCTCCATTTATTTTCCATCATCGCTACCAAAGCATAGAATCCGAGAGTTAGGATGGAAATAACGATGAGTTGTACTATTACTACACGGACCACCATTAATATCAAAGGAATTTTCCGCTTGATGTTTTTTTCAAAGAAATATTGCAATGATCCGAAAATAAATCCGGGCACAATGGCAAAACCAGGAAGCAAAATGAGAAACCGCTTCAAAGGAATATTAACGCCGTTTATCCCTACAACACCCACCTGCCGCATAATGTATAAAAATATGGCGGCAAAGAACCATCCGACTATATAAAATTTCACATGTTCAAACCACTTATTCAACTTTGTAAATATTTAAGTAATACGTTTGCTAAAATTAAAAGAAAAAACTATGGCGTATATTCATTTATAGATTGCCTGAATTGAAACCAGTGTATTAAAAGGTAATTTACCTATATCATGGTTCTTTAGTGTATTTCTTATTATTTCCTAAAATCTTCAAAATAAAAAAATGATTGAAATAGAAATCCCACAGAAAATCTTATCGATAGACATTGGTGGCTCTAACATTAAAGCAACCGTATTAAATGAAGATGGAGATTTCTTACAGGATTACCAAAAACTTCCAACTCCCGACCCCGCAACTCCCGGTAAAGTGCTGGATGTAATACGGCAACTTGCAGATAAGTTTACGGACTACAATTATGTAGCAGTGGGATTTCCCGGCTTTATAAAAAATGGAGTGGTAAAAACTGCGCCAAACCTTGGTACTTTGCAATGGGCTGAATTTAACCTGGAGAAAAATCTTGAGTTGCTTTTGGGTAAAATGGTTCTTGCGATAAATGATGCGGATCTCCAGGGGATGGCCGTAGCAGCCGGAAAAGGCGTAGAAATGGTAGTAACCCTGGGCACCGGCTTTGGTTCCGCAATAATTAATAATGGCGCACTAATACCTCACCTTGAAATTGCCCACCATCCCATAACAAAGAAAAAGGATTATGATGAATACATTGGCGAAGCAGAGCTCAAAAGGATTGGAAAGAAAAAATGGAACAAGCGAATGAAAAGAGTTATTGAAATTTTGAAAGTCGTGGTTAATTACGATACGCTTTATATAAGTGGCGGTAATGCAGATAAACTAAATTTCAAGCTTGATAAAAATATCATTATTGTTGGCAACAGGGATGGAATAAAAGGTGGTGCAGCGCTATGGAAACAAAAGATAAAAGAAGCGGTAAAAGAGCAGCCAATGATGCAAGTTGCAAAATGATTTTAAAATTTTTATTGTATGATAATTGGCATTGCTGCAGACCATGGCGGTTTTAACCTGAAGCTGGTTGTAAGAGAGTTCCTTGAAAAAATGGGACATCAGCTTATAGATTTCGGTGCGTATGAAAATAATTCCGCCGATGATTACCCGGACTTTGTCATCCCTCTTGCCAAAGCAGTTGCTGAAAAAAAGGCAGAACGGGGCCTTGCAATCTGCGGCAGCGGAGTAGGAGCTGCTATCGTCGCAAACAAAATTCCCGGTGTAAGAGCGGCATTAATCAACGATTATTTTTCGGCGCACCAGGGTGTGGAAGACGATGACATGAACCTGATGTGTCTTGGTGGCCGCGTAACGGGTGTAATGGCTGCAGAAGAATATATCAAGTCTTTTTTGGGAGCAAAATTTAGCGGAGCGGAGCGACATAAAAGACGCCTTCAAAAAGTGCAGTTGCTTGAAATACCAATGATCAAATAATAAAGTAGTGTACATGAAAAGTGCTTATAAAATTTTGTTCTCCGATATCGGTGGTGTATTGCTTACTAACGGATGGGGACATGTGTCAAGACAGACTGCTGCTGAAAAATTTGGACTTGATTACATTGAAATGGATGAACTACATCATTTCATATTTAATGTTTATGAAATAGGAAAGGTGACCCTGGACGAATACCTTGATACGGTAGTGTTTCATCAGCCGCGTGATTTTTCAAGACAAGAATTCAAAGATTTTATTTTTGAACAATCACAGCAATTACCGGGTACGTTGCCATGGCTTGTACAATGGAAAAAAGCGCATCCTGAGGTAAAGATCATCTCAATAAATAATGAGGCCAGGGAACTTAATAACTACCGGATAAAGACATTTAACCTGCACGATTTTTTTGATGCATTTGTGTCTTCCTGCGAAGTGGGGATGCGCAAGCCCGATCCGGGAATATTCAGGCTGGCACTGGGCATTGCCCAGGCGGAGCCGCATGAATGTCTTTATTTCGATGACCGCCCAATGTTAGTTGCCGCCGCAAAAAAAGAAGGTATTCATGCTTACCATCACGAGAGTTTTGAAGACACGAAAAAGATCATCGAAGATGCAATTGTCTGAATCAGGACTGGCCGGATGTGTTGATTAAAGGATTGCCCGCGTTTTATGCACAATTCTTGTAATTCGTGAAAAAAAATTCGTGTTTTCATTCCACCATTTTCTCCTCATCCATCGTTTCTGTATCTCTCTCAAAATATTCCGTCTTCCATTTTCTTATTTTGGTAAATGGCAATTTTAAAAGATATTCTGCCGTTAGCTCCTGTCTGTCCCCGTATGCAGGTACGCCTATCACCACATCATCCTGGTGGATATTTAGTTTTACTGTATCGTGCAGCCTGTCCCAAAAAGAAAATATAACTGAGTAGTTACTATCTGCCTCATTTTTAATAATTGAATGGTGAATGCCGTGCATTCGTGGCGTTACTATTACTTTATTTAAGGCTTTTTCAAATCTTATAGGCAGGTTTGTGTTACTGTGATGAAACATGGTGGCTGTTTCAAAAATAATTTCATAGATGATCACGATAAGAGGTGAGGCACCGGATAAAAAAACAAATGCGCCGCGAAAAAATACAGAGCCGATCATCTCTCCAAAATGGAAACGGGTGGCTGTACTCAAATCAAGATCAAGGTCAGTATGATGCACAAGATGAAACCTCCAGAGGAACGGAATTCGGTGATTCAAAATGTGCCACAAATAATTAGTATAATCAAAAATAAATATACCGATAAGTGCTTCGGCCCATAGAGGAAGGTCATATAAATAATTAAGCCCGAAATGCATTCTTTCATTTTGAATGCTCAACCAGATCATTGCCGGCAAAAACATAAATCGCAATAAAATAAACGAAGGAATGGAAACGATACTATTTACTACAGAGCGCTGCCATTTGTTTTGCACTCTTTTGCGAAGTTCAAATTTTGATTCAATGAAAAATAATATCCAGAAAATAACAACTAATACCGGGATGCCGATCCAATCAAAAACCTGGTGAATAATGTGCATTTAATCAATGGTTGTTTTATCGCGACAATTTACGGTATAATTTCAGCAAACGCTGTTGTGATATACCGAGGTAATAACATAGCCAGATAATAAAAAAAGTGCCCTGAGTTTTATAGATTCCATTAGCAAGGTATTTCCGTGATGACGTGGTTATGTAAGCATTCAGTACTTTAAAAGATGAATATTTTTTCAGTCTGTGAATTATTTCCTGGTCTTCCATTATGAACAGATTTTCATCGTATCCACCACTTTTTTTAAATACATCTTTGGTAACAAATAATCCCTGGTCGCCAAAGCGGATGGCATTCACATCAAACTTTGTGAACCATGCGTTGGCTTTTAAGAACCAATGGTTGTGATCAAAGCGAAGCCTGAAGCATCCGGATTGATAATTATGATTTATAGCTTCGATAATTTTTACAGTATAGCCAGTCGGTGCGAACGAGTCAGCATGGAGAAATAGCAAAATGCTTCCTTTAGCAATGTGCGCTGCGGCGTTTAATTGTGCGGCCCTGTTTTTTCCTGTAACAATTATAGATTTAGCATTCAAATCGGTTGCAATCTCAACTGTATTATCAATGCTACCGCCATCTGCAATAATTATCTCTTCAATATTCTTTTTATCATTTTTATTCAACAAACTTTCGATTGTTGCTGCAATCTTTTTGGCTTCATTAAATGTGGGAATAATAATGCTTATCATAAATCTGCCGCAAACATATCTTAAACATCCCGCCGCCAACCGAAAATGTGCCATAAATATTTTCGATAGGACTTTCATTATCGAACATTCATAATTTTGAAAATTCTTTCTAAAAAATGATGGGTTATGGAAAAATAAATAGCAGCTACGCTTGCGGCATTTCATGGCCGGCTGGAACTCGCCGCCCAGTTAACTAAGGAACTGCAAGAGGTAGCGGATAGTGATTATATTGCCAGATAGCTATGACTTGCCATCAGTTTCATTAGCAATATTCAATGCCATTTCATTAAGTTTTGTACCTCCTTTAATTCCAAAATCCAATGTTCGAATAGGAAATGGAATCATAATATCATTTTCATCATAAGCTTTTTTAATCCGCATTACTGCTTCGCTGCCTACTTTTAAATAAGCCGGTTGCTCGGCTGTATTTATCCATAACCTAATAAAAAAATTTATGGAGCTATCTCCAAACTCCTGGTAAAACATAGTGACTTCATCATTTTCTGAAAGCCCTTCAATTCCTTTGACAGCATTCAGAGTTACATCCATTACTTTTTGCAGGTCATCGCCATACGACACGCCAACCGTAAGATCAAACCTTCTTTTGCCAAGCAAAGAATAATTTTCAATTGGATTTTGAAATACATCTTTATTGGGTATGATCACCATTTGCCCCTGGAAGGTGCGAATGGTTGTATCGCGTAAATTGATCTCTTCCACCTTGCCCATGTAGTCTTTTATTTTTACAATATCACCAATGTGCAATGGCCTTCTGAATGTGATAAACACACCGGAAATAAAATTAGAGGCAATATCCTGGAAAGCAAATGCAAGTGCCAGACCGATTATTCCGGCGCCGGCAAGAATAGACGTTACCGCAGTATCAAGATGTAAAATGCGAAGGACAGTAAATAAGACAACGCCTATAAATACTACATTGACGATCGAACCAAAAAGATTATTGAGAACATTGTTGTGAGAAATTTTTGCTATTAGTTTTATGGCAATTTTTTTTATAAAACGGGCAACATAAAGCCCTATAACGAATATAATTGCAGCCAATATAATATTTGGAAGAAGGCGTACAACCTCCTGCAGCCATGAAGTAAGTTTGGTTTTTATCAGTTCGAATGCTTTATTAATGTCCATGTTTTGAATTTATTTATATTAAAACCTTTTTGATTGAAGCCGCTTGTCTTACCGGTATGTAATGTCTCCCGCAACTTTCCTGCCCGCTTTCAAACGACTTAATATATCTTTTGTATTTGCTTAATGGAAGAATGGCATTAAATATACACTACTAAAAAAAATATTACTTATTAATGTGTATAACCCTTTGTGGGAAAGGAACTGTAATATTATTTTCCTTAAACAATTCGGAGATTCTTACACGAATAGCGCTCATAATATTTTCAACCCTGAAAACTTCTACAGACCAGAAAAAAATAGAAAAATTTAAAGACGATTCACCATAGTCCGCGAAACGAATAAACGGTTCCGGTTTTTTTAGCACCCCTTCCTGGCCTATTGCCGCTTCCTTTAATATTTTCATTACAAGCGTTATATCGGAACTGTAATCAACTCCAATCTTAACTTCAAACCT
>JBDTVF010000085.1:0-11896 GCA_040007325.1 Ginsengibacter sp. | reverse complement strand
TGAGCTCATTTCACGGTACACAAATGAAGAAATAAAAATAAAATGGCCAAATGATCTTTTTATAAATGACAGGAAGGCAGGAGGGATTTTGATTGAAAACGTCATACAGGGTCAATTATGGCAGTGGTGCATTATAGGAATTGGCATCAATATTATCCAGGATAAGTTTCAGGAAAATATCGAAAGAGCCACCTCATTAAAACAAACAACCGGTAAATCCTATAACCCCGTAAACCTTGCAAAAGAACTGCACTCAATAGTGCTATCTAAGATTGCAGAACTACAGGAAGGCCGCTACAAAAAAATGCTAACCGAATACAACACCAGGTTGTTCGGCAGACACAAGAGAGTAAAGCTTAAAAAAGGCTCTATAGTTTTTGAAACATTGATAGAAGAAGTATCGCCTTCCGGTGAATTGATCACTAATGGCGCAATTGGACAAGCATTTAAGTTTGACGAAGTCGAATGGATATTTTAATATGATCGCTATACGACAACATTCACCATTTTTCCCTTTACAAAAATTACCTTCTTTACCGGTTTACCTTCAATCCATTTGTTAACTACTTCATTAGCCAATGCTATTCTCTCTGCCTCTGCAGGCTGAACGTCTGCGGACATTATTATGGTGGTCCGCATTTTTCCATTTATTGAAACAGGGTATTCCTGTTCTGATTCAACAAGATATTTACTTTCAAACTTTGGATAGTGTGCATCTATTACAGATGTGGTGTTTCCCAACTGATGGAACAACTCTTCGGCAATGTGTGGCGCATAAGGTGCCAATAGAATAAGAAGTGGTTCGAGTATCTCTTTTTTATAACACTTGAGATCATGCAGTTCATTTACGCAAACCATAAAGGCGCTCACTGCTGTATTGTAGGAAAATCGTTCTGTATCCTCTCCGATTTTTTTGATGGCTTTGTGGAGAACTTTTAGCTCTTCTGGTGAAACCTCACCCCCCGCCCTCTCCGAAGGAGAGGGAGCCAAGGTAGTCCAGATCGGACCTTTCACCTCATCAAAGAACAGACGCCATAATTTTTTTAGGAAACGATGCACGCCTTCAATGCCCTTTGTATCCCATGGCTTGCTTTGCTCAACCGGGCCGAGGAACATTTCATACATGCGGAAGGTGTCAGCGCCGTATTTGTCGATAAGTGATTCAGGATTTACAACATTATATTTTGACTTTGACATCTTTTCAGACATGCTTGCTGTAAAAAAAGGTTGAGCCTCAATAATCTCCCAGGAATTATTCTCTTCATTCCATGAACGCCAATTTCCTTTGTAGTAATATGTTTTGGATTTAATATAAATCGCGCTCAATCTTTGCGAATAAAGTTTTTGCCCTAATTCGATATTCAACATATTTCTTTCTGAGTTAACAGTATTTATTTCAACAACGTCAACTGGAATATTATAGGGTTTGAAAAGGTGTTTGTTTTCATCATTGAGAATCTCGGAAGAATATAGATGCAACATTGACTCAGGAACACTAGCTGGCGGAGAATTTGGAATGGTGACAGTGTTTCTCATGCTTTTATGAACCCCTTCTTCAAAATCATTTGTTGCAACATAGGCAATCTGAGAAACGCCCTGTATCATCCCCTGATTCACCAACTTCTTAAAAGGTTCATCGAAACCTATATACCCCAGATCATATAAAACTTTCGTCCACATGCGGCTGTATAATAAATGCCCAACGGCATGTTCTGTTCCCCCAATATATACATCCACCTGGTTCCAGTAATCAGTAGCTTTTTTATCCGCAAATTCTGCGTCATTGTGTGGGTCCATATATCGCAGGAAATACCAGGAGGAGCCAGCATAGCCGGGCATGGTGTTGGTTTCACGTTGTATCCCACCGCCCAAGTTTACCCACTCTCTAATATTTGCCAATGGCCCTTGCCCATCAGGGCCGGGACTATATTGTTCTACATGCGGCAACTCAACGGGCAATTCATTTAAATCAACCGGGTAGGCAACACCATTCTTATAAATGATCGGAAAAGGCTCTCCCCAATAGCGCTGCCTGCTAAAGCCCGCATCACGCATTTTATAATTAATTTTCCTTTGGCCTATTCCTATCTCTTCAATCTTGTCGTTCACGATTGCAATGGCATCTTTCATTTGTATTCCGTCAAGAAAACCTGAGTTGGTAAGGATAGCTTCTTTTGTAGGATTAGCATCCTGTCCATTAAAATAATCACCAATGATATTGGTAACCGGTATTCCAAAATGTTTTGCAAAATCGAAGTCACGCTGGTCACCACAAGGCACGGCCATAATAGCACCGGTACCATACCCAGCCAATACATATTCTGCAATCCAAACGGGAATTTGTTTGCCGCTAAAAGGATTAACTGCGTAAGCGCCCGTAAAACATCCGGTGACCTGTTTTACTTCTGCCATACGTTCACGGTCGCTGCGGCTTTTTACATAGGTGAGATAATTATCAATCGCTGGTTGTTGTTCCTTCGTCGTGATCTGCGAGACAAGCTCATGCTCGGGGGCAAGCACCATAAAATCAACTCCGAAAATAGTATCGGGACGGGTTGTGTAAACTTCGATTTTTAAGGATTGTTTGCTCCCCTCTCCCCCGGGAGAGGGGTTGGGGGTGAGGCTAAACTCTATCTCTGCACCCTCGCTTCTGCCAATCCAGTTGCGCTGCATTTCTTTCATGGCATCGCTGAAATCTACCTTCTCCAGTCCTCCAAGTAATCTTTCGGCATAATCGGTAATACGCATATACCACTGGCGCATTTTCTTTTTTACCACCGGGTGGCCACCCCTTTCACTTACACCATTCACTACTTCATCATTTGCCAATACCGTTCCTAATGCTTCGCACCAGTTTACTTCTCCAAATGCTGAATAAGCGAGGCGATACTCCATTAATACCTCCTGCTTCTCTTCATCTGAAAAATCTTTCCATTGATTTGCTGAAAACAACCTCTGCGTTTGACGCTGGCCGTTATCTGCGGTGTTACCTGTTTGCTCAAAGATTTCTACCAGGTCTTCTATTCTTCTCGCTTTGTTCTCTTTCTTATCAAACCAGCAGTTGAATATTTGCAAAAAGATCCATTGGGTCCACTTGTAATAATGAGGATCGCTGGTTCTTAACTCGCGACTCCAGTCGAATGAAAAGCCAATGTTATCCAATTGCTGCCTGAAGGTCTCAATATTTTTCTCTGTAGTAACAGCCGGATGTTGCCCGGTCTCAAGCGCATATTGCTCTGCCGGCAAGCCAAAGCTGTCGTAACCCATTGGGTGCAATACATTGAAACCTTTAAGCCTCTTATATCTTGCATAAATGTCGCTGGCAATATAGCCAAGTGGATGACCCACGTGAAGTCCAGCCCCACTTGGGTAAGGGAACATATCAAGCACATAAAACTTCGGCTTCGGAGAGTCATTGCTCACTTTGTAAACGCCAGATTTCTTCCAGGCTCCCTGCCATTTTTTTTCAATCTCCCTGTAATTATATTCCATGATATAACCTGAAATTTATAAACCTGAATATTGTATTAATATGAAATGCTACTTACCTGTTCTGAAAGAATGTTTCAAAAGTTAGGCAATAGCATCTTACCGGTTTTGTGAAAGAAATGTTATTCATTACTTATGAATACGCCATGTTAATTTACGTCGTTTACATTAGCGCATTAAGCAATGCGGGCAAAAATACTAAACCTGCTTAAAAACAATTATTTTTGCCCCCCTATTAAATCGGCTTTTACAAAAACTTCTTTTCGCACTATGGCTCAATTCGGTAAAGCATCAACCAAGCGGGGCAAACCATCTTACGTATATGCAATCATTGGTGTTTCGCTGGTGCTCTTTCTTTTCGGTGTTGTCGGATGGATATTCCTCAACATAAAAAAGACGGGTGATTATTTCAAGGAAAATATTCAGCTGCATGCCTATATCTATCGCACAGCCAGTAAAGACCAGATTGATTCGGTTCAAAATTACATACAAGGTTTGCCATATGCGGTGAATGTTGAATACACCACGCGGGAAAAAGCGATTGAAAAATACAACGAGGAGAATGACACCCTCTGGAAAAAGCTGGCCATTAGTAATCCTTTACCAGAAAGTATCGACTTCTATGTAAAAGCAAATTTCGTTGACAAGGACAGTCTTGCCACACTGGAACACTATTTACTTGGAAACTTCCCTACTACGATTTCTGAATTTCAAACGCCGAGAGAAACTGTCGCAAGTGTAAGTCAATTTGTGAAAAGCACAACGATTGTGTTGCTAATTGTCGCGGTCATTCTATCCATATTCGTAATTATATCAATTGACAACACTATTCGTCTCGCGATGTATAGCAACCGTTTTTTAATAAAGACGATGCAGATGGTGGGTGCTACGCGATGGTTTATTGCAAAACCTCTTGATGGCAGGGCTGTGATAAATGGCCTTATCGCGTCTGGTATCGCTATCGGCCTTATGATAGGTTTTATAACACTGGCTGAAAATTATGTGCCATATTTGAGAGGCTTACACGACACTAAAAATATGCTGTTCATATTTGTCTGCATTTTAGCGCTTGGATTATTTATCACACTTTTCAGTACACATCGCTCTGTATTAAAATATTTAAAAATGAAGCTCGACGAATTGTATTGATCTGGCAAAAACTTTTTATTATCATAGAAAACTTTACAAAAAATGAAATCTCAACATACGGCCAAAGTGACTAAGACGGAAAAGGTGGTTGCGGTTAAAGGTACTTCAGCAGATAACATGCTTTTTTCAAAAGAAAATTATAAGTGGATGCTTATAGGCCTTGTGGTAATGGCGATTGGATTTTTTGTAATGGCAGGTGGCAAAAGCCCAGATCCATCGATATTTAATGATAAAGATGTGTACAGCCCTATGCGTATCAGCGTTGCACCTATATTAATAGTGGCAGGTCTTATAATAGAAATATTCGCGATAATGAAGAAACCTAAATAATTTTCATTTACAATAATTTAAGGCGATTAATGATCGCCTTTTTTTATGTTTGTCAAATAAGTAAACCTCTGCATTATGGATATTTTCCAGGTAATTATCATCGCCATTGTTGAAGGACTCACCGAGTATATACCGATATCTTCTACAGGGCACATGATCATTACAGAAAAATTGCTTCATGTAACGGAAACAGATTTTGTAAAAGCTTTTACCGTGGCTATACAATTGGGAGCTATCCTCGCGGTTGTGGTTTTATACTATAAAAAGTTTTTCAATTTTAGTAAATGGAAATTTTATGTGAAGCTGATGATAGCTGTGGTGCCGGCAATTGTATTAGGTCTTTTATTTTCAAAAAAAATTGATGCGCTTCTTGAAAGCACGCTCACAGTAGCAATCTCTATGTTGGCAGGTGGAATTGTCTTACTCTTCATTGATAATGTTTTCAACCGGCCGGTAATAGATTCCGAAGAAAGGATCACTTACAAAAAGTCATTTTTTATTGGTGTCTGGCAATGCATTGCAATGATACCGGGCGTGAGCCGTAGCGCCGCATCTATTATTGGGGGCATGCAACAAAGACTTACCAGAAGTGCTGCCGCAGAGTTTTCTTTTTTTCTCGCCGTGCCCACCATGCTTGCTGCGACCGGCTATAAACTTCTCAAGTATTTCCAGGAGCATGGAGGTTTTACTTCCGAAGAAGTTAAGCAACTGGCAATAGGAAATGTAATTGCATTTATAGTGGCCATAATCGCCATCAAATTTTTTATTACCATGCTCAAAAAATATGGCTTTAGGATCTGGGGAGTTTACCGGGTAATTGTCGGTGTTATTTTATTGATTATGATTTATACAGGTTATCTATCGCAATAATCCCTGCAATCTTCAATTTAAATTTTACTACTTTCAATCATCATTACCACAAACATGCAAACTGCTTCCAAAAAAGTAATTAACGGGTGGGCCATGTATGATTGGGCCAACTCCGTTTATAACCTTGTAATCACTACTACTTTCTTCCCCGTCTATTATACTGAAATGACCGGAGCTTCACCGTTTAACGGGCAAGTACATTTTTTTGGGAGAACCTACGTGAATACGGCGCTTTACAATTACGCGCTTGCCTTTACTTATCTTTTGGTGGCCATCACACTGCCGATCCTTTCTTCCATAGCAGATTATAAAGGCAACAAGAAAAGATTTATGCAATTCTTTTGTACGCTGGGTGCTATCTCCTGTAGCGGCTTGTATTTTTTTACTCCGCAATATTTTACATTAGGAATCATCTGTATGATGACGGCCGCTTTTGGTTTCTATAGCAGCCTTGTGTTTTATAATTCATATCTCCCTGAGCTTGCGGCAGAAGAAGACCGGGACAGTGTAAGCGCAAAAGGTTTTACCTATGGCTATATAGGAAGTGTGCTCATGCAGTTGGTGGGTTTTGCATTGGTTTTATTTTGGGATAAAATTCCGTTTTTACATAGCGCGGGCGAAGCAGTAAGACTCACCTTTCTTCTTGTAGGAATATGGTGGATTGGTTTTGCACAAATAACGTTCAATCGGTTACCGAAGGGTACACCCGCAGCCATTGATGAGAAAAGAAGTTTCCTGACCGGCGGTTTTATTGAATTGAAAAAAGTGTTTCAGCAACTCATTAAAATGCCTGTATTAAAAAGATTTTTATTCGCATTTTTCTTTTACAATATGGGCGTGCAAACGGTAATGTTAGCTGCCGCAAATTTTGGAACGAAAGTTTTGAATCTGCCTTCAACCAACTTAATCATTACGATGGTTATTATCCAATTGGTAGCCATCGCCGGCGCCTATCTTATGTCGAAGCTTTCTGGCATGTTCGGTAATCTGCAGGTATTGATAGGCGTTGTAATCTTTTGGGTAGCCATTTGCATAGCGGCATACTATATGAAAACTGAAATGCATTTTTATATCCTGGCGGTAGCTGTGGGGCTTGTTATGGGAGGCATCCAATCTCTTAGCAGGTCTACTTATTCCAAACTAATGCCGGTAACAAAAGATACTGCATCATTTTTTAGCTTTTATGATGTTACGGAAAAGATAGCTATCGTTATAGGATTATCTGCATTTGGTATTATTGAAGAATTCACCGGTAATATGCGCAATTCTATTCTTTCACTTGTTGTTTTTTTCACAATAGGAGTAATTGGATTAATTTCTGCATTACATAGCCAAAATAAAGAGAGGACCAATGAAACTGTATTCAATTAACGCAGGATATTTCAAACTTGATGGTGGTGCTATGTTTGGTGTTGTTCCAAAAAGTATGTGGCAAAAGTTGAATGTGCCTGATGAAAAAAATCTTTGCAATTGGGCTATGCGCTGCCTCCTTGTAGAGGAAGGCAATCGCTTAATACTTGTTGATAACGGCATGGGAAATAAACAGGATGAAAAATTCTTCAGCCATTATTACCTGAATGGAGATGATACTTTGGACAAGTCAATTGCGAAATATGGATTCACAAAAGATGATATCACCGATGTATTTCTAACACATCTTCACTTCGATCATTGCGGAGGATCTATCGAAAGATCAGGTGATAACGCCTTACTGCCTGCTTTTAAAAATGCAACTTATTGGAGTAACGAAAGGCACTGGCAATGGGCGACAAATCCTAATGATCGTGAGAAAGCAAGTTTTCTAAAAGAAAATATTTTACCGATACAAGAGAGCGGGAAGCTGAAATTTATTGAGGTAAAAGAAGGAATTGAATTTATGCCCGGCTTTAATATTCGTTTTGTCAGCGGTCATACTGAATCAATGATGTTGCCTCAATTAACTTATAAGGGCAAAACGATTATTTATATGGCGGATCTTCTTCCATCCGTTGCTCACATCCCTGTTCCTTATGTGATGGCTTATGATACCCGTCCGCTAGAAACTTTAAAGGAAAAAAAGTCATTTCTTACAGAAGCACAACGGGAGGACTTTATACTTTTTTTTGAACACGATCCCACTATTGAATGTTGCAACCTTCAGCTAACGGAAAAGGGGGTCCGAAGCAAGGACAATTTTTTGTTGAGTGAAATTTAGGAGCGGATTTTATCTGAAGCTTATTAAAGACTTGAGAGGATAGCGGAGATTTTTATAACCCATCATATCCACTTTGATAGTGCCAACAGATATAGGGCTTTCCGCTCTTAGCAAAAGATGATTGTCGTCATCGCTTACCCACACATTCATTTTTTCACCGCCTTCAAAAATAGTTCCCTTAATGAGGAGCGGTTTAAACTTTATTGCGCGGAATTTTCCATACTTGGTTTTAACAGTTTCCTTGCCTTCATACTTCAAATAGAGATGATATATTTCATCATCCAAAAACATATCAAATGGAATTTTATCTCCCGGCTTGTACTTATTGAAATTGATATTACGGGCATAATAAGTAGAGCTTATTACATCCTGGATGCAGGACGAAATTTTAAAAACGCCATTAGTGCTTACTGCGGTTCCTGCATTATGATTGAACGTAACATTATTATAAATTTTATAGCCACCTTCATCCACATTACGAATAAATTTTACAGGCAACATCGTAGCTGTGTCTATATAAGTTTCATACTTATCACGCACTTTATAAAAATTATCAAAGAAAGAGTAAGACGATCCGGTGCCGGTACAGTGGTATACAACCTTCCCATTATATTTATCAAGGCTCGTGGTAAATCTTGCCTCTCCGGCCGCGACATACATACCCAGGGTAGTATAATACACACGCATTACAACCTCTTCCCCGGCATTAAACGCACTGTTTCGAATACCGCAAAATTCATCGCCCGCTTTTGTTGTGAATGCAAAGAATAAAATAAGAATGGTCGTAATTGTTTTCAAACTCTATTAGTTAATCTTTAAAAATTTTAATGCTCAATATAAACAGGCTTCCCAATAGCGCAGGTATAAACAAGTTGATGAACCATATACCAAACGTTGTACCGATAATACCAACGACGTTTGTGCTGTAAAAACTCAAAAGCTCTGTGCTGAATTTACCCCTGATTCCAAGATCGGCGATTGCGAATGAAGGCACTATAGCCAATACAAGGAATAAAATGCTTATTATCCAAAATGCAGCAATCCAGGGAATCTCTACATGCAGCACCTGGAGCAGAAAGATATATTGAATGACGAAAACAATGTACCGAAAGAAGGAAAGATAAAGTAACCTTAACAATAAATTGGGAGTGAAATCTTCAAGCACACTAATGTATTGAACATAGCGGTTCACAGCAGGAATTTTCTCTATCAGCTTCGTAAGCCACGATAACCGAAAGTAAAAGAGCAACAAAATCAGGGCTCCACATACGGAAAGTAACAGCAATGTTTTTAACCAGAAAAATGAAAGGCCCATTATAGAGGTTTCTTCAAAATTTTGAAAATAAATAATGTATATAAGTCCTATACATCCCATTACCAGTGTTGTGATCAACTGACTAATGCTGCCTGCAATCGACAATGAGATTGCCTTAATCCTGTTACCTTCTTTTAAGTACAAAATACGGCCGCCATACTCTCCCATACGATTCGGCGTATTTATAGAAAGCGTAATTCCACTCAAAACAGATTTGAAGGCTGTAATAAAATTTATTCGCTGTACAGGCTTTAAAAGTAGTTGCCATTTTCTTGCTTCCAAGCCCCAGTTCACAAAGACAAATGCTATTACAGTCCAAAACTTAAAGGCGCCTTCGCCGAATGGCGCCTGCTTAATGAGATCGATGGATTGACGAAGATTGGGTTGTTCTTTTATTTGCTTATACAAAGAATAGAAGAGCCATAAACCAAGCAGCGGCGCAATAATATACTTGACTAATATTTTGATATTTTTGTTGATACGGATCATGAAGCTTGACACCAGGTATACATCATTCTATATTTACATCTGCCGTTTCATTCATTTTGGATGAATCAAAAATAACCTTCAATTGCATACAAATTCAAAAATCATTTTAGGCATCGACCCCGGTTCGTTAGTCATGGGCTTTGGTTTAATAAGCGTATCCGGCAACGGTGTATCATTGATAATGATGGATGTGATTAAATTGTCTTCTAACAAAAATGCTTACCAGCGTTTACAGATTATCCATGCAAAAGTATGCGAGCTTGTGAGAGTATACAATGCGCACGAACTTGCTATTGAAGCACCTTTTTTTGGAAAGAATGTACAAAGTATGCTTAAGCTTGGAAGAGCCCAGGGCGTGGCCATAGCGGCAGCTATGCAATCCGGGGTGCCGGTTACAGAATACTCCCCGCGAAAAATAAAGCAATCAATAACAGGCAATGGAAATGCCGATAAACTACAGGTATTGAAAATGTTGCAGCGCATTTTAAGCTTCGACGAAAATCCTAAATATTTTGATGCTACAGACGCACTTGCAGTCGCAGTATGTCATCACTTCCAGGGAAGCGGGATGCCCGGTGCATCTGACAAAAAGCTAAGTGGATGGAAAGAATTTTTGGTACAAAACCCGGGAAGGATTAAGTAATCTTTTACGAAGGGCCGAATCTAAACAGCCATATTATTTAAGATCTTATCCTGTGCCGCTTTCATTTCAGCAGGTGACAGCGTAAGTTTTTTTCGGGTAAAATTAAGATCATCGGCATTGTTGATGGGAACCAGATGAATGTGTGTGTGAGGCACCTCAATACCTATTATACTTAGTCGGCAACGATTAAGCTAAATGATTTCTCAATAGTCTTTGCAAATAGACAATTTATGCTGCCGCAGTGTTCTTTATACTTACCACATTCCTTAATTCATCTTGCAAAAACCCTTTTAAGCTTAAATCTTCATCTATTAAAGGCCAGTGAATTCCTGTTCCGTTTGATATTAATTCGTAATTCAACAACGCAGTTTTATCGCAAGAGAACAAACGCGGATAAGAGGACAAAGGTTGACGTAAAACCGCCTTTGTATTTAAAATTATTAGCATTACATCTAACTCGGGATGAAAATCAACAGTTAATATTTTTAAACCCTCCTGATGGATTAATTTTTCAATTGCATCAAAATTATTTATTAAAGTATTCATGCCATCTTATTTTGAATTGATCCAAATAATCAGAGACTATGTTATTAATTTCTTTTGTTTCATTATTGTTAAACCCAATTAAATATACAAAAGTTATAGAAGGCTCGAGCCAAATTTTTCCGTAAGCATTTCCCTTTGCAACATGCACATGTATTGGTTCATTATTTTCGTTGCTATAAAAGAAGAATCTAAAGCCGTTAAGAAGTAATATTGTTGGCATTAATAACTTTTTTCCTGTTATCTTATATTTTAATTGCATTCAAAATCTTATCCTGTGCCGCTTTCATTTCAGCAGGTGACAGCGTAAGTTTTTTTCGCGTAAAATTAAGATCGTCGGCATTGTTGATAGGAATCAAATGCATGTGTGCGTGAGGCACCTCAATACCTACTACACTTAGTCCACAACGATTACAGTTAAACGATTTTTCGATAGCTTTTGCAATAGGCTTGGCAAATAAAAAGATCTCCTCAAGATAATCATCCGGCACGTCAAAAAACTTATCTATCTCGAGCCTTGGTATTACAAGTGTGTGTCCCTCTACGAGTGGGTTTATATCCAGAAAAGCAAAAAACTTTTCATCTTCGGCAATTTTGTATGAAGGAATTTCACCTGCAATAATCCTGGAAAAAATAGTCATTGAAAAAGTTTTATGCGTTTTTGAAAGTATTTGCAATCGACTACAAGACAATGCGAAGTTTATTCGCTAAGCAGTAATCTCCTCAATTTTAAATTTGATGGTGCCAGCAGGAATTTTAATTTCCGCAATTTCCCCAACTGCTTTTCCCAATAAACCATGACCGATAGGAGAAGATGCCGATATTTTTTTCAGTTTAAGATCAGCTTCTTTTTCTGATACGATCTGGTAGGTTA
>JBDTVF010000084.1:0-11973 GCA_040007325.1 Ginsengibacter sp. | reverse complement strand
AATCATAAATGGAAACGTTGGGGTGAATAATGCAGTTGTCTCCAATAGTCACTTGGTTACCTAAAAAAACATTCGGCATAACAAAAGTGTTCCTGCCAATTGCAGCGCTATCGCTTATCATTTTTTCTGATGGTGAAAACGGCCGGAAGTGTTTTACAATTTTTGAATATGCTTCGAATGGTTCATCAGTTATGAAGAGCGTCTTGCCTTGAGGCACTGCGGTTTTCTTGTTTATGATAATGAATGTGGCATCGCTGTTTATGCAGGTGTCGTAATATTTTGGATGATCAACAAATACAATATCACCTTCTGTCACTTTGTGAATTTCATTTATACCGGTTGCGAAAGAATTTTTATTACCGGCAACATCAGCATTGATAAATTCAGATATCCATTGTGCTGAAACCGGGGAAGGAAATTTCATAAAATTTATTTATTGGTCAAAGATAGAAGTTTGCATTTTGTAACTTCCGGCTCAACAGTTGCCATAAATGAGTAAAAAAAATTATAAATTTTTTTGGTCATGGGAATGAAAAATTGGCTTCACTGAAATGTGTAACAAAAAGATTTTATGATGTTCACTTGCTAACACCAAAAAAATGGAAAAGAATTTTTATAACTCTAAACTCTTACGTGATGCGGCTTTCATGAGCATGTCAAAAAAATTTGTTCATCATTAATTTTTCATTTTCCAAAACCATGCATCAGACACATAAAAATTGCCGGGCAAAAATCGTTGGTCTTATCCACAACCCCTTTTAGAATGTTGATAAAATAATCCCTAAAAATTTTCTTGTTAGGAGAATTTATTTTTAATATTGTGTAGGAAATTTTTTTTCCTGTACTTACTAACCCATCAATATAACAAAGCCCGTGCAACAAAAACGACGGGCTTTATTATTTTTACCATCGCTTCCAAAAATTATAACACTCTTTAGAAAAAAATTTCATTGAATAAATACTTCATTATTCATAAGCCGTTCAATGTTCTTTCGCAATTCACTTCGCAGGAAAGCAAAAAAACATTGAAAGATTTTTTTGACGTACCCGGTGATGTATACCCTGTTGGCCGTCTCGATTACGATAGCGAAGGCCTGCTTATTTTAACCAATGATAAAAAACTCAATCATTCTCTTTTACATCCTGCTAATGCGCACGAGAGAGAATATTGGGTGCAGGTTGAAAACATTATGACGCCAGTTGCGATTGATAAACTATTACAAGGTGTGCACATCGCTGTGAATGGAAAAGATCATTTTGCAAAATGCATTCATGCAAAAATATTTGAAACACCTCCGATAGTAGCAGCGCGGTTTCCACCGATACGTGAAAGAAAAGATATTCCCGTTAGCTGGATCAAAATGGTTTTAACAGAAGGAAAAAACAGGCAGGTAAGAAAGATGACTGCCGCCGTTGGATTTCCTACACTTAGGCTTATTCGATATCGCATCGGAAGAATTAATGTGGACCAATTGGAGCCCGGGGAAATGAAAATACTATCTCAGAAAGAAATGTATAACTTGCTTCACATTAAAAAAGACAATTGACTATGTTAAAATCAATGACAGGTTTTGGACGTGCAGAAAAAACAGTAAATGATAAAACCTTTTTAGTCGAAATAAAATCTCTTAATGGAAAACAACTTGAGATTAATTTAAAGATTCCTGCCTTATTAAAACCCTACGAATTTGACATAAGAAACCTGTTGCAGGAAAAACTTCTCCGTGGTACCGTTGAGTGCCTGATCGTGATAAAACAAAATGGTTCAGCAAAACCGGTCGTAATAAATACCGATCTTATAAAAGCCTATTATAAACAAATAAGCGTGCTGGCTACCGAGCTCAACATTGATACGAACTCTGTATTAAGTGCTTTGCTTAGATTACCTGAGGTTGTATCACCAAGCAACGAAATTCTCGAAGAGAGTGAATGGCCGGAATTAAAAAAAGTACTCGATGAGGCAATAGGCGAACTGAACTATCATCGCAGTGAAGAAGGTAAATCACTTGACAAAGAATTACGACTTCGTATAAAAAATATCAATTTACAAGAAGAAGAAATTTTGAAACTGGAGCCGAAGCGAAAACAAAGAATGAAAGCTGAGTTGATCCAATTGCTCGAGGAAAATGTAGGTAAAGAAAATTATGATTCTAATAGGATGGAGCAGGAACTTATATACTACATTGAAAAAATTGACATCAGGGAAGAGCAGGTTCGACTAAAAAATCATTGCGAATATTTTCTGAGTATTATGGATGAGAATGATGAGGCGAAAGGAAAGAAATTATCTTTTATCATACAGGAAATAGGAAGAGAAATAAATACTACCGGCTCCAAAGCGTATGACGCCGATATTCAAAAATGCGTTGTGTTAATGAAAGATGACCTTGAAAAAGCAAAGGAGCAAATCTTTAACGTCCTCTGATAAAATCTTGCGTATTACCAAAAGGAAAACAAATTAGTTTTGCCAAAAAAGTATTTGAAAAAATTTTTTCCGATAGCGCTGCTTACTCTCCTTAGCGCATCATGCATTAAGATTGATCAATTTGAGAAAACTGCTCAAATTCCATCGAGGCAATGGTTCTATAACAACGCACCTTCCTTTACATTTCAGATTACAGATACTTCTTCTTTATACAATCTATATATTGTTTTGCGGCATACCGATTCCTACGATTACAGTAATATTTGGCTTCGCCTTGGGAGTAAATTTCCCGGTGACTCTATTCGTTACCAAAATATAAATCTCCTTCTTGCTACGGATGCTAAAGGATGGGAAGGCCCAGGCACAGATGATATTTATGAAGTAAGAAAAAATATAAGCCAGGGGCCTATTGCTTTCGCCAAAGCCGGCGACTATACATTTACCGTTTCGCAGATAATGCGGCAAAATCCTCTTGATGATATTCTTAATGTAGGAATAAGGGTTGAAAAAGTGGACCTTGAACGATAAGGTCAACTCCCCTTCAGCCATCTAAATTATAAATCATATGGCAGTCGCGTCGCTCTTAAACAAGCTCAAAATAAAGCGGCTAAGAACTATTTATATCTTGTATTGGTTTTTACTCACCTACATTATTGCTGCACTAGTGTTTTGGTTCATCGCACTTAATACTCAAAATAGGGCTCTTTCCCGTTATCGACTAGACATGATAGATGTCGATGATGAAAATCATGATTTGAAAGAACGCATGATAAAAGAATCTTCAAACAGGAAGACAGCCCAATATCTCGGTGAGGGAATAACTTTCTTTTTGCTGATAGTAGCGGGGGCGGTATTAGTTTTCAGAGCCATAAATAAGCAATTAAATCAGTCGCAGCAATTGCAGCATTTTATGATGGCGATTACCCACGAGCTCAAAACACCCATTGCTGTTACCAAACTCAATCTTGAAACGCTGCAAAAGCGAATGCTCAATCCGGAAAAACAGCAGATGCTTATAAAGTCAACTATACAGGAAGCGGACAGGCTTAACGCACTTTGCAATAACATGCTTCTTACAAGCCAGATTGAGGCGGGTGGCTCCAAGATTGTACGGGAGCAAATAGACCTTACAGAGCTTGGACGTGACTGTGCCCAGGACTTCATAAGGCGTTATCCAAATAGAAAGATTGAAACCCGGTTGCCAGAGCATGCATTTATTTCGGGCGACAAAATCTTACTCCAGCTATCAGTTAACAATCTTTTAGATAATGCAATAAAATATTCAAACAAAGACGACATAGTTTTGCTGCGTGTTGATCAGTCAGAAACTTTTGTGAAGTTGCAGATCATTGATGAAGGGCCGGGCATTTTGCCGGTAGAAAAGGTTAAGGTTTTTGATAAATTTTTTCGGGGTACGAGCCGGCAAATCAAAGGCACCGGACTCGGACTCTATCTTACAAAAAAAATTATTGAACAACATAAAGGAGACATAAGTGTTGCAGACAACCTACCTCGTGGAAGCATTTTTGAAATTAATTTTCCTGTGCTAAAAAATTAATCCCTTTAATATTTTATATATGCAACAGAAACAATTTTCAATCCTTCTTGTGGAAGACGAAGAACACCTGCAGGATGCGCTTAGGCTAAATTTTGAAATGGAAGGTTATGAAGTCACATCGGCGTATGATGGTGCTGCCGCTCTTGAGGCCGTACGAAATGAATATTTCGACCTTATTATTCTCGATGTAATGTTGCCGGAAATTGACGGAATAACTGTGTGCGAAAATATAAGATTGAGCAATAGTGAAATACCTATATTAATCTTAAGCGCAAAAAACAACAGTGGCGATCGTGTATTGGGACTGAAAAAAGGAGCCGACGATTATCTCACAAAGCCATTTGATCTTGAAGAGTTATTGATACGCGTGAGGAAACTCATAAATAAGAGTAAAAGAATTTCAAGGGAGGCTGTTGCGGAAGAATACATTTTTGGGGAGAACAATATCAATTTCAAATCGCTTGAATGTACTACTATAATAGGCGATAAAATTGCGCTAACGAAAAAAGAAGCAATGCTCCTCAAACTGCTCATTGAAAATAAAAATGAAGTGGTAACCCGTGAAAAAATATTACAGGCAGTATGGGGTTACAATGTTTATCCTACTACCAGGACGATTGACAATTTCATTCTAAGCTTCAGGAAATATTTTGAGAAAGACAGCCGGAATCCACAATACTTTCATTCAGTGCGGGGGCTTGGTTATAAATTTACCGATAACTAAACCACTGCTGCAACGCATTGCTTATCGAGCAAGGCAACTACCTGGGACGCCTTTTCATAAACCATTTGCAAATGGTTTGAATTTGTTGGAGGAGCATAAACATTCAGCTCTATTTCATCAAGCAATGAAGAAAGCATAAGCGAGGTGCCAAGGCCCACATTGCATTTGTCCAACTCTTCTGTTAATCTCCTCTTCGTAAGTTCTTCACGAGGCACTTTAAGTTTTGCCACTAAATAATTTTTTATTGAAGCGTCGAGAACTTTATAAAATCCCGTTTCATTACCCTCAACTAGCTTCGCGTGTGCTTTCATTAAAGGGTTTTCAGGAATCACGAACTCATATTTGTGTTCTTTCTTTGCCGCTGGATTTTCTTCTTCAATGGCCTTTGTTTTTAATAATTCCTGTTTCTTTTTTTCAGTCGTGTTTTTTCTTACGGCCAGCAATACAAAAGCAGCAAGAAGTGAAAAACCTGAAATAATATAAACCTTGTATTGCTGCCAAACTCCGGCTTCGGAATCTTCTTCCTGCTTCTTATCATTTTTCACAATTGTTCCCTGTATAGCACCTTTACCATGTGTAACCGCCACAGTAAGTGGTTGCGTTTGGAGCGTTTGATATTTTTCTGATGCAGGATCAAAATAAGAAAATGATACGGATGGAATTGTATAATTGCCGGCCTTTGAAACCGTGAACGGATAAGTGAATGTTTTACCCCCGTGCATAGGAACGGAAAACTTATCAATATCATCCGTCACCTTTGCTTCATATCCATCTACACCATTGGGCCAGGTAATCTTTGGCGCATTCACCAAATGAATATTTCCTTCCCCAGCCAGGTTTATTTTCAGGTTACCTGCATCGTCTGTAGTTATATTTTTTTTATCGAGAGAGGCAGTGATCTTAAAGTTACCAACGGCACCTTTGAAATCCTGGGGCTTATTTTCCTCCGGCAAAGGCTTTACGGTAATTTCTACAGGCTTACTTTTCAAAGTGGCGTGTTCTTGAACAACAGAGTTTTCAGGAGAAGAAGAATTGGCAAAATCCTGGAGCATATCGAAAAATAAATCGCCTTTTTGCGTACCTGCATAATCAGATCTTAAGAATGTAACCGTATTATCTACAACCACAGGGTCTAAGGTAATAATGCCGGACTGAAGCGGATAAAGCTGAACTTTGCGAAGTGTATATACATTGTATTCACGTCCGTTATATTTTTCAACTTTTACAGCATTATTATTTCCCATCTCAATGTCGCTTACTGAAAATCCATTAAACGAAGGAGCACTTGTAACAACAGACTCCGAACGCAATCTTGTATAAAGCTTATAAGAAGCGACAATTGGCTGCCCAATATAGCAGGTAGGTTTACTTACGTCCAGCTTCATGAAAAGATTTTTCTGAACCTTATCATTTACATTTTCACCTGGTTTTAAAATATAATCATCAAAACGATGAACGGTTGGCTGTGACGGAAAGTCGAAAGTCATATTGCCAAAAGGAGATAACGAAATATTTCCCTGGTTTGAAGAAGCAGATGAATTTGACGATGGAACATTAGTAACCTGAACAGTTAACGGCGCTGTGTGATAATCTTTCCCATCAGCCCGTGCTGTGGCCGGCCCTATCACATATTTTCCGGGGCCCTTAGGTTTAAGATAAAAACCAATAGCAATGGATTGATCCCTTTTGCCATTTACTATACTTATACTGCTTTGTTGATTAGGGCCACTTATTACGTCGAAATTTTTGAAAGATGGCGGAATGATGGTTTCGACATTATCAGCGTTCTCAACCTGGAATTGGACTTGTAAATAATCATCTTTTCCAATGGTATTATTCGGGCATACAGTTGAAAATTTAATTTGCCCAAAGGAAGAATTACTTAGACAAATACCTCCAAGAAAAAACAAGGAAAAGAAAAAATTGGTAAGGTTGGTTTGTAAAAGTTTCATCATCTATTCCATAAAAAGGTTGTACTACAAATTTACTCCTAAATTGAAAGGAATGCGGTTTGATAAAAACAAGCCGCTGTTAAAAAATTTTTAAAAGCAAGGGTCGTTCAAGGCATATCTCCTGCCTGGGGCCTTATCACAAGATCTTCTACACAAGCCTGCGGCGATAACTTTGATGTTGCAACAACCAGTTCAGCAATATCATTTACTTCCAGTATACGACCGGGATTTACACCGCTGCCTTCCCATGAAGATGTATAGACCGCCCCGGGGTACACTGCCGTAACCTTAATATTGTATGGTTTCATTTCCTCCCTTAAATTCTTACTAAATCCCATTAAGGCAAATTTACTAATGCTATATGCACCTCCATTATTATAAGCCTGTAAAGAAGCGATGGAACATATATTGAATATATGGCCATTCTTAATTTTCATCATTGACGGAAGCAACATTCGTGTAAGATGATAAGCACTATAAAGATTCACTTCGATCATCTTTTCCAGCGTGCCTTCTTCTTCATCGTATACATTGCCCGGAATAAACAGACCCGCATTGTTCACCAAAATATCAATATTGACGTGCCGCTTTAACAGCCAATTTCCAAAAGCGGTAACACCCACCTTTTTTGAAAGATCTGAAGCAAAATAGCTCACGGAAACACCTTCGTTTCTTCGCATGATATATTTCGACAATTCTGAAAGATCTTTTTCGCTGCGTGAGGATATAAATAAATGGTTACCTGCGACTGCAAATTTTTCGGCAATTGCTTTTCCAATACCTTTGCTAGCGCCCGTTACTACAATATTCATTAGCGGTATTTCGTTGAACGAATAAATCCCAGTTGGAGAACAAATCTAAAATTTTAAATCTGAATGAAGCGTTTAGCGACGGAATTGTTGTGCGTTCAAATGAAAAAAACAACTCCCCGAAAAAGTCTTTAATGATAGAACCTTCTTCAAAATACCGGCACCTTTTTTTCGATCTCGATCACACTCTTTGGGACTTTGAATCAAACGCAAAGGAATCACTTGGTGAGCTATATAAAACGTTTGAACTGGACCGTAAAATGATCATGCACTTTGAAGAGTTCTACGACACGTATTCAAAACATAACCACATACTTTGGGACAGGTATCAAAAAGGTTATGTAAGCAGCGAAGACCTAAAATGGAAACGAATGTGGCGCACATTGCTCGATTTTAAGATAGCAGACGAAGGATTAGCAAAACAGATGAGTGCGCATTTCCTGGAAATACTTCCAACCAAAAAGAAGGTTTTTGAATATACTTTTGAAATACTCGATTACCTTACTCAAAAAAATTATCAAATCCACATCATTACAAATGGGTTTGAAAAAACCCAATGGAGTAAATTAAATAACTCCAATCTTTCAAAATACTTCAAGCATGTCATTACTTCAGAGATCTCAAATTCGGTTAAACCAAAGAAGGAGATTTTTGAGTATGCATTAAATAAAACTGATGCTATTATTGAGGAATGCATCATGATAGGTGATAACCTTGACGCCGATATACAGGGAGCAACCAACGCAGGCATGGACACGATATTTGTAAATCATATAGGCGCTAAATGTCACCTAAAGCCCACCTACACAATCTGTCACTTAAAAGAACTGGAAGAAATTTTCTAGAAAATTTTAGCAACTAAAATTCTAACCTACAAAGCACCGGCAGCAAAAGTATCTCCCTGGTTAAGATCACCTGTATCGTAGCCTTTTTTAAACCAATACATCCTTTGAGCTGATGTGCCATGTGTGAATGCGTCCGGTGTTACATGTCCCTGTGCTTCACGTTGTAGCCGGTCATCACCAATCGCATTAGCCGCGCTCAATGCTTCGTCAATATCATTAGGGTTTATTACATTTTTCATTTTTTGATCATAATGCGCCCACACTCCCGCATAAAAATCTGCCTGTAGTTCCAGCCGAACCGAATACTTGTTGTATTCTCCATCACTTACCTGCTGCCTGATGCGATCCATTTTTTGTGTAGTACCAAGCAAGTACTGGACGTGATGGCCAACTTCATGGGCGATTACATAAGCCATTGCAAAGTCTCCGGAGGCATTAAATCTTTCTTTCAATTCCTGGGCAAACGAAAGATCAATATATACATCGTGATCCGCCGGGCAATAAAAAGGTCCGGAGGCTGAACTGGCACCTCCACAACCTGAGGAAGTAGCGTCCCGGAACAGCACCAAAGTGGGCTCGCTGTAGGTGCGCCCCATGTCACCAAAAATCTTGGTCCAAACATCCTCTGTATCTGCAAGAACGACTTTTACAAAAGAAGCTTCTTTATCATCTGCAGCTTTTTGTTCAGCCGTCATCTCTTGCTGTTGACCTTGCGGAAAAGCCTGCTGCAGGTCATTTACATCACCTCCTCCTAGAAAAAATTTTGCAAGAAGGAATATGACACCGATTAATCCCCCGCCTACGGCAACGTGGCCTCCTGTGATACCTCTGCGGTCATCAACGTTAGAGCTTTCTCTTCTACCAGACCATTGCATATTTATTAGTTTTAAAAGTTAAAGAATGTGGGAAAATTAATAGAATGAAAATTTGGTGCCATTATTCATGTTACTCTTTGACCTGAACCATTTCTTTTCCAAAATTGAAATTTACAAAACACGAAGACCTGAAGCGGTAAAAACAATTTCATTTTTTGGCTCCGTTATTTTTGCAATTTCGTCATCCGGCTTACCTGCATCCTTTGCATAATGCTTTAGCGTTTCGACTGAGGTGACAGATTTTTTTGCTACACCGCTAAGCACAACTTCTTTCCCATCGATATTTTTTGGAACAAAAAACTTATAGTCTTTAAAGCGTATCATAATGGTTTCGCCATCGGCTTTCGCGATTTTCATCCAGCAGCCTTTTTCCTGGCATACACTCACCACTTTGCCCTGGAGGTTACCCGTAAACTCGCTTTCCTGGTTAAGTTTTTTCTCCAGTTCTTGTGCGGTTATCGCATTGCTGTTGCTAACCTGAGAACCATATACGCTACCTTTTGCCGCCGGCTTTACCTGCGCATATGTAAAAGATGAAATAAAAACCAGCACTATTAAAAAGATCTTTTTCATGCCTTTAAAATTTAAAAACAAACATAATAAAATTCCAGCGGTTCAATGGATTTTGGAATTGCTGTCCCGATTAAGATCGACACCAAAAAACTATTATAAATTACTAAAGATATTAGTGTTGATAACTAATAATATCTATCTTTACGCTTCTCATAACTTTACACGAATTAGCAATTATACAAACATTATTATGGCAACTACAGAAAAGACCTCCGAAAAAACGGCTGAGAAAAATGCAGAGAAATTAAAGGCGCTTAAACTCACAATAGACAAGATTGATAAGGATTTTGGAAAAGGGAGCGTAATGATGATGAACGAACGGTCCCAGGAACCACAAGCGGTTATATCAACCGGATCGATCGGTCTTGATGTTGCTCTCGGTATTGGAGGATTGCCTAAGGGAAGAGTTGTTGAAATATACGGACCTGAGTCATCAGGGAAGACAACACTCGCCATTCACGTAATTGCCGAGGCCCAGAAAAAAGGAGGGATGTGTGCAATCATAGATGCCGAGCATGCTTTTGACAGCGCTTATGCACGCAGGCTTGGCGTTGACGTTGACAACCTGCTGGTAAGCCAGCCGGATTATGGTGAGCAGGGCCTGGAAATTGCCGACCGCCTGATTCTTTCCGGGGCACTGGATGTTGTAGTTATAGACTCAGTTGCGGCGCTTGTTCCCAAAGGTGAACTTGAAGGTGAAATGGGTGATAGTAAAATGGGTTTACAGGCAAGGCTCATGAGCCAGGCTATGAGAAAACTTACTGCCACAATAAGCAAAACAAACTGCTGTTGCATATTCATCAACCAGCTTAGGGATAAAATAGGTGTCATGTTTGGTAATCCCGAAACGACAACCGGTGGAAATGCACTGAAATTTTATGCATCTGTAAGGCTTGACATAAGGCGTATGGCGCAAATTAAAGATGGGGATGAATCCATAGGCAACAGGGTAAAAGTAAAAGTGGTTAAGAATAAAGTGGCGCCTCCCTTTCGTATTGCTGAATTCGATATCATTTTTGGACATGGTATTTCAAAGACAGGTGAAATAATAGATATGGGCGTAGAACTGGGAATAGTTCAGAAAAGCGGAAGCTGGTTTAGCTACGATACGACCAAACTTGGCCAGGGACGCGATGCCGTTAAACAGCTGCTGGTCGACAACCCCGATCTTTCGAAGGAACTTGAAGAAAAGATAAGGGCAAAAATTGCGGAATTAAGTGCCGCATAATTGTCCTTGAAAATATTTTTGACAAGCCATCTGCACAAGGATGGCTTTTTTATTAAGGGTGAAAATATTTAATGCCTTCAGGCAACTCTTTTTCTTTCACCTGCATTTACTATTTTAGAAAGAAGAACTATATCGGAAATTTCTACATGGATACTTCAGAATTAATCAGGGAGGCAAAAAGGGGCGGCGCAGCAGCGCAAAAATATTTATTTGACCAATGGTCAGATAGAATGCTGATGATATGCAGAAGGTATGTTAAGAACACCGAGGATTCAGAAGAATTATTGCTGGATGGGTTTTATAAGTTCTTTAAAAATTTATCCTCTTTTATTTACCACGGCGATGCGGCCTTACATGCCTGGTTAAAAAGAATCATGATAAATGAATGCCTTATGTTTTTGCGTAAAAAAAATGTATTCAACATTGTAACAGAGGCAGAGGCGGACGACATTTCATTACCAGAAGAGGCTTTAAATAATTTATCGGCGGCAGAGATTTTTAACCTGATCATACAATTGCCGGTTGGCTACAGAACTGTTTTTAACCTGTATGTAGTAGAAGGAATGCCACACCGGGAAATAGCCACGTTGCTTGGAATTGCGGAAGGCACTTCCAAATCTCAGCTAAGCAAGGGAAAATTACTATTGCAAAAAATGTTATTACAAAACGATAGTGAATATGAACATCGACAATCGAAATGAAGATCTCAACTGGCAAAGCAAACTCGATGCATTAGAGAACTTGCCTGGTGAGATATTTAATAAGGATGCTGCCTGGAATAAACTCCGGGTGAAGGAAAATAAAAAGAAGGCGTTTATAAAGCCGGTATGGTATTATATCGCGGCGGCGTGTGTGATAATTATATTCCTGCTTATTTCTTTTTTGCCAAATAATATAGAAAAAGTATTGGTAAAAAATGGTGATGATAAAACACCGGTTGATAAAAGCGCTGCTATCGGTCTGAAGAACAATGATAAAGATTCC
>JBDTVF010000083.1:0-12291 GCA_040007325.1 Ginsengibacter sp. | reverse complement strand
TGATGAAGAATTAAGTAAACGATAGCAGTTGATCGGTATAATGTAGACTATTGATCTGCTGCTTTTTTCTTTTTATTGAACAGGCCATTGAGTGTGTTCTTAAGTTTTTGTTCTGTTTTGCTTTTAGTGCTGTCGGGGCCAGTGGTTGTTGTCGAATCCTTGTTTCCAAAAATCTGGCTTTTGATATTTTCTTTCAAACCATTTACAGCTTCCTTCTTTATAGAATTTAGTGTGTCCTTGACCGTTTGTTTGAGGGTGTCTGCTTTGGCTTTTGCAAAGTCAGTGACTTGTTGCTGCATTTCCTTTACGGCATCACCTGCGGTTTCTTTCAGGTCCGTTTTAATAGAAGGGCTGGTAAGCGTACCGCCAAGCCTAAGGTTAAGGTTCACAGTTTCCGAAGGTTTTATTTCGAGGCCGCGACTGCTCGCCTGGGCAGTAAGGTTATTGATCAAATTGTTTCCGGCGCTGCCAAGGTACTTCCTTGGCACTTTCATTTCCACGATATAATCAATAGTTTTATCAAACCCATGCGTGCCTGCCACCTGCATATCTATATCTTTTACTTTTACATTGAATGGTTTTACTAATACGGTGCCGTTTGCGAACTCTATATAGGTTTTTACATCCTTCAAAGTCATTGATTTCATTTCATCTATTTGCAACGTGGAAGCGATCTTATCAAGTGGTGCAAAATTTTGAAGAGAAGCTGCGGTGAGGAGGAAGTTCCCATTACCAATAAGGGTGCTTAGATCAGGCATCATGGTACTTTTTAGTTTGCCATTCATGGCGAGTTTAGAACTGACCGTTCCCGTGAGGAACTGTGCAATGGGCATTATTTTCTGAATAGTATTAAATGCAAGAAACGCTTTCTGTATGCTCACATCTTTTACATCATAACTTAAAGCAATACCCGGATTTTTCTTATCTGCTTTTGTTGAATAATATGCATTGAATGCAATGGCACCGCCAAGGGCTTCTGTTTTTACATCTTGCAGCGTCACGGTTTGGTCTTTTAGGATCAGGATACCATTTACGTTGTTATAATTTACTTTATCGTAGGTCACTTCGCTTGCTTTCGCGTTTATCGTAAAGTCAATCCCGGATGGTACTTCAAAAGGCGCGGATGATGTCGCAGTGTCTGTTGGTGTCTCTTCCATAGTTCCCATCCATTCATTCAAATTCATTTTATCGGCGTTTACCGAGAGGCTCCCATATAAAGGTTGCTGCTCCATCGCATATCCGATTAGGTTATCTAATACTCCGGTTGCTGAAAAATTGGTATGAAGATAGTTTCCCTCCAGTTTGCTCAGTGTTACATTTTTTGGGTTAAAGGCGAGTTGTGTGGTGGCAATCGTGATGCCCGTTGGCAACTCTTTTGAAATATATTTTAAATTGTTGAGGCCGGCTGTTCCGCTCAGCATAATTTTATCAAATTCCTTTTTGTCGATTGCGGTCTTATTCCCGTCAAATGAAAGATCTGCATTAAATAAGCCGCTGATGGAGGTGCCGGCCTCTAATTGCGTGAATTGTTTGATATTGTCTAATGTAAATTTTCCTTTCGCTGTTCCTGAAAAATCTATAGAAGACATGGGATGATGAAGCTGTAGGGTAAAATCAAGCGGATCTTTGCCGACCTCGATGTGCCCTTCACTAATGTTAACCGATGTATTATCTGCAATACCTCCTGAGTTATTAATCTGAATTTTCATATTACCATTCTGCAGGGGTTGCGGAAAAGCGGACGAGGCATATAACAGGTTTTTTATATTAAGGAAACCGCCGGCACTGAAATCTCCCTGCTGGGTTTGCAGAGCAGACATATTGCCTTTGGCAAATGCATCGGCCGAAACCAGTCCGCCAAGTTTTGTCCCAGGTTCTAACTTGATAAATTTAGAAACGCTGGCAAGATCAAGCGTTCCTTTCACTACAGCATCAATATATTTACTGGTGAGGGGTCTTTTAAACAATAGTTTAAAATCAAAAGGCTCATTCTCCATCTCAATATGTCCTTTGGAGATATCCACTACCATATTATCCGTCTGCCCGTCAACATTAGAAAGATGTGCGGCTATCTGGATATTTTTTACCAGAGCAGGCAGATCAGGATATTGAAATAGTCCATCCTTTATCTCGAGGTTTACATCGTAAGCGGGCAACTGCTGAGGACTGTATGTGCCTTTCACAAAACCATTAAAGGCAGCACTGCCACTCGTTTTTATTTTATCAAAATCCTTTTTGTAAACAGCTGGTATAAGCGACAGGATATCCTTAAAATCATTGGAAGGAGTTTTAAAAGTAATATCCATATTGTAAGTACTATCGTTGGCTAACTGGAAAAAGCCTGCAGCATTCAGCTTAAGATTGTTCACTTTAATATCGTCAGTACTGAAAGTGTATTTGCTGGTTTTGGTATCAATTGATATGACTGCCTCAATACCAGTTTCAGCATTCACCAGGTATGGAATAGATTCGTAAGTGAAACTTGCTGCATTGGCTTTTGTTTTGGTAGAAAGCATAAATAAATCCTCTGTAAAATCGCCGCTACCTTCATGGTTAAGCCCGCTGATCTCTGCGCTCATGTTGCTGGTTTCATCATTGTAATATATATAGCCGTTACTTATACTGTATTTCTCCAGGTTCATTTTAAAAGCAGATGTTGTAGTGTCTGCCGCTGCGACATTGTTTTCTTTAGTGATATTCCAGTTGGCTTGTCCTTGTTGATTCACGAGGGCATGTATCCTTGGTGACTCAAGAAAAACTCCATATATCTTAATGTCTTTTCCTCTTATGGCGCTCATAAGGTTTACTGATGCATCAAATGTCCCGGCAGAAAGAAGTGTATCCTTTGCGAACTCACCGGTACCTTCTACGGATAAGTCTTTAAGCGCAATAGATATTTTTGGAAAGTGCCGGAATAACGAAAGGCTTACATCTTTAAAATCAACTTTGGCCGTAAGGCTCTTGTTGATCTCTTTTTTTACGAGAGTAGTTATTTGTTTTTTAAACAGAACCGGGATTAAAAAAGCTGCTGCAATTAATATAACCAGGACGATGCCTGTTATTTTTAGTATTTTCTTCAATAGTTTGTTCATAGTTGATGGATGTTGGATAACTAAAAAACGCCAAATTTACGAAGACGAACCCAGACCGAAAAGCTGTAACTACAAAGTAATTCTACTTACGTTTGTGGGGGTTCGGTAAGTACGTAAACGCATAATAAGATATTCGATTGCTCTACAAAACCCTTTTCTTAAGAACAAGGTACAAGCCTGCAATTACAAAGGCTACTCCAAAAAACGTGTACACGCTGATGGGTTCGCCAAGTAATATGGCAGCAATGATAAAGCCTGAAACAGGGCAAAGAAACAACCAGAAAGAAGCCTTCACAGGATTGTCTTTCAGCAGGTATAACCACAACAATACGGCGCCAATGGAAACTGGTATTGACAGCCATAATACTGAGCCTATCCATCTAACGTCAAAGACATTTTTCTCCGTGTGATACGTGAGTAAGAGCACAGGTAAGAGTATGATACCTCCCGCAAGCGTTTGCCAACCGTTGATGGTAAGAATATGAAGATCGCTCCATTTGCTTTTAGAAAAATAAATGGCCGCCGCAGAGTACGAGATCATGCTGGTTAATAAAATGCACATACCCATTGGCGTGGCATAACTATTTTCTACCAACGGATATGCGGCGATTATTACACCTGCGGTGCACAACAATAGACTTATAATTGTTGCCATCTTCACTGGCTGGCGAAACCACGCGGCAGCCATAAGACTGATTAGAACCGGGCTGGTAGCAACAGACAGTGACCCAAGTCCTGCAGATATGTATTGCATGGCTGTAACGTACAAGCCAAGATAAATACTGATGTTGAGCAGGCCATAAATAACAAGTTGTTTCCACTCTTGTTTCTGCGGTAACCGTTTACGAAGCAGAATATGAGAAATGAATAGCATGATTGCGGCTGCAATAGAAAATCTTGTAACCGCAATTACAAAAGGCTGCGCAGATTGAAGGCCGATCTTGGTTGCTGCAGATGCGGATGACCATAACAGGGCAAATAAAAAGCCGGCGATTAATAAGCTGAGTTTATTAGATGTATTTTTTTTCAATGATCCTGTATCTGGGGTAAAAATAATATCATAGCTGCTTATGAAAAATTAAATGCATTTTGAACCACCTCCCCGGCACAACATACCAATTAATTTGTCGTTTATTTTTCATAAAAATCTCCCTATGTCAAAGGATGAAAAACCTGTTTACCTGGCTCCCACCAACGAACCATTTGTAACAGCCTACGACGAATTGTTCGACCGTTTTTCAGATGAAAATATCCATACACTTTCGATGACAGTACAAACTGACCTGGTCTATGAAGGTAATATCGCCATGCTACAGGAACTTATAATGGCGCTGCAACACAAGCCACATTTAATTGAAAAATTATTGTTTTGCCTTGATATAAAATTTACAGCAATAGAAGACAGCAATATTTTCATACCTGATATTTACTGGAAACGTGACGCTGCTTATTACAGGTGGTTTCATAAGCTTTCCGCGAGCCCTGTAATGTTGTTTTTTATTAACGATGAAGACGCACGTTTTTACTTGCTGGCGGGTGACCTGCTGGCGGATAATCTCTTGGATATACAAATGGATGAAAGAGGACAAGGAATGGCGTGCCTCGAAGGTGACGAACTCGTCCAGGTAGTACGCCGGCTTTTCGACAGTTGCTGGATGATGCTTATGTACTGCCATGGAAGTGGTTTCAATCCTGAGCCTTATATACAAAGCCTGTTGGCTGATATAGGGCTACCAGTCACTTTCGAACAGGTTTATGAAAGATATATTTCAGATGTAGCCACAGGAATTCAGTTTCGCGCAATAAGCGCCGGCTAATCAGCCGTTCACCTATAGTTTTCTTTCTTCAGTGTTCTCATAATCCTTCCTCGGTTGATTAAATTTAAAAGCACAGCTATATACCTGTCGCTAAATGTATCTCAATGTTTCAGGACATCAAAAACTAATAGTATTTCCGTATTATAGGCAAATAACTATCGTAATTCTACGAGTTACAACAGTAAATTCAGTACTAAAATAATTGAGTAGTGCTTCTCTTGTGCGGGGTATGTTGGCGATATATCTTTGTACCAGAAGTTGATTGATGTTCAACAAACATTAATCAAAATATCCAGATCCTAAGAAAAAGTCCATATCCAATTATCCAATAGAAAAGTCAAAATCTGATATCAGTCAACTTCTATTTTTCTTTTTCCAATACCTGAGAATAACTAATAAATCCGACGAAAACCAACTATCCAATTATCCTGGTGCAAATGCCCAACCCCTGTAGTTAAAAAATTATTAAGGCCTGCGTAAAAGCAGGCTTTTTTATTAATAACTTAGGCCTCGAAAAAGAATCGCGGAGAAGGAAGCGGCAGAGTCAACGCAGAGTGTTATTGTCTATCTCTGCGCCAAATCCATTTACTCTTTTCTCTGCGGTGGAAAAAATGAAACCAACCGTGCGGAAAAGTTGAGGAAATAGCAGGTGATTGTTTACGGTTACTCCCCTAAAATATATTTCCCGGATATTATAAAATTCGGAATTAACCTATTTTATTTGTTGTCCAAAATTAGCTGCATGCAAAAACTCCTTTGTTGCCTCATGGCATTCCTCTTCGCTAATTCGGCCATTTACGCAAAAAATGATAAAGACTCTTTAGCCATTGCACTTGACGACTACGCTAAATTTGTCGATTCGGTAAATACTTCGTTGCATTGGCAAGCTAACAGTGTAGTTATTGCAAGTGGGGTCGCCATGGTTAATATGCTGTGCAGTGCTTTCTTTTTTTGTAGTAGTAAACAATCCCTTTCAGTCCACCAGCAATTTAAATGGCGAATTCAGGCTTTGGTTTTATCTTTTAAGGTCTGATAATTTCTTTGACAGATATACATACTTTTTATTTTCAGACACTTTCATTACCTGCGACATTATATATTTGTTAAGATGATTGAAGCCGAAATCATTGAACTTTATTTCTTTTAATTAATATAGATGTCTACAAAAGTTTCTTTTCGCTTTATATCCCGTGCAGTTTTTGCAGTGATAATTTTCAACATGCTTCTTTTTTATGCAGAAAATCTTTCAGCACAAAAAAATGTGCAGGTGTTGCAGGTGCCGGCAAAAAATGAATATACTCACATAAATACTTCTGGTATATCGGTGTTGGCTAGTGGCAGGTATATTACTCCGGCAGGTAAAACTTTGCAGGTATCCCACGATCCTTTTGGTATGGCTATCTCGCCTGATGGAAGTAAATCTGTATTGCTACACAATGGTGTCTTTACGGTTATTGACAACAGTACTCTTACCGCTACTACTATCGGTTGGGTAGGAGATGCACCTGCCAGCAACGGTGCTCATTTTATTTTAGACAGTTTTAAAAGATCTATACCTACGCCGCTACCCAACGGTTCATTTTTAGGAGTTGCCTTTGGGAAGGAAAAGAATGTCGTTTACTTAAGCGGCGGTGACAATGGAAGCGTAATTGAGTACGACATTGGCCGCTTCACAAAACTTGATTCTATTTCATTAAATGGAATGGCAGGCGGTATTGCATTCGATGACAGTTTTACTTCAGACCTGGTATATGATGACAAGAGTAATGAACTGTTCGTATTGGACCGGGCAAATTATAGGATGGTACGTATCGATCTTGCCACTAAGAAAATTATTGCGTCTGTGCCCACGGGAAGATTGCCTTTTGGTATTGCCCTGAGCCCGGCTCATCAATTTGCATTCGTGGCGAACGTAGGCATGTATGCGTACCCGTTAATGCCGGATATAACACGCGCGAATTACGATAGTATGTTGCTGCCCTGGCATCCGTATGGTAATGATACAAAAGAATCAATCAACGGATATGTGTGGAATGGCCGCCATGTTCCCGGTCTTGGTAGCCCGAATGCACCTGAAGCTATGAGCGTCTATACAATTGATCTTTCCAGCAATAAAGTTATCGACAGGTTTAAGCCGGGCTTTCTAGTAGGGGAAATGATTGAAGGCGCTGAAGTGGTCGGAGGAGCCAGCCCGAATTCTCTGGCAGTTGGTAGTAAATACGCGTATGTAACCAACGCGACCAATGATAATATTTCAGTGATCGACTATCGTCATCATAAACTTGTTGGTAATATTCAAATAAAAGTAAATGGTCTCATCGATAAATATCGCGGGCTGCTACCTTTTGGAATTACTATGAGCGCCGATGAAAAAACATTGTATGTAGCGCTACTTGGATTTAATGCGGTTGCAGTGATTGATGTTGAAAAAAGAAAAACCATAGGTCTTATACCTACAGGATGGGGACCTTCACGGGTAAAACTTTCTCCCGATGGAAAATACTTATATGTAGCATCTTGCAGGGGATATGGCGCAGGGCCAAATGGTGGAAAAGATTTCATAGCACCTGTGCAAGGCACCTATATCGGCGATGTACAATTGGGTACCTATCAAAAAATTCCTTTGCCAGATTCAGCAGAACTTATTTCCATGACTTCGCAGGTAATACATAACACGTTCGCCCCTGTTTTAGTAACAGATGACATGAAAAATCCTCTGCCTGTTTTACCAGGACTGCGCAAAAGCCCGATAAAATATATTGTATATATCACAAAAGAAAACCGAACCTATGATGAAGTATTAGGCCAGTTAAAAAACGCGGCCGGTGATACTTCTTTAGCAAGATTTGGGATAGACGTGCAGGTGAGTTCAAAAGATAAAACGCTCGTGCACATGAATGTATCGCCGAATCATCTTCGCATTGCAAATAAGTTTTCGTTCTCTGATAATTTTTATTGCGATAGCGACGCTTCTATTCACGGCCATCACTGGATGCTTGGCGTAATTCCCAACGAGTGGGTCGAGACTAATTCAAGCGTTGATAAAAAAGCTATGTTGTTTTCAAAAGCTCCCGGCAGAAGATTTCCCGGTTCTACAGGAAGTATGGACCCGGAAGATTACGCGGAAAGAGGCGGCTTGTGGGAAGCGCTCGACAGACAAAAAGTGTCGTTCTATAATTTTGGCGAAGCCAATGAAACGGCCCACAACCGCGAATCATGGATTGATACAGCGACTGGCGCCGGGCATGGAGTGATAGTGCCGATACAAAAGGCATTATACAGCCGCACAAGCCACAACTATGCAGGCTTCAATATGAACATTCCCGATCAGTTCAGGCTGCAGCAGTTTACAGGGGATTTCAAAAAAATGTGGCTTACGGGTAAGAAAAAAATGCCTTCACTCATAACCATTCAATTACCTAATGACCACACATCAGACCCAAGGCCGGAAGATGGATATCCTTTTTATCATTCTTTTGTTGCAGATAACGATCTTGCCTTAGGCGGCATGCTACAATTTCTTTCACACACGCCTTATTGGAAAAACATGTTGGTGATTGTTACGGAAGATGACCCGCAGGGCGGCGTTGACCACATAGATGCACACAGAAGTATATTGATGCTCGCCGGGCCTTATGTAAAGCACGGATATGTGTCGCATACACACGCCAACTTTGGGTCTATTCTTAAAATGATTTATAACATTCTTAATGTGCCTTACGTAAACCAGTATGACGCTACCGCAACAGGACTCCAGGATTTTTTTACAAGTAAGCCTGACTATACACCTTACCAGTTAGTATTTCCTTCAAAAGAAATTTTTGATCCAAAACTGGCTCTTCAAAAGTTTAAGCGATATGATGACTGGAGGAAAGTTATTAAAAGTGGCGATATGGATGATGAAGACGAACTTAGATCAAAAACTTATTTGAGACAGGATACTCACTAACTATTTTTATTTTAGCTCCTACTTAATCCTACATAATGAATGGCAGCACATCTATAGATTATATGAATCCCGCCTTACCGGCAGGCTTGGGCCGCGTTAGAGTACCCATTATAAAAGCAAGCGATGAATCTGTGAAAGATTATGGATGCTTTGTTGATGACCCTAATAATTTTGAAATAGAGATAACCAGGTGGCCTTCAAAAAGCTGGCGTTCAGTAGATACTGACAGCGGTAATGAAGGTGGCGTAAAGGAAGGAATATTTATTAGCAGTTGGAAAGGAGATACCCTGTATGGCAGCAATGAAGCTGTTGGTGGCAACTATATTCTTGGATACAACACCGATCCTACAGAAGCAGATGATTCGCACACCAACATACCTGAAAGGATATTATTATGGCATTGTAATTATCACCCTGATGGCGGTCAACTTTTTTTTCCTTTGGATAAAAAACCATTCCTTGTGCCGGTAGCCTTACCAGGCGATGATATACAGCCAAAGGATTTTATTTGTTTTTTATGCGATGGCACTCAGGGGTTATATATACATGCTGATATATGGCATGAGGGCGTTTTTGCATTAAGCGGTACGCAGCGATTCCTCGACAGGCAAGGTGCGGTACATGCGCGTGTTTCGGTTGATTTCGCGAGAGAATTTAATTGCCTGCTGGAAATATCGATCACAGATATCCCTAGTGAATAGAAGTATTTCAAAGTGTTGTTAAGCGAAAGCAGTGGATGATAGCAACTGTTAAAGTTATTGCTAAAAAAAAGGTGCTAAAGAAGGCTACCCCTTTTCGTAAGCAAGTAGGTGAAAAAATGAGACGGGTAGAAATAATATAAAGATTGAAACATGATTTGGATTTATTGAGGCAAGTTTATAACAGAAGTTTGTAGTTTAATAATTTGCTTACACCTTTTATTATGCACCGTTATTTTATTCTAAATAAGCCAAGAGGCATAGTTTCCCAGTTTGTAAGTTCTCACAAAGTTGGTTTACTCGGCGATATCGGCTATCCATTTCCTACGGGCACACATGCATTGGGCAGGCTTGATAAAGATTCCGAAGGTCTGCTGCTTTTGACGACTGACAAACGAGCTACTCACTTACTCTTTACGGCTGGCAGGCGTCACCTGCGCACTTACCTGGTAATGGTACAAAATGAATTGTCGCAGGCAACTTTTAATTTATTGAGAGCAGGAATAACAATTAAAATTAAGAACGCCGAAAATTATTTCGCTACGCCTGCTAATATCTTTCAAATAGATAAACCGGCAACTCATTATTCTTACGCTGGTGATAACAGGGAGGCTTACCCGCATACCTGGTTGTTGATTACGCTTACTGAAGGCAAGCATCGGCAGGTACGCAAAATGGTGCTGGCTGCACGTCATCGCTGTCTGCGGCTGATTCGCTTATCTATTGGTAATTTTTACGTGAATAACTTAAAGCCGGGCGAAGTTCGCGAGTTAAGTAAAGAAGAATTTTATCATTTACTGGGCATGCGGCCGGGATAGTCTTTACGTTGAAGATTGTATCAGATCAGAGTTATTCTTTGATTAGCATGGATAACGGTAGTCAACTGTGGTTACATTCTTATATTTCCCGATCATTTTACACTGAGCGCCAAAGCTGCCCAATCATAATCTTTGTAACCCTCGTTAAACAATTGCTGATATTCTTCTTTTATTAAGTTTGCTAATGGCATTTTTGTGCCTGTTGTTTCCGCCTGGGTATTTATCAGCGTTGCATCTTTTAAGCCAAGCTCAAGACTAAATGCCGCGGGCTCGTACTTTTCGTTCAATAAAAGATTTCCATAGTTGATATAAATACCACAATTGAATAAAGTGCTTGTTACCATTTTCATCAACTGTCGTTCGTCAATACCACTTTTTTTCGCAAGGCCTATAGCTTCCGCCATAGACTGAAGGGCAGCCTGTATCATATAATTGGTGCATAGCTTCGCTGCATTTGAGTTTCCGGCATCTTTGCCATATTCCCAAATGTTTATAGCGCCAGCGTCAGTCAAAAGGGGTTTTATCTTTGTTATAATGGCTTCATCTCCCGAGACCATAAAATTGAGTTTTTTATCCCGGGCTGCCTCCGGCCTTCCGGCGACAGGGCATGCCATATAATGATTGTTATGTTGACGGTGCGCATCAAAAAGATAAGCTGAGGTCGAAGGCAGAATAGTACTCATAGAAATATGAATCCCTCCGGCTTTTAAATTTTCGGCAATGCCATTATTCCCTTCCGTAATCTCCTTTACCGCAGCATCGTTGGAAACTATGGTAAAGATAATATCGCAAGCCGAAGCAAGTTCTTTAATGTCTTTCGCCACCCCGGCACCTTTATCAACTAATGGCTTCGCTTTTTCAGCAGTCCTGTTGTACACCAGCATTCCCTGATGATGTTCTAATAAGTTTTCAGCAATAGGTGTTCCGAGATGTCCAAGACCGATAAATCCAATTTGCATAATAAATGTGTTTGTAATGAAAAAAGCAAAGTTGAATGCTTTTGCGCAAAAAGTAATTTATTAATCATGTGAGCTCTTACCCACGTAGTCGTTAACGGAGAAATTTACCCGCAGATATCATTAAATTTTTAGAACAAATAGGTACACTAAAAATCCACATATTTCGTTATAACCAAAACTACATTAACATTTCAACCCTTACGCCATGAAGTTTTTAGGTAATATTTTTTCAAAAAAGTCTGTTACAGCAGCTAATTCTATACAGCTCCCGTCGATTGATGAACAAATAGAAAATTACCAGGAGCAGATTTTAAACAAATTTATAAAAGAGCGGGAGGAACGTATTAGCCGGCTTGCCAGTTGGGATATAAGGGAACTCAATGAAGCGGTGAAAGAATTTAAAGAAGAGCTTGAATATTGCAGAATTACCGAGGGTACTTCGATGTGCAGGATTTTCGAAGAAAAGATTTATCAATTAAACGCGGCCATAGAAATCCTTCACAGGAATCAATTAAGCGCTGTTGGATAACAGATTTATATCCAGTTTCTGCCTTCTAATTTGGAATTGGCGTCGATAATCAGCCTTTCCTCAAACTCCTGCAAAGACTTATTGTCTAAAAAAAGTTTGAACTCCTTTTATCATTTTTCTATTCTAATTAGAATTTTCAAGAAGAAATCGTAGGGGTGTTAATAACTAATAGCCTTTTCTAACTCCTTGAATTTTACGATGATATATTTCCCATTCTTTCGAAAACGATTAACAAATTCGTTTTACGGGCTCTCATTTTAATATTTTTTTAAATTTTGAGCAGCAATTCTGCGTCTTCAATTGTCATAATTGCGGGGTTGATGTGAAATTTTCATCAATTAACATTTTTTTGGGTTACACATCTGTAAACCTATATTTGCAACTTTTTAAAACTAAATAACACACATGAAAAGATTTCTAATGCTTTTT
>JBDTVF010000082.1:0-12441 GCA_040007325.1 Ginsengibacter sp. | reverse complement strand
AACCATTAAAAAATCTGCGGCACATGCCTACAGGAAAAGAAGTTGTAATGAACGTAATTGACATGGTGCGCTTAAAAGATGGAAAACATATTGATCATTGGGGCCGTAACGATGTACTGCAGTTAATACAATCTTTATAAAAGCTATAATGAAAAAACAAACAATTCTATTAACTGGTGCAACAGATGGTATTGGCAAGCATACCGCAATCGAACTGGCGAAACGGGATGTTTGTCTTTTGCTGCACGGCAGGAATAAGCAAAAGCTTGATAAGTTAATCGCAGAATTAAAGGCTTTAGGTTCTAATAAAAGTATTGAAGGATTTGTGGCAGATTTTTCATCTCTCGAAGATGTTAGAAAAATGGCAAAAGCAATTTTGAAAAAATATGATAGGATCGATGTAATTATTAATAATGCCGGTGCTGGATTTGCCGCGGGACGCACCGGTAAGGATGGAACAGAGTTGAGACTGGCTGTAAATTACCTTGCGCCATTTCTTCTTACTCGCCTGCTATTACCTGCTATAAAAAAAGCTGCACCGTCACGCATTGTCAATGTTAGTTCGGCTGGTCAGTCTCCGATAAATTTTGACGACATTATGATGGAGAAAAATTTTGACGGAGTAACTGCTTATTGCCAAAGTAAGCTTGCCTTGATAATGTTTACGATAGATCTTGCAGCCGAATTAAAGAAAGATCGTGTTACCGTAAACGCCTTGCATCCTGGAACATACCTCGATACTAATATGGTTCGGGAGGCGAAGATCAAACCACTGGGAAAGCCGGAGAGCGGCGCTGATGCCGAAATATATCTCGCTACATCGCCAGAACTTAAAAACGTTACCGGAAAATATTTTAATGTTAAAAAGGAAGCCAATGCCAACTCCCAGGCATATGATGAAAAAGCAAGGAAACGTTTGAAAGAAATGACGCTTGTGCTCACCGGCTTAAAAGATCCTTTGAAAAATTAATACATTTTACGCCGAAGGAAATTTTATGTAGTCATTCAGTTTATAATTATTTGCAGCTATCCATTATATAATTATGGATTAACTTGACAGCTATTATTTCTTATCCTTCTAAATTAAGGACATATGCATCGCCGTTCTTTCATAAAAAATACAAGCCTTGCCGCTGCTGCGTTAGCTGCCGGTACTTCATTTACACCCGATAGGATTCAAAGTAATTCACTTCCTGACTGGAGAGGTTTTAATCTTCTTGATTTTTATTCTCCTGATCCTTCGCGCAATCATAGAACCACAACCGAAGAACACTTTAAGTGGATGCGGGATTGGGGTTTCGACTTTGTACGACTGCCCCTTGCTTATCCCTGCTATTTGGATATCGATCGTACAAAAGATATTTCGCCTGATGATACTTATAAAATAAATGAACAAGCAGTGGATGGCATTTGCAATCTTATAGATATGGCGCAAAAAAATGGATTGCATGCCAGTATCAACCTGCACAGGGCCCCGGGTTATTGTGTGAATGCAGGTTTTAATGAACCCTTTAATTTATGGAGAGACGAGGCGGCTCAAAAGGCTTTTTATTATCACTGGGCTATGTGGGCAAAGCGGTATAAAAACACATCGAATAAACTCGTAAGCTTTGACCTGGTAAACGAGCCCAGCATGCGGGAAGATATGAATGATCAGCATTCACCACGCGGCCCTGTACCCGGCGATGTATACCGTAAAGTTGCAATGGGTGCAAGAGATGCAATAAGAAAAGAAAAAAAAGATGCTATCGTGATTGCAGATGGTAACAATGGTGGAAGCCTCGTAATACCGGAGCTTGCAGATTTAAATATTGCCCAAAGTTGCAGAGGCTATTTCCCGGGGCAAATATCTCACTACAAAGCGCCGTGGGCAAATAAAGACACTACCAATTTACCGGAACCGAAATGGCCGGGTCAGGTCGGCGAAAAGTACCTGAGCAGGCAATTGCTTGAGGACTTTTACAAACCATGGCTTGAATTATCCAAGCAAGGTGTAGGAGTACATTGCGGTGAAGGCGGCTCGTGGAGAAGAACACCGCATGATGTGTTCATCGCATGGTTTGGTGATGTCACCGATATTCTTTTTTCAAACAATATTGGAATCGCACTTTGGAATTTTATTGGCGACTTCGGCATTCTTGATTCAGGCAGAACTGATGTAGCCTATGAAGATTGGTATGGCCACAAGCTCGACAGAAAACTCTTAAACCTGATCGTAAGAAAGTAAGCGGCTGCAAAATGTTTTTTAGAGGATTTTTTTTGATATCAAAGAATTCTCTTTTTTCTGAAACTTTATTTAGATTTGAGAGAACTAACAGCATTCCTGACTTTGAACTAACTGCTAAATAACCTTGCTGCACTTGCAATCGCATGAATAAAACTCTGTTCAATCTTTTCTTATTAGTATTTGTAGGATCTTCCTTTCATAGCGCGGCGCAAAACTCTAAACTTTCTATTTCAAAGGTACCATCGTGGGTAACTTCCCTGGTAGCCGATTACAATAATCGCAAGTTAGAAACGGATGCCGAAGACGGATATTTTGATCTTGCTTTTGAAAAGCAGGTTTCGCTTATCGCTCATGCACGCTATTACAAGAAGGTCATTAAAATACTTTCTGATGCCGGGGTGCAGAATAGTTCTGAGATCTCGATAAATTTCGATCCCGGCTACGAACATTTGGTTTTTCACAGTATCCATATTATAAGAGATGGAGTTTCTATTGATAAGCTGCAATTGTCGAAATTCAAAGTTATACAGCAAGAGAGGGATTTAGAGCGACATCTTTATGACGGTGGTTTAACTGCTTTACTTGTGCTGGATGATGTGAGGAAAGGTGATATTATTGAGAGTAGTTATTCTATTAATGGCTTTAATCCAATTTTCAATAATAAATATTCAGATACTTATAGTTTAAATTTTTCAGTGCCGATAGGATTACTGTATTATAAACTTATTGCTCCCGCATCTAATAATATTTATATAAAAAACAGGAATACTGATCTTCTTCCCGGCAAAACTATCATCGGTAGCCAAACTACCTTTGAATGGAAGAATACAAACATTGAAGCATTGCGTCTCGAGGCTAAAACACCTGGTTGGTATAGTCCTTACAGTGAGGTGATGATTAGTGAGTATAAAGATTGGAATGATGTAAGTACCTGGGCAAATAATTTGTTTAGTCGCAACGTGGCTCTTTCTCCTTCATTACGTGAAAAGATAAACCAAATAATAAAGGCTAATCCAACTGAAGAAGGCAGGGTATTAGACGCTTTGCATTTCGTGCAGGATAATATTAGATATATGGGAATTGAGATGGGAGTCAATTCGCACAAGCCTGCAGAGCCGAATAAGATATTCAATCAGCGCTTTGGTGATTGCAAGGACAAATCATACTTACTTGTAACGATGTTGAAAGCAATGGGAATCGCTTCCAACCCTGTTTTAATAAGTACAACAGATAAGGCAAACGTAATGGAGATGTTACCTTCACCGTCTTGTTTTGATCACTGCACCGTACAGGCGATAATCAACGGTAAGACTTATTGGTTTGATCCCACCATTTCTTTTCAACGCGGAAATTTAAATGACATTTCTTTTCCTAATTATAAAGCGGGCCTGGTTGTGAGTGATACAGTCACCGGTTTATCGGCAATACCATTTCATGAGAACGGGTCAAGTATTGTGAAAGAGTATTTTGAAATTCCCGACATGACAGGCCGGGCTTATTTTAAGGTGGTAACAAAAATGACCGGTTCAGTTGCAGATGATGCCCGTGATAACTATAATAACAATAGTCTGAATCAAATAAAAACTAAATACAAAGATTTCTATGCTTTTTATTTTGATAAAATAATTGCTGATAGCCTCACTTATCAAAATAACGATAGCAGCGGAACATTCACTACTACTGAATACTACACCATTGATGACATTTGGAAAACGGAGAACGGAGAGAAAAAACTTTCACTGTCATCTTATGTCATCAGCAGTGTACTGACCCAACCTGCTGACAAAAACAGGCACATGCCTTTTTACCAATTGTTTCCAGCTAATTATATCGAACACATTGAGCTATCGATGCCCGATGATTGGTCGGTGAAAGAATCTGATGATGAAATAGTTTGTGCCGGATTTAAATTTTCTGCTAAGTCAAGAGCGGTTCGCAATCATGTTTTCCTTGATTATAAATACCAAAGTTTAAAAGATAATATTTCACCCGCTGAGTCTAAAAATTATTTTGCAAGGTACCGTGAAGCTTCTGACGCAACAGGTTTTGAGCTGACATATAACGATAATAAAACTTCCAATTATACTTCCACTTCTCAGGTTTCGTCAATATCGAGAACCGGATTATTTCCAAAATTATATACGCTGTTAGGAATTGCGGTACTCATCACCTTCCTTATCAGGCGGCAAAGACAAAACCAATATTAGTTGCGTATTCACTTTTCAAAACTTTCTTAAGAAAAAATAAATTTTCAAAACCTGCGTTAGTCTTTCAGCAGGGCAGAAGCCGGTGCACATAATCCAATAACCTAAAGAACTTTTTATGGACGTACTTATCTATGGTGAAGAGTATTTCTGTTTTTACAAAGATGAATACATTGGCACCGCCACTTTTACGGATGATACGTGCATCGGTGATTGTTTCATGAAACTGGAGGTTCATCAGAAACGCGGACTTGAAGAAGTTATAATCATGCCTGATTATTGGATTATGAGAGATGATGAAGATTGTTAAACTGGTCATCAGCTTAAGCCTTCAATAACGCATTATTTAATATCAACCAACTAACTGCTTATATAATTTTTCGAGAGTTTCGGTTGCATCATCACAAAAACCAGGATGAACTTTTGAGGTTTGAACAATAGTGCTTCTTGTAGCCGTCAACCAGCGGAAGCGTTCTGCGATAGGCAACTTTCCTATCGGCCCCGAATCTTGTTTTCCAAGAGATACCTGTTCAAAAGCATGTAGGTGATCCTGCACCGCTTTAATATCACAATCATTGCAAAGGGCAAGTAACCGGTCTGCATCAACATTATATTTCAACTGCAGAAATTTTTGCTTCGCACAATAAAGCACAACTCCTGCATTCAGGAATTCTTCGCGCTCTACTCTTGGCACTACGCGGATTACAGCATATTCAAATAAGTCTTTCCCTTGCATCTTGTGCTTCTTTTACAAAAACCGGTGAATGAGCAAACCTGTTTACCAGGAACTTTTCATAAGCAATGCGATGTATGTCAGCTGAAGTAAACGGCGTATCTTTCAAAAGCCAATCTGCCGGAACTAAATTTATTATGGACCTGATGATTTCGGCGTTTAACAAACTGTGTAACTCTTCATTAACATCTTCGAGCAGAGTTGCCTGTGCCAAGAGTACATGATCTTTTATATGATTGAACGGCCGGATCGATTGCTCCTCCCAATTATTCCATGAATGATGAAAATATAAAGCAGCGCCCTGATCAATAAGCCAGAGTTCTTTATGCCACCACAACAGGTTCGTATTCTTAGTTGTACGATCCACATTGTTTAGCAAGCTATCGAGCCAAACAATTTTTGATGCGGTCGCAGCATCTACTTTTGTAACCACCGGATCAAAAGTGACAGCACCTGAAAGATAATGCAGGCCCAAATTTAGCCCGACACTGGCTTTCAAAAGATCTTGTATTTCTTCATCGGGCTCGGTGCGACCGAATGCTTCGTCCAGTTCCGCAAATACAATTTCCGGTATATGCAGGCCGATTGCACGTGCGAGCTCGCCGCCGATCAATTCCGCGATAAGAGATTTTACACCTTGTCCGGCTCCGCGAAATTTAAGTACATATAAAAAGTCATCATCTGCTTCCACAATAGCCGGAAGCGATCCACCTTCCCTCAAAGGCGTAACATAACGCGTAACCTGCACACGCCTTATCTCTGGCGAAAACATTTTCATTTCACACAAACATACAAATATCCATTTGTCAAGTTTCTACAGAAATAAATCATCGTCATTTAAAAACCAGGTTTATGATAAACATGTCAATAATTTTAAGCGCACGGTTTTTGTGAATAGCATGTTTTCTAACAATACATTAATCAAAAAAATTATTAATCAGTCATGGATAATCTTGAAAATAAAGTTGCCTACATAACCGGCGGATCAAAGGGCATTGGATTGGGAATTGCACAGACTTTACTCGACAAAGGAATGAGAGTCGCTATAACAAGCCGCACATTATCGGCTGCACAGAAAGCGGCAAATACGCTTTCTAAAGATGGCTTTAAGGTTTTGGCATTAGCGTCTGACGTTAGCTCGATGTCATCAGAAAAAAAGGCGGTGGAGCAAGTCATTAATCATTTTGGTCAGCTGGATGTTTTAATTGCAAATGCAGGCGTTGGCCATTTCGCTTCAATAGAAGATTTAAAAGAAGATGACTGGAAAACTACCATCGATACAAATCTTACGGGAGTGTTCAATAGTGTAAAAGCAAGTCTCGATGCCTTAAAAAAATCGGAAGGCTACATCATTACCATAGCAAGTCTAGCAGGAACGAATTTTTTTGCAGGTGGCTCGGCTTACAATGCTAGTAAATTCGGCCTGGTTGGTTTCACGCAGGCAATTATGCTCGATCTTCGTCAACACGGAATAAAGGTAACCACCATTATGCCCGGTTCTGTTGCTACGCATTTTAATGATCATACACCATCTGATGCGGATGCGTGGAAAATTCAGCCCGAAGACATGGGTGAAATGGTGGCTGATCTTTTAAAAATGAATGCGAGAACATTACCAAGCAAAATAGAAGTGCGGCCATTGAAACCTGGTAAAGGTTAATGTAATTATCGCACAGCGAATGACTTTACTTTTCCAGGTAAGTGTTTAAAAATGCGAATACATCTTTCCTGATATAATCTGCATCGAACATAACACCATAATGTGGAGCACCAGGAACTATGATCAACTTATTTTTCACGCCTGTGAGTGTAAGCCATGAGCTGAGAATTTTCGATTCCGTATTGGGTACGGATTCATCTTTCTCTCCCTGAACTATAAGAAACGGAGGGTCGTTTTTATCGATGTATGTAACGGGACTTGCATGCTTTGCAATATCCGGCCGGTCCACTGCCATGGCCCCAAGCAATATCGAAACAGGATTCTGTTTGTTATTAATAGAAGTATCAGGATTGGTGGCAAGCATTATTAAATCTGATGGTCCGTAAAAATCAAGCACTAGTTTTATTTTGAAGTTGGGTTTCTGTTTTGAAGGATAAAAGTCCGGTACATCATTATTGTTTGAAAGCCCGAGGAGCGACGCCAGGTGACCGCCTGCAGAAAATCCTATTAATGCGATCCTGTTTTTATCAATATGATATTTCCCGGCATTTTGAAAAAGGAATTCCACTGCCTGATTACAGTCTTGAATTTGTGCGGGAAATATTGCCTGGGTGCTGTGCCTGTAGTCAATGGAAGCAAGAGCATAGCCGCTGTCAATAAAACTTTTTACCGTATTCTTCATATATCCCATATCTGCATATTTATCATTCAGCATCCAGGCACCGCCGTGTATCCATACAACTAATGGTAAATTTTTAGTGGTGTTTGGCGGCAGATAAATATCAAGCAAATGTTTTTTAAGCGTGTCATTTGCGTAAGGAATATTGGCGTATGTAACGGTGCCTTGCGGGAAAATATTTTGAACCGGCGATGACTGCGCGCCGCATTGCTGCAAGGCGCAAAATAGAAGCGCAAATGAAATTATGGTACTGTTTATTTTAGCATTCATGATTTAAAGTAAAGAGATATTTTGACTTTCAAATTATTTTTTATTCCTGTAGCATGTTGATAGTTAAAAAGCAAATTGACCTTTGATTTAATTAATCTTGCATTATGAAAAAGCTAATAGTATTAATTTTTTGCTGCGCAACATTTACGGCGTTTGCTCAAAAAGAAGTAAAAGTTGATGATGCTAAAAATCATGCTGGCGAGCAGGTCAAAATTTGTACAAAAATTTACAGTGGTAAATCGATTGCAAATAGTCGTGATACGCTTATATTCCTTGATGCAGGTGCGGCTTACCCCGCATCCCCCTTACGTGTGGTAATAAAAGGCTCACCTCTGAAGGAGTTTAAGGGAGATATTTTGAAATACTATAAAGATAAAGCTGTATGCATTTCTGGCACAATTGAAATGTATAAAGGAAAGCCTGAAATACAGATAACAGACAAGTCCCAAATTATTGAACAAATGGGGGATATAGAAACATCTGCTGAGCCTAAATAATCTCCGATAATTCCTTATTATTATTTTCGAAATCATGGTGCGTAGATTTACGAACAGCATGGTAATTTCTTTACGCTCATCTTTGGGCAATAATGCTATTGTTTACACTTTACTCCCAGGATATCTTTGTATCAGAAGTTGATTGATGTTATACAACATTAATCCAATCCAAATCCAATGAAAAGTTATTTATCCAAAATCCAGAAAAAGCCAAACCAAAAAATCCAATATCAGTCAACTTCTCTTTTAAAAATCCAATACCTGTAACAAACCAAATCCTAAAGAAACAAGCCGGTAAACGGCATCCAATCCATCCCTGAAAAAACCAATTACCCTGAATTTAAAATTCTTAAAGACCCGCACCTGGTGCTGGTTTTTTAATGAATTTATAATTTATTAAGCTTTTAGAAATAGTATGCAATATCCTTCAATCCTCACCGTTTTTTAGCGAAGCATTCATTTGCTTTATCAACCGAGCAGACAAACCTGCAAAATCTACCTGTTGCTAAGGAGCAAGCTAACCTATGAAAAACACATTCCTAATTGCAGGTAGTTGCATGCTGCTATTGCTTTCCTGCAAAAAGGAAATCGCCGAAATTCCCGCAACCACATCGGTTGAAGTTCCTGAAAATTATGCGCATTACATTATCCATAAAGGCGCACAGTATTGCGACGAAAATAATTTCAAAAGTGTAACCTGTACTGAATTAAAGTTTAACGTGAAGTTTGACAGTTCGGCCATCTATACAACCGTGGCTCCGGGCAATCAATATGACATTAATAAGTTGTATGGTTTCTCTGATAATAATTCTGATCATCATCAATTCAGTGCCAGGTTTGGATGGCGATGGAGTGCCGGAGCATTGCGGCTTTTCGGTTACGTTTATAATGAAGGTATTCGACGCTCAAAAGAAATTGGTATCGTAGCAATAGGCTCGGAAAACTTTTGCTCTATCAAAGTTGAGAATGGTGCATACCGCTTTACTTTAAACAAAAAAATAGATACGATCATAAGAAAAAGTACGACCGCCCAAGCTTTTGGGTACCGGCTCTATCCATATTTCGGTGGAGACGAAATGGCTCCTCATGATATAAATATTTGGATAAAAGAATTGCAATAGGTTTATGATAAATGATGTGTGAAAACCATTTTTTTTAATTAAAGACCTGTATATTTTGCCGAATATTTTTACACCATTCTCATCAACGTAGTTTTACCTGTCACCCCGTAATTTTAATACTGCGATAATTAAGCAATAACGCTCTTGTAAAAATTGACTAGCGTAATATCTTTGTATCAGAAGTTGATTGATGTTGAACAAGCATTAATCAAAATATCCAGATCCTTTGAAAACAGAGCCCGTTTCCAAATCCATGAAAACTAAAAATCCGATATCAGTCAACTTCTTATTTTTTTTTATCCAATACCTGTAATAAACCAAAGACCTAAAGAAAACACACCGCTAAAGGCATCCAATCCATCCTAAAAAAAACCAATTACCCTGAATTAAAAATTCTTAAAGGCCCGCAGTAATTGCGGGTTTTTTAATTGAATAAGTTGCTGTTTCAAAAAACACCCGATACCATTTCCTTCTTGTCGCGTTAATCACTTTAATCAATTCGTGCCGCGATGCTCAGCCATTCTTTTTAACTTCGGCATTCAATAATAATTTTCAGAATCGATGAGCAAGACTTTCATTCTTCCCATTTTTCTTTTTTTTATAACTCCTGTTCTTACCCCTATCAAATCCTCAGCGCAGTTTGTGGATGCTGCATTGTATGATAATATGAGATGGCGGAGCATAGGTCCATATCGTGGTGGACGGACGGTCGGAGCTGCGGGTATTGCGTCGCAGCCAAATATTTTTTATATAGGGGTAAATAATGGTGGCGTATGGAAAACGACAGATTATGGGAGAACATGGGTTCCCATCTTTGATAACCAGCCTACGGGTTCAATTGGAACAATTGCTATTGCACCATCCGACCCAAACCTCATTTATGTGGGAAGTGGCGAAGGTCTTCACCGGCCCGATCTTTCCACAGGCGATGGTATATATAAGTCAACAGATGCTGGTAAGACGTGGATGCACTTGGGTCTTCGTGATGGACAACAAATTCCGAAGATTGCAGTCGATCCGAAAAATCCTGACAGAATTTTCGTTGCAGTGTTAGGTCATCCATATGGACCTAACGAGGAGCGTGGTATTTATCGGTCTATGGATGGTGGTACAACTTTTGAAAAAATTTTATACATCGATGAGAATACCGGTGGCGACGATGTGGAAATAGATCCTGCGAACCCAGACATAATATTTGCAACGCTCTGGCAATCGCGTGAAGGACCGTGGGAGAATGGCGAATGGTCGGGCACGAAAGGTGGCGTTTTTAAATCAGCTGACGGCGGTAAGACATGGAAAAAATTGACGAAAGATTTTCCAGATGACATGGTGCAGGCGCACATTGCCATCGCTCCTTCATCATCTAATATTATGTATGCTGCAGTGGGTACCTCCGAATCTAATGAATATGGTACAGGGAATGGAATGGGTATTTATCGCTCGGATGACGGAGGAGAAAATTGGAAAGAAATATCACAGGATGGACGCCCCGAGGCAAGAATAGGTGGAGGTGATGTTCCTGAAATTATGGTTGATCCGAAAGATCCGGAGAAAGTTTACAGCACCAGTATTGCAACATGGAGATCGACAGATGGAGCAAAAACCTGGAAGTCGATCAGGGGTGCTCCCGGTGGCGATGACTATCAAAATATCTGGATCAACCCTTCAAATACTGACATTCTTTTGGTCACCGGCGACCAGGGCGCGATCATTACGGTGAATGGAGGTGAAACCTGGAGCTCATGGTATAACCAGCCAACAGCACAATTATATCATGTGAGTGCCGATAATGCTTTTCCTTACAATATATATAGCGGGCAGCAGGAGAGTGGTTCGGTAGGCATTTCGTCAAGAGGTAACGATGGACAGATCACTTTCAGGGATTGGCATTCTGTGGGCGCAGAAGAATATGGCTATGTTGCGCCAGATCCGCTCAACAGTAATATAATTTATGGGGGCAAAGTGTCCAGGTATAATAAAATTACAGGCCAGGCTCAAAACATAACGCCACAGCCTGGACGAAATGATGAATATCGGTTTGTACGCACGGAGCCTGTCATCTTTTCGCCCATTGATCACAAGACTTTATATTTTGCAGGAAACGTTTTATTTAAAACACAAAATGGCGGAGATAGCTGGCAAGTTATCAGCCCGGATCTATCGAGAAAAGCTTGGGATATTCCGGCAAGTGTTGGAATATATTCCAAAGATGATTTGAAGAAAATGCCGCGACGCGGTGTAATCTATACCGTTAGTCCTTCGCCAATAAATATTAATACTATATGGGCTGGTACCGATGATGGCTATATTCATCTCACAAAGGATGCTGGTAAAACATGGCAAAATATTACGCCGAAGGAAGTCACCTCCTGGAGTAAGGTTTCACTTATCGATGCAAGTCATTTTGATGTGAATGCAGCTTACGCGGCAATCAATCGCATCAGGTGCGATGACATGCGGCCATATATTTTTAAGACGAAAGATGGCGGTAAAACCTGGACAAAAATCGTAAATGGCTTACCAAACAGTCCCGTAAATGCGGTGAGAGAAGATCCGCTGCAAAAGGGACTTTTGTTTGCGGCAACTGAAACGGCCGTTTATTTTTCTACGGACAATGGTCAACAGTGGCAATCTCTAAGACTTAATATGCCCGCAAGTTCCATACGGGATATTATTGTAAAAGACAACGACCTCGTGGTCGCTACACATGGCAGAGGTTTCTGGATACTTGATGATATGTCGCAATTGAGGCAAATGACTGCGGTACCGGGAGCAAAAAATGTCTTATATAAACCGGCCACTACATATCGCGTGCGATGGAATAATAATACTGATACACCATTGCCCCCCGATGAGCCCGCCGGAGAAAATCCACCTGATGGGGCGATCATCGATTATTACCTGGCAGAACCTGCCAAAAAAGTAACGTTGGAAATAATAGATTCAAAAGGGAATGTTGTTAATCATTTCAGCAGTAATGATACTTTATATAAGATTCCTGCATCGGCTTTGAATATTCCTTTATTCTGGATTCGCCCGCAGCAGTTGTT
>JBDTVF010000081.1:0-12818 GCA_040007325.1 Ginsengibacter sp. | reverse complement strand
ACAGGAGGAATGTTTTGTGGCGGAGTTCCAAAATTATATTCAAAGGCTCCTGCATCGAACGCTGTACCCTGGGGACGGCTTACTCCATCGTAATCTTTTGTAACCGAAAATGCCGAAGTATTTAATCCCTTATCTATCGCAGGTGAATTAGATAGCAAGTGAAAATTTCCTGCATTCGCATTTACAAAATAGGCATTGGCGATTATGGGGATTTTTACATTATTGAGCGTGTCTACGTTTGTCTTACTATCTATTTCTGTATACGGATTATCATAAATACTGGTGTTATTAGGCTTTACCAGCAGATTGTTATAAATAAGGTTTCCCTGGGCCATCGTATAATACGAATTGAATAGATGAATGGCATTCCTGGCCGCATTCACCACGGTATTATTATTTACATACACTTGCAGCCCAGTGTAAAGATTGTTGGGCTGAGGGCGATCATCAACCGCAATCGCATCCTGTCCCGCAGAACTGTTATCCCAGCCTGTATTTGCAAGGATATTGTTGTAAATATTGACCCGGCCATATCCGAAAATCTCCATTCCCTCGCCGGTTCCACCATTGATGTAATTATCGTGAACGGACCCGTTGCTCTTCCCGCCCAGGATAATGCCCGCCTGTTGTGAACCTAGATTTTGAAGGCCATAATGAGTAACGGTGTTGTTATGGATATCCGCGTTTGTTGTCGCAGCGACTTGTATACCATCCCAACCAGTGGAATCCAGGATATTATTGTAGAGTTTAAGGCCATTCATTTTTACCGGCTCAATGGTGATAGGTAGACCGTTACAATTATTCACTACCTGTGTTACACCTGTATTTACAATGTACATCCCTTCACCTACCGTTTTATGCACGTAATTGTCGTGTATAGAAACATTTTTGATAGTCCAGCCCGTACTCCATGTTCCCGGATCACAATCAGCTGGATCAATTTTACATAGGAATCCATTTTGTGAATTTTGTACCTCGAGGTGATCAATTTCATAATCACTGGTGCTGTCTCTTACGGACATACCTGCGGACAATGTGCCACCACTCCACCAAGCCTTAAAGCCATACGTAATACCGGGTGCGCCTGTGCCTGTGAACTTAAAAAACCTGCTGTTGATGATGCGGTAGCAGTAAGTTGGACCGCTGCCACAGACCACCTGCCCGCCACAGTTAGTTATGGTAATAGGTTGCGAGGCCGTTCCGACTAAGCCTATTAATGAGATGTAAGGATAATTTCCGGCTTGTATGCATACCTTTTGACCTGGAAGTACTGTTGTTCCATTTCCGTTGATGAAATAAATGCCACCATCCGCGGCTGGCTTTAACACAACATCGCAGCCACAGGAAGTTTGACCTTGAGAAAAATTTGAAAATAGAAGGAGGAAACTTAACAGTAACGGAAGGAATGTATAGGATCTAATTCTACTCATTGATAGCTTTTCTAAATACTGGATATAAATTTTCTTAACCAATAACAAAATTAATTGCTGATTTTCTGATAAAATTCCCTATAAACAGTCAGTTAATGATATTCCTTAAATGTGATCTTGAGGAGTTACGTGGTGACTTTACATGGTAATCAATAATCTACTTCGTTGTGGTTCAGTAGTAAAAAGCTGAATAGGCGTTATTTTTAGGCTGAATAGTGTTACTTAAAAACGTAAATTCTTCGTCAATTATTTCGCAAAAGAAGGGAATTAAATTGGAACAGGCTGAGACCTGGAGCGGAATGGGGAAAAAAATTACGAAGAAATTACGTGTGTTTTTCAAAGGCTCTCAAAACCAGCGACATAAACAATGTAGAATTTTTTGTTAAAAAAGCCATAGTCTTTTCCAGCTATCGTTTGCTCACAAATGCGAATCGGTCTTTGAGTTTAAGAAACCATTTTTCAAATAAGTGATAAGTAATAAACGCCAAAGCTATTGTTGCGAGAAGTGCTATTAATGAAATTATTAAAGAGCTTGGTAAGGTAGCTCCCGTAAGATGTAGCTTATCAGCAGCCTTTTCTGCAACAAGAATTCCTATAAAATGAAGACAATAAAGCCCATAGGTGTAAATACCCAACCTGGAAATTATTTTAAAATTTGAAAATTTGAAAAAAGAGTTCTTCGCAAAATTTTGTTCTGCAATTACAAAGGCGAAGAAAGCCCCTAATATGATTCTCTCAAATACAACTGCTGCCGGGAAAAAGAAAATATGATCTTTCAATAAAATAAGTACCACAGCAACTATATAAATCAAAATAATTACACTTCGTTTCATCCTGGTGAGTGCATTTAGGATATTTGATGGCATAGAACAAGCGTAGGCTACCAGGCCCCCGAGTGCCATATCACCAATAACACTTAATGTGTGAAAGTGCAGCATCGGGTAATTCGTTGCGTAGAACGCCCGAAAAACCAAAGTGCCTAATATGATTATAAAGAAAACATAAGGATAATTTTTTTTTGAAAGATATTTTAGAATAACCGGCCACGTTAGGTAGAATTGTTCTTCTACTGCTACCGACCATAACACTAAAAGATTAAGAGCATCAGGAGGCAACGGCCATATTTTAATAAAATCAAAATTTCCGGCAAAGAAAAGATAGCTCCATACATTAGAGATTTCAAAAGGAGAGGGGACAACTTTGTATTTAACAAGTGGAAAAATTACAAAGCCCAGCACGATGCATAAATAGAAAAGTGGCCAGATCCTGAGAATTCTGCGCAGGTAGAAATTACCCAGGCTTATTGTTCCTCTTATTTCTTTTTCTTTTATAAGCAGAAAAGTTATTAGAAAGCCACTTAAAACAAAAAAAATGTTGACGCCAAGATTACCATTCCTGAAAAGGAAATTTAGTAGAGCCCTGGTAGTTGAATTTGATATGTTGGGAAAAATAGTTTCATTGCAATGATAGAGAAATACAGCCAGGAAGCACACAAACCTCAGCCCATCTAAATTTGGAAAGAAGACTTTATTTTTTTGCGCAGATGCATCCATAAAAAAGTTGGGCCTGCTTTATATAGTTGTTATTGGGGCACATAAGTAGGAATTGCCTTCGACAATAAAGTGCCGATAATTTCTTCTAATTGTATCACTGCGACATTAAGTTGTTTCTTAAGTGTAACAAGTTTAAACTGCTCCACCACATAACCCTGGTAAATTTTATTTAATACGTCTACCGTAATTGTTCCGTCTGCATAGCTATCCTGGGAGGAGAGGTAATCAGAATAATTGTTGTCGACCGAAACTTTTTCAAGATTTACAAGTTCTCGTTGCTCTTTAAAATTCTCATATCGTATAAGGGTCTCAGCTTTTATTTCATTAGTACGCTGGTCTTTTGCTGCCTGGGCGATGATGATATTTTGATCTCCGACTTTACGTTCATTCTTATTCCTGGGATAAATATCAAGCGGTATCAAAACACCAAGATTATATTTAGGATAAAAGTTGGCCGCGGGAGTATTGTTTACAACAAACTCGTTGATATTGCCTCCAACAGTTACAGAACTCAACCAGCTTGAATTAGCTTTTTTCCTGTTTAGTACTGCAATTTCTATGGCGGCATCGTCTGCAGTAAATGCCGGGTTTTGAAGAGCAAGGCGAACAAGGCGATTTTTTATATCCTGGTCATTCTCTGCAGGCCTCTCGGACACAGGCCTCGAAGCCTCTGGTTTTTTTCGCAGGCTGTCAGGAACCTGCTGAATTCTTTGACCGCAGGCAACTTTTCCCAGGAAAATTATCAAACAGAAAAAAAATGTCTTCATCTGGCTTGTGTTTCAATTTATCAATTCATGTAAAACGTGCAAACATACAATACACTTTTAAAAAGTTGTTCTGTATCATAGGTTATTTATCGCGGCTTGTTCTGCCTGGTCAAATTCTACTAATCGTTTAATCATTGAGATTGTACCGAAGAAGAAAATAGCCCCCGGTATTTGCCCTATTGCAACTTGTGCATATTGTGTTACGATCATAGCAAAAAGTGCAGCGGCGATAGCTACTACATATGTCTTGTATTCAGGGTTTTTAATTCTGAAATAATAGTCTATACATTGGTATAGCATAACCAGGTAAAAAAACATAGTGAAAGCTAATCCCACATAACCCATTTCGAGCGCCGCTTTCAGAAGGCCACTATCAGGTGGGAATCCTGCTAGTACATGGTTTGGATTGTATTGCAATCCTTCGGTGCCTGTAGTCGCAATACCTCCACCTATCGGGTGGGCATATATGTATGGTTGAATATAATGCCTGTTTACATCCCGAACATTTAATGAAGCATCCTGGGTATTAAAGGTAGATCTTACTCTATTTAATACAGCGTTATCCACCGGTGCATACAATATAAATCCAGCTACAAGTACTGTTGCAAATAAGGTAACAATGGTGGTTTTGCTTTGAATGGTCATAAACAAGTACAAGGCAATACCTGCCGGGAGTATAACAGTAGTAGTCCTTGTGCCTGAATAAAACATTCCTAATGTCATGATGAAGGCCCCGAAATATAGAAGGTATTTTCTTTTGTTTTTCTTTTCATTAATTGCCAGTATTAATGCCACAACAGCCATAGATCCCGATAGTACACCAAAGGATACCACGTCACTTAAGAATGAAAATTTCCTTAGCATGCCACCCTGGAACATTAGCTTATATTCAATAGGATCGCTTTTTATATAATTAATCTCCATAGGAAGCATACCAAACCATTGCTGATAACAACCGTACGCAGCTGCGAGAAATGAGAGATACAACCAAAACTTCATAAAATTTCTGAAGCGTTGCGGCGTATCTATGAGGCGATATGAAACAATGTACACAAGCACATAAACTAAATATCTTTTAAATCGAAAAAGCCACCCTCCCTGGCTTTGCATGTTTGGATTGAAAAACTCAACAATATTAAAAATGGTATAAAATATAAAAACAATGGAAACTCCCGTAAGTAAAATCGAGTTTCTCGGAAGATTAAGTGATTTGGCAGAGTTATAGGAGCCCAAAAAAACAATGAATATTAATAGCTCAACAAACGTTGGAATAGGTAAAATGATATTAAGGATGTGGTTAGGGTAAAACGCAAAAAATGCAATAAACATCGTGATAAAATACCCGGTAACCGGCTCGAAAAAACAGTAGTAGACTACAATAACGGCCGCCACCGCACCGACTGCGCCAAATGCAACAATGGCAAGATTATTTGCCGCAAGAAGTCCCATTGCAATTGCGATACAGGCAAGAAAAGCAATACCAAACCTTGAACTTAATCCCTTAAGAAGAAATTCGCGGTTAAGCCATCGGCCCATTTTTGACAACGGAATATCTGATTGTGCAGTATTCATTGGCTATCCAAACATAATTTTTAAAAAAAGCGCGAGTACTATAATGGTAACAAAAAGATAAGCTACTATCTGGGTTAGATTGATGCTTCTCTCTTCTTCATTGGTTTCTTTTATTTCTTCTTCCATATATTATTTTTGTATGCTATCAATCACCTCGTACAACTTAGCAACCGATGCAGGCCATGTGTGAGATTTTGCAAATTCGATCCTTCCCTGTTTTAATTCCTTATTATTATCTTCAGATAGAGCAAGCCCGATATTTTCGATATAACTTTCCGGTGTATCGGCTAAATATACGAAGTCGCTGAAAAAGCGCATTGCCTTCGTATCTGTTGCTACCACGGGCTTTCCGGCAGCAAGATACTCATCTATTTTACGCGGATAATTACCTATCGTCATTTGATTTAAAACCTGCGGGTTAATGCATACATCAAAATGATGTACGTAAGCAGGCAATTCACGCGGTTTTTTTGGGCCTAGAAAAAATACATTAGTGATTTTATTAAGTGCAGATGATTTGAATACATCGTCCTGCGGCCCAACCAAAACAATGTTCCATCCGGGTTTTTGCCTGGCAATATATTCGAGTAATGCTATATCCAATCTCGCCGATGTAAGCATGCCGCAATAGCCTATGCGTGGTTTTTGTAGTTTTTGCAAGTCAGCAGGCTCGGGATGGTTGGCGTCAAGAAATTCATCAACTTCACAGCCCTGGCCAATATCAGTGCTGTTGTTATATTCACTTGCATATTCATTGAGATAAGCAGAATTGGCAACAACAGCGTCCGCTTTTTGCATAATTAATGGCTCCGATTTGTCGCCATGCTTTTTGAAATATGGCTGAGAACGAAGAAAATCCCGCACATAATAAATAAATACATCTGGCTGAAGAGATTCTTTTAAGTAAAGGCCATTAAAAAAATCATTATCAATTAGCAAAACTATTTCGTGAAAGTTGAGTTCTTTGGTTGCAGATAAAATTTCCCCCGCTATCTTTTTGCTGTTTCTTTTATTTAAATAAGTGTAAACGATACCCTTTGGTAGCAGGTTGATCGATTCCAGTATGATTGCCGGATTCAACACCCATAGATTTTTCTCTATTTCTGTAAGCCTGTTTTTTTTGCGCTTTATACTTTCCAGGCGAGCCTGCACTTTTTTATCGTGCCTGTTTTTATAGTAATTGATGCGATCAAGTGGGCGGTTCACATAAAGCACTTTATTTGTACGGCATATTTCAAGAGCCATATTTTTAAAGTTGCTTCCGATTTCAATATCCCAGGGCTGTAAGCCAAACATTACAATACACCTGTTTTCCATTTGCTCAAAAGTTTATGTGAAAACAATTGGTATAACTGTGGATAGTAGCCAATCGCGTATTTAAAACAATTGACGAAGCTTATATCAAAATATTTTTTTAGGAAAAATTGTGTGAGAATAAATCCAATAGCATGTGTCGTCAATAGCGCATAGGCGGCGCCGAGGAATCCGAAACTGGATATAAAAAAATAGCAAAGAACTATTTCAAGAATCGCAATAATGGTTATCATTAAAAAATTGAGTTGCGGCCTTCCTGTAGAATCGATGATAACACCCCATTGTTTTAAAAATGCAAGAAAAATCGTTGAGAATGACACAAGGCGTAGATAGGGAATAGCATCATAATATTTTTCTCCTGCAAGAATAAAAAGTATGGCCTTTGGAAAAATTAAAATAAAAAGTACAATAGGCACGATGAAGCAAAGTGTGGCTCCGACTGCTTTTTCATAGTAGCTTTTTATAATCCCTGGTTTGCCCGAAAGTTCTGGATTTGAACTTTTAGGAAACACTATATCGCTCATTACCTGTGATGGAATATCTGCAAGGTTCACGATTCTTAAGGATATACTTTGAGACGCAACAAAGGCAGTGTTTGAAAGAATATTAGAGACCATGAACTGATCTACGTTTCTAAACACTAATGTGCTCACATTAGATCCAAAAACATATTTGCCAAAATGCCAAAGTTTTTTTACCCATGAAACTGAACGAATATATTTTAATATCAAGAATCGTTTTACAAAAATAAATCCCGAAACGGCGCCGGTAAGTATTCCTGCAGAGTATAGCACTACAAGCATCTGTAGCGTTATTGATCCAGCAATTATATAGTACAATAATATAAGTAAAAGTGTAATTCCCTGCCTTGCGAGATAAGTCCAGAACAAATCTTTAAAAAGCGATTTACTATACATGATCCATTCGAAATGAGAGAAAGGGATAAGAAAAAGCATGCCGATAATGAATATGTGCAGCATCGGCTCCAGAAGGGGTGCATTTACAAGACTTGCTATTTGATGCGAGAAAAAAAACAGGAGTATACAAAGTGAAAGTGTGATCACCATGTTTAAAAAAAAAGCCGCAGACATAACTGCGCTGTGCTCATCATCTTTGCTATAATTCATGTATTTGATAAGCGAAGTCTTTACAAGTCCATGTCTGAACAATTCCACGACGGATGTTACGACCAGAAATAATGACCATACACCCATCTCTGTTTTGGAAAGCGCTTTATGTGCCAGCAACATAGTACTTAATACTCCGAAAACCGGAGCCATCACTTTTTGAAGTCCATTGTAAAATCCCGGCTTAATGGAATTACTATTTTTTAATTGATGCTTCATGATGGTTGTTAGGTCAGGCTGTCATCATCTCACAATGGAAAGATATAACAAACCCGCTAATACGATTTCTATGTGGCGCTAAACGTTGCTCACGTCCGCAGTTAATTCCGGGGTGCTTATTAATTTTTTTTTATCCTCTAACGTAAAAAGCCATGGCATATTGATCCTGACGGCCAGTTTATATAATAATACGGGAACTACAAGGCCTGCAATTATGCCTGCAATTAGAAGCAGTGGTATGTAGTATATATTCAACCCGGTAGTAAGAAAAACGCGTAGCCCTGCCACCACAATTACATGTGCCACGTAGATGTATAATGAGTGCCTGCCTAAAACATGAAGCCACTTCGCGGCAGAATACTTTTGCAAAATGAAAGAAACGTTTATTACAAAGGCACAACCAATCATTGCAATTGGTAAAAATACAAATGGATTAAAGTATTCCACGTATTGATACTTCGTGTCTGGGAATTGGATATTGGCATATAAAAAATATATCTGCGAAAGAATAAATGGAAAAAATAACAGGAAAAAAAGTCGCCATGACGAAAACAATCTCCAGTTCTTTCTGTCCCTGATAAAGTTGGCGATGACATCCCCCAATGCTATAAAAATGTAATAATGCAGAATGTCGCTGAGGAAACCGATGACAATATTTTTTTGATAGAGGAATGCTGAAATTAAAAACAATGCCAACCCTAGCAGCACATTTTGCCATAATCTAAGGCCGAGGTGATATTTCACTAAAACATATAAAATGGTGACATTAAATAATGCGTATAGGTACCAGAACTGCTCAATTTCCCTGGGCAAATACAGCAAGTAGAAATAGCTTTTAGGAGAAACTGATCCATTGACATATTTGACAAAAAATAACTGTAGGGTAACCTGGATTATTCCCCACAAAAAGTAGGGATATAAGATCGTGCGAATTTTAGTAAGCATAAATTTTTTCATCCCCCGCTTTGCAAAACTCGATGAAACGAATATGCCCGATACAATAAAAAATAGCGGCATTCTGAAGCTGAAAAAAATAATGTTCCATTCTTCCAGGAACATAAATTTTGAAACGTCAATACCAGAATTTTTAATGCCTTCAAACACATGCCTGTAAAGCACAAGGATAATTGCTACCCCTTTTGCATAGTCCACCCATAAATGCCTGGAGGTTGGTTGATGAACTGTGTTTAGATGCAACTCAGAAATTGAGATTTTCGGGCAATACATTGTTTAGTATGGCCCCGTGATTTTTTTCTTTTAGGTTTTGCAGAAACTGTATCGAAGTTTTGTCTGTTTGAGTAACTGCTTGTTCTGCAGAAAACACAGACACTACTGCAGAAGCATATTGAACCAATTCTTTACTATCAGCATAATTATTTAAAGAAGCCCCTTCAATAAAAATATAATCATAGTCCTTTTCGAGCGTATTGATCAACGCCGGCATATCCATTTTGAATAAAGCTTCTGAAGGTGTAAAACTACTTTCCCGGCAGCCAATCACATCAAGATTCTCGAACGAAGTTTTCCCCGACCCATTCGCCAACATACCAGGTATTTGAGTACTGAGCTTTTCGCTCATATCCTGTATAAGTAAACCCGTTTCAAATTTACGGGTGAGCGTATTGTTGTGCATGTTCATATCAATGATTAGCACTTTCTTCTTATTAAGTAAAAAGCTATAGGCGAGTGCTTCAATTATCGTACTCTTACCTGTTCTTCTTTGCGTACTGGTAAACAAAAATGTTTTATTTCCTGTGACACTAATTTCATACCGGAGTTTGCGAATATTATTTTTGAATAGTGTCTCATTACTTTTATCACCGTCACCGGTATCATTTAAAATAATATCAGAAAGATTTTTATTCTTAAGCTTGAGAGAATTTACAATGCTGATGAGTCTAAGCCTCACTAATTTCTCAAAACCATAAGGGGTTTTTATTGAAGCATTGAATATCTCAAGGAAAAGGAAAATAAAAGATGAAAGAAAGAACATTGATACGCCGGATATACCCATCGTAATAATCGTCTTCTTAGGCTCAGGTTCTACCGCGGGCTGTCCTTCAAGAGTTCTGCGAAAATTTGAAGTAGGGTCATCTTTTGAGAGTCCTTCTGCCTGGTTGAGTTTATCTTTAATATTTGCCAGTTGTTTTTGTTCCAGGTCAAGCTTATCTCTTATCACATCGATTTTTACGTTGCTACCCGGATTAAGATTAGTCAAACCTGTATAGTTGTTTATTTTGCCAGTGTAATATGCAATTGTAGATTCGGCGGCTTTTACTATAGAGTTTTCTTCATTTATCTTATCCTGAAGATCATCAATATCCTGTGAAGCTTTTGCTTTCGATATACCAGAATTTGACTTCTGGTTGATCTGCGCCCGTATGTCCCTGATTTGTCTTTGCAGATCAGCGTCATTGCCACCTTTAGCCACAAGATCGCTTTCAAGTTTATGTTGCTGATCGAGCAATTTAACAACTTCGGAGTTCGTGCCGGAAGATGCTCCGGCTTTTCCCTGTAAAGTCTTTAAATTGTTTTCCAGGTACTGGAGTCTGTTAGAATGTTCATCATACTTGCTTTTTTCTTCAGCAAGCTTGCCCTCAAGATCTTTCACTGTTTCCATTGCGCTGGTGCTGCGGCTCACAGGATCAATTGTTCCCTGGCTTTGTTTTTCCAGTAGCAGAATATTGCTTAAGGAATCTACTTTTCTTGCCTGCTGACGCTCGAGTTCCTTTATGTTGTCTACGCTTTCTTCTGTCCTTTGCAGGTTTAGCTTTTGATAATAATTCAAAAATTCATTTCCTAAAGCATTTACTACCCACGCGGAGAGTTCAGGCTTCTCCGAACGAAAAACTATATCGAGATAATCTGTTTTTTCTACCCGTACAATGAATAGATATTTGGTCAAACTTGCATAATCGTAATTATACAATTTTAGATATTCGATCAGGCGCTTCTCTTCCGGATCATCAGATCGCAACAGTTCGCCTTTGTTAATTTTATTAGTCAAAATTTGCTTTGCCGCAGATTGACTTACAGACATATAAGCTGTACTTTCTTTTTGTTTATCGGTAAGCCTTCTATATGGCAATTGTGGATTCTCCAGGTCATGAAGTAATAGCCTATAGGAAATCATTCCCATAACCCTGGGAGATTTGAAGGTTTCAATTACGTTATCAAATTTGGTATCGGCCGTATAGAGATCTGCAATAGAAGAACCATCGGTAAGCTTTACTCTGTCTGCAGTAAAACCGGTAGAGTATTGAGCTACCGATTCATATAAAGGCTTTTTGAAAAGTAGAAAAATGAAAGCGGTTAAAAGTGCGAGAAAGGTTAAAAAAATAATGATCCATTTCTTGCGGTAAAGAACTTTTAGGAAATACAGTAAATCCATCAGCAGGCAATTTTAGAATAAATACAAATGTACAATCAAAAAAAAATCTGGTATGACAAATACCAGATTTCATTTATTATATGGCTTTTCTATCGGGTTTTTACAAGTTTGATTGATTGTTGTGCTACGCCATCGCATACTACCTTTAAGAAATAATTTCCCGGAGGTAAACCTTTGGCCATAGAAAGGTCAATGGTCTGATGCTGCCGTGCAACTTCATTTGATCCCAAAACTTTAAGATATACCATTCGGCTGTTAGCGTCGTATAGTGCCAGTGAAACCTGCTTAACTTTTGCATTAAGTTCAAGATCAACTTTAAGATCGTTGGTAAAGGGATTCGGGAATGCTTTGATAGAAGTTATAATATCATTGCCGGTACCAAGTCTGTTTGTCTCACTTACAATATTTTGCTGCATTCCATTGGCATTGTTACTTCCACCTCCATTTGCAATAGGCCCGCTTGAGGTGCCGTTAGTATCATAACTTTCAATAGTTATAGCAGCCGTAAAGCAATAAGGTGTACCCGCGTCGGGAGCTATGTTAAGGAATATTTCCCCATCACTATTTGGTGTTACATCTTCAAAATAGATCACCTTAGAATTGTTATTATGACTATTTAGATAAAGTGTAGTACCATTAATAGTGTATGCAGCATTAAAGAAGCCATACCATGTCGCGCTTCCGAAGCATCCAATACGATATTTTTTCCTGTGATCAAGATTTGAAAACTTAACCTGGCTTGTTTGCGAAGCATCTGTCCAGTAATTACTCTGCATCACATTATTCGGGAAAATACCGCCTGTATTTACTCCTGCGTAGAATTCACCATTGAAAGGTGTAACCAGCAACATTTCATATCCTGTTCCATTAAGCGAAATATCTTGTAGGTCGCCAAATACTGAGCCTGCAGTAGGAGCTGCATTAGTACTATTCCAGGGTGAAGGCGCAGGATAATTAATGTCCCAGTTGAGTAATACAATTTGCGAAGGCAAACTTTTGGCAGAGATATTACTGTATGCGCTAAATGTAGTGGCGTTTAACTTGGCTCTTACTTCATAATAATATTTTGTGTTTGGTGTTAACCCAGCGTCAGTGTAGGTTGTAACATTTGGCGCCGTAGTAGATACAAGCGCATAAGGACCTGTATATAAAGTTGACCTCCAGATTTCAAATCCAGATTCATTATTACTCCTGTCACTCCACGTTAGTTTGATCTTATCTGGCTGAAGCATCGTTTCTGTAAACAAATCGGCTGGACGTATCAAAGGTGTTCCGCTGTACTCCTGCAATACTACGGCATTAATACTCAGATTTAATGCTGAAGCGCCTTTTGTAAATGCAACATCTATGATACCCGATGCATTAGGCACCAAGCCATTTAATTGTACGCTTTGGATTGAATTGTACATAGCGTTAACAGTCACTGACTGTGCTCCCACACTAAA
>JBDTVF010000080.1:0-12822 GCA_040007325.1 Ginsengibacter sp. | reverse complement strand
CGGGTTAATTGTATCTTGATAATTCTTTCAACTTATTAATTATGGTTAACAGGCGCGATTTACTAAAGTTATCGGCTGTACTCGCTACAGAGGTATTCTTTCCGAAATCAATTAAAGCGGGGGCAGCTAAGCCTATCGGCCCATTCCGGTTTTGTCTTAACACGAGTACTATCATGGGGCAAAAACCTGGACTAGTTCATTCGATTGAAGTTGCTGCAACTGCTGGTTATGATGGAGTAGAACTTTGGATTAATGATGTAAAAGAATATTTGAAACAGGGAAACTCGCTTCAATCCCTCGTCGCCTTGCTTTCGTCAAAAGGTATTGTAGTGGAGGATGCCATAAGTTTTACTGAATGGATGGTAGATGATGATACAAGGAGAAAAGCCGCGTTAGTTGAGCTTGAAGATGAAATGAAGATGATGGCTGTACTCGGCTGCAAACGTATCGCCGCGCCTCCTGCGGGTGTAACTCCGGATAAGCCAATCGACATTCAAAAAACGGCTGAGCGATACCGTGAGATACTGGATCTGGGGAGAAAATACAATGTAATGCCACAGCTTGAATTTTGGGGCGCTTCCGGCACCCTATACAATTTCGGGCAGGCGCTGGCGATCGCCGCTGCTGCCAATGACCGGGATGTACACATACTGCCTGATGTTTACCATCTGTTTCGTGGTGGTTCGGGGTTCGATAGCCTCTCAATGGTGAGTGGAAAGACGATCGATATAATCCATATGAATGATTACCCTGGCTCCAAACCGGTAAATGAACAGACTGATAGCGACAGAGTTTATCCTGGTAATGGGGTTGCGCCGCTTAAGCAGGTTCTCCGTGACCTGAAAGCTATGGGCGGCACAAAGGTTCTTTCTCTTGAATTATTTAATAAGAATTACTGGACACAGGATGCTTTAACAGTGGCGCAAACCGGGTTGAAAAAAATGAGAAAGCTCGTAGATGAAACATTCACGTAGAAAAACCCATCGTTCTTCTCTTTTTAGAACAACAATCTTAAAATCTCAATAATGGAAAATATACATAATGTATTACCCAGGGAAATTGCGCCGGGCATTTCCGGTTATTATGTTCATGGTGAGAAGCATACACTCGGCCGCGTGGAAATAAAAAAAGGCAGCATCGTACCGGAGCATCATCACATGCATGAGCAGATAACATATATCCTGGAAGGGCAACTCGATATGACCATCGGCGGTGAGCAATATTCTTTAACCGAAGGCATGTACCATGTTATCAAAGCCAATGTGCGACATGGAGCGGTTGCGATTACCGATTGCGTGGTGATTGATACTTTCAGCCCGGTGAGGGAAGAGTATAAGAGTGATTAGCGCGCATTTTATCCCCGCCAAAAGATATATTTGCTTTTACTCCACAACCAAAATAACTGATGCAATTAATTAGCGACAACCTTTATGTTACGGCTGTTTTGTTGTTGCTGGTGGTTATAGCCGAATGGCTCGGGCAAAAGAAATATTTTCATTACCTCGGCTCTACACTCATCGTAATTATTGTTGCGGCTATCTTAGCGAATGTACACCTGCTGCCTTCTTCGCAGGATGCCTCTGCCGTGTACGATGGCATATTTGCCTATGCGGCACCGCTGGGTATTTTCTTTTTATTGCTGGATGTACGACTTAAAGATCTTCGCGCTGCCGGGCTACCGATGATCGCTATGTTTCTTGCAGGCACCGCCTTCTCAGTTGCAGGTGTATTGCTTGGTTACTACTTTATCCAGCCACAGTTGCATAGTGTGAGAAGCGCTTTTGCGGTAGCCGGCATGTACACAGGCACGTATACAGGCGGAAGCGCCAATCTTAATGCAGTAGCCATTACTTATGGTGTAAATAAAGACGGCACTTTATTCGCGGCCATTAATGCCGCAGACAATATCATCACCACGGTGTGGATGATCGTTACCATTTTTCTTCCATCACTTTTACAACGACTGCTGCCCCGCAGGCAAGCAGTAGCGGCAGACACATCGTCAGCAGCAAACAATCTTAGCACGGATACAGTCAAAGAAGAAATGAGTATTTTAAGTATTGGCCTTTTATTGTTCCTGGGATTTGCATCTGTGTTTATTTCTATGCTTATAACGCAACTGTTTCCAAAAATTCCTTCTATTCTTACACTCACCACTATTGCATTGGTGCTGGCGCAAATGCCTTTGGTGCATAAGCTGAAAGGTGGTAAAATATTTGGCTATTTCCTCGTGCTCCTTTTCCTGGCGGTGGTGGGTGCCTACTGCGATATTCATGCATTGGTGAGCAGTGGCAGTATTGCGCTCACACTACTTGTGTGGGTAACGACCAGTGTATTTATACATGGCATATTGCTTTTTTTATTAGGTGCCATTTTTAAACAAGATTGGTATATTATTTCTATAGCTTCCAATGCTAACATTGGTGGCGCCACATCAGCAGCGGCGCTGGCGGCAAGTTTTGGCCGGCGCGATCTGCGGTTGCCGGGGATACTGGTTGGTTCGCTGGGTACAGCTTTAGGTACTTATTTAGGAATATTGGTTGCAGAGTTTTTGAAGTAGGGCTTGTTGGGAAGTAGATTGCGATATCCAAACTATTTGATTGGCGACTTATCGAACATGCACGTCCATTTAAATTTCATCATCTCTTTACTGCAAAAAATCACCATCTATTATTAAAAGCTTAACGCCATTTTTAGAGATAGAACGGTGTGAACTCAAATTATCAGAAACCACATAAGTCATTCCTTTACTCAAAGGAAACATCTCTCCACTTTCAAGCTCACTGGTAAATTCTCCCTCGAGGCAATGCACGATATGGCCTTTCCGGCACCAATGGTCTGCAAGGTATCCGGCAGAGTATTCAACGATGCGAATACGAAGTTTGTCGAATTGTATTGTCTGCCAAAATGAAGTGCCACCTTCACCCGGATGTTCTGTTTTTATTACGTTGCTCCAATCAATAGTTTGAAATGAAATGTTACTCATGATTATTTACCTTAAGCGTATTCTAAAATAGTCACTAATTTTCATGAATAGCATTTCCAACGGAAACGCAACAGTTTAATAAATGCATTGAAAAATAGTAAGGTGAAAAAAGTAGTTATTCTCGGTAGTTCAGCGCACGATGGGCAAACAAAGAAAGCAGTCGACATGCTACATTCATTCACTGATTTCAAAGTTATAGACCTGAATGATTTCAATGTAAGTTATTACAATTACCAGCATTCAAATGCAGACGATGACTTCATGGAGCTTATGCGCAAAATCATAAATAATTATGATACTTTGATTTTTGCAACACCTGTTTACTGGTATTCCATGAGTGGCATCATGAAAGTATTTTTTGACAGAATTACTGACTTGCTTGATCATGAGAAAGAACTCGGCAGCAAATTAAGAACTAAAAATATGGCTGTGCTGACGTCATCAGTTGGTGATCATTTGGGTGAAAACTTCTGGCTTCCGTTTATAGCAACTGCAAATTATTTGGGAATGAAATATCTTGGAAATTTGCATACAATTGAGAACAAGTACCAGCCTGAAGACTTGAAAAAGTTTGCAGATACTATTGATCAAAAAACCTGGTAAGGAATGTAGCGTTCATTACACATCCACAATAGGTCAGCATTTACTTTACCTTCGGCAGCAAATGAATAATATTAAATAGCAACCTATAAAATTATTTTCAGATGCAAAAGTTTTTAGTCGGAGTGTTATTATATATCACCGTCACGTCGGGTGCATTCGGCCAGCAATTGCAACCGGATAAACAGGATGAAAAAGCGGTCACTAAGCTTATTGACGACTATTCAGAATCGAGAGAGAAAAGCGATACGGTATTGCTTAAAAAAATATTGACGCCTGATGTTGACCAGTTGGTATCAACAGGCGAATGGCGTAAAGGTATTCGCGCAGCAGTAGATGGGATGTTGAAAAGTTCTGCGGGGCGGCCGGGTTCGAGAACGCTTACAATCACTAATCTTCGAATGATTGATATCAACACTTCCATTGTCGATTGCAGGTATGAAATTGAGAACGAAGACAGGAGTTTACGAAAAATGTGGAGCACTTTTATGGTCGTTCGCGGGAAGAAAACCTGGAAAATTGCTGCCATCCGCAATATGCTTCCTGCAAATTAATGTCGACGGAAACTGTATGATAACATCTGCCGCAATGGGGACTTAATCAACCTCACTTATTTTTTTGGTGATTGTTTCCTATAAACAAAATAGCAGTACTTTTATAACCTACGCCTGATCAAAGATTGCTCTGAGTTCCTTCTTAACGATTGCTCCCTTGTGAACCGGATGTTATGAAGCTAATCAACCAGGTACCGGCCATGCGTTGTTCAATTACCTTAATAATGAAATTTCATAACGATACTTATTTTTCATTTCAAAAAATATGATCATGACATCAAGAAGAAAATTTATACAACAAACGGGATCGTTGGCACTGGCCGGCCTTGTGTTACCCGGTTTTAGCAAGGCAGGAATATTTGATAGCAGAAAGTCGGGGCGTACTATAGGCCTGCAGCTTTATACGCTCGGTAATTTAATGACGACCGATACCAAAGCAACCCTTGAAAAATTAGCATCAATTGGTTACAAAGATTTGGAAAGCGCGGGATCGCAGAAAGGTAACTTCTACGGTTATACACCAAAAGAATTGTCGACAATGATTAAGGATGCAGGCATGACCTGGAGGTCTGCGCACGTGGGAGGCGCTCCATTTTCACCACAGCAAATACTGAAAATGGCGAAGACTGCAGAGGATTCAGCCAGGATACAAAAGATGATGGAAAGGTTTAAGGATATGCCGAAAACACTTAACCTGAGAGATAATTATAAGGAATTGGCTGATAATGCCGCTGAAGGGGGCTTAGGTTATCTCGTATGTTCCAGCATTCCCGTGAGTACAATGGATGAAATTAAAACAGCGGTTGATGTATTTAATAAATCGGGCGAAGCATGTAAAAAGGTCGGTGTTCAATTTGGCTATCATAACCACACTACCGAATTTGATAATGTGGAAGGCCATCGTCCGTTCGATTATATTCTTGCTAATACCGATAAAGACCTGGTAAAAATGGAACTCGATCTTGCATGGGCGACCAAGGCTAATCAAGACCCTGTTGCTTTATTCAAGGAGCATCCCGGCCGCTTCCCGCTGTGGCATGTAAAAGACCTGGATAAAGAAACAAAAAATCCGGCCGAAGTAGGAACAGGAATAGTAGACTTTAAGCGCATCTTTGATAATGCAAAAGAGTCCGGCATGAAATATTTCTTCGTTGAGCAGGATGGCGCTCCACAGCCTATACAAAACGTTACGAACAGCTATAATTATTTGAATAAAATGCTAAATGCCTAAGCCGATATTACGACTGGCTTTTCGATAAACAATTTGGTGCAGATGTTTTCTTTAATACCAGAACGTGGCAATTATTGTTCTCTGTCTTTTTTTAATTTATCATCATATTGTTTTTGCAAAGCAGCCAATGCTGCATCATAACCTTTTTGATCCCTGAAAGCTTCCGGGTTATAGCGGTCACCGGGCTTGTGTTTTTCATGCAGGCCAAACTGGCTCGCATGCGATGCGACCCATATATCGAACGAGATATTTTTCATTGCCTTTAATGTGTAAGCATAATCTTCTGCAATGGTGGGGTATGCCGTGATTGCATTAAATTTTCTGTCTGTGATGATTGACGGCAGGTTTGCGATGAGGACTTTATAAGACAGGTCATTATCTTTTACAGTCAATAAATAACTGCACGACCCTTTGGTATGCCCGGGATGATGCAGCATCAGCAATTTCATTTCTCCCAGCTCAACAATGTCTCCATCATGCAAAAGGCGGTCGGGCTTTGCGGGTTGAAACGATACGCCATATTTCCCCATCTCATAATCCGAACTGCCGCCACTTGCCAATGCATCAGCGTCTTTTTCATCCACCATCAATCGTGCGCCGGTCATTTTTTTTATTGCTGCCATAGCACCCATATGGTCGTAATGGCCCTGGGTGGTTAAAAGTATTTTTGTATCCGAGACCTTAAATCCCAAAGACTCAATATTATTTTTAATCTGCTTCGCAGATGAGGCAAGCCCGGTATTGATAAGAATATTTCCTTTTGAAGTAGTAATAAGATAACAGGCAAGATCGTAAGTGCCCACGTAATATAGGTTGCCGGCAATTCTAAACGGTTGATAGCTGCGTTCCCATTCTGGAACTACCCTTGGTTCCTTTACATCTTGCGCGGTTAGCGAAAGAGATATTACTGAAGTGAAAACTATGAGAAATATGTTGCGCAAAAAGCTTTTAGTCATGTCTGTTTATTAAATAAAGTGAATGTTCAAATATATTGGCTTACTTCTAAAGTTCAATTCCACTGATGTAAAATTTAGCCTTAACGATGCCGTAACAAGACATCTATACATTTGTATTAAAGACAAAAACTAATTTATCTTTTAAAAATATAATTATGAAAAAAATTGGAATACTTGGCTCGGGCGCAGTAGCACAGGCATTGGCTGTTGCGTTTACAAAAAATGGTGATGAAGTAAAATTAGGCACAGGCCACCCGGAAAAATTATCACAATGGAATGAGGAAAATGGCAACAAATCAACCATTGGTTCTTTTAAAGATGCTGCTATGTTTGGAGACATCATAGTACTTGCTGTAAAAGGCACCGCTGCTGAAACGGTTTTGAAAGAAGCGGGCACAGGAACCATCAAAGGCAAAACGATCATTGATACGACCAACCCAATCGATGATGCACCGCCTGTGCATGGCGTATTAAAATTTTATACCGATATTAATTATTCTTTAATGGAAAAATTGCAGACGGTCTACCCGGAAGCAAATTTTGTAAAAGCTTTCAATAGCATTGGAAACGGATTAATGTACCAGCCCGATTTTGATGGTGTGAAACCATCGATGTTCATTTGCGGTAACAGCGGGGATGCTAAAAAAGAAGTGAGTGAGATACTCACAGCATTCGGTTTTGAAACAGAAGACATGGGAAGCGCCGAGGCGGCAAGAGCCATCGAGCCATTGTGCATGCTTTGGTGCATTCCGGGCCTCTCCGGTGGGAGTTGGGAAATCGCTTTCAAGCTATTAAAGAAATAGATTTTATTATTAGTTGCGAAGGCTGCTCAGCTATGTTCTTTTGCAATCATTAAATTGATAGAGCTCCAGTTACATAATTTTTCAAAACATTGTGCGTTTTAAATACAAAATTACCTGCATGAACGGTGTTGTTGAATACCCTTACTTAAAAATATCCGCACATGAAAAATCGAAAAAAAGTAATTGTTATCATTAATGAATTTCCTGAGATACTATTTATGATAACCAGGATGATCGACCACGACAATGAAGACTACATCTTTGATGCATCTGAATTTTCAAAACCGGTTGCCTTGCTCACCATAACTCAGCCAGACGAGTTACTCCTCAATCTTAAATTACCTTCCCGCGAAGCGCTAAAATTTGTTGAAGTAGACATGCAGAATAACTGGGATATCAGCCAGGGTATGATCACCAGCAATCCAAAGGCATTCTACATGAGTTTATGCCAGAGCCTGTGTACAAATTATTTTGTAGATAACCACACGGATCTCGAGCAAATTCCCGAAGTTATCGCGAGGCAGCAATTAAACTAATCCCGGTTTTCAAAGCACTTCATTAATAATTTTTCTCTGTCCATTTTGCCGGCCCGCAGAGTTATAATTATTTTTTTGCTGAAAGATATTTGCCAATAATAATACTGGTGATAAATACAGTATGATAAAAAAACCGGGCAATCCGCCAGGTCAGAATTAATAGTATAAAAAATCAAGTGAAATCTTATATACAGCATTACAAGGAATTTCTCTTGTCGCCTTCGTTACATATTTCTTTCCCATCAAATGGTTTTTGAAAACGCCGCATGTCACGCGTATTTTTCTGCACTGCGATAGCGCTAAACATACTTAGCACAAATGACATGGCGTAAAACCCTTTTTCACTCTTTTCAAGATCAGCATTCCAAAGACCAACGGTGAGCAAAATGATCGAAAGGGTGGTAGCAAACCACGCGATGCCGTAATAAAGATTTGTCACGGGAATATTTTCCAACTGATCACGCACTGCCTTTTGTACGGATATAGCGGCGAACAATCCAAACATAAGCACCGTGAAGTAATACCCTTTTTCATTGAGCTGCATTTGTGCATTCCATAATCCTATTATGAATGCCGTAACGCCGATCAATAAAGCAGTCCATGATGCACCGATAAAAGCTGCCGATGGCTGCTGTGAATTTTTTGATTCCATGATTTATTTTTTTGTAAAACAAAAGTATGAGGTAGCGTGCGCAGTTTTTTTGACAAAGGTCAAAAACGGAAATCCTATTTGTTAAAGGCTTTTCCGAATGCGGCTAAGAGTTTCCTGGCTTATGCCGAGATAAGAGGCGATTTGTCCAAGAGCAACACGTTCTATAATATGAGGCGCCTGGCGCAGCAGACTTTCATAGCGATCTTTTGCGGAAGTAAATTGTGAATTCACGTAGCGTTCTTCAAGCCGCAGGTAATATTTTTCATAGGCTATTCTTAACAACCGTTCCACATCGGGAAATTCATTAAGGAGTTTATCAAGCTCCTCACGACCGATTGACCAAAGTATGCTGCCTTCCAGCAACTGGATATTTTCCACCGCAGGCTTGCCAGTGATGAAGCTATGAAAGGAGGTGACAAAATCATTTTCGAAACCAAACCAATGCGTGATCTCTTTATCGTCCAAATAATAATAACCGCGCAAGGCACCATCTTCTACAAAATAAAGTCTGCGGCAAATACTTCCCTGTGTTAACAGCATATCATTTTTTGAAAAAATTTCTTTCCTGAACGAGTTTTCCAATGCAATGATTGCTTCTTGCTGCAAGCGATGGTATGTGCTGATATGTTGGAGAAGCTGTTGGATAGGCAAAAAAAAGTATCACTAAATTAAACAAAGAAAACTTCCCGGTGTTTTTCAATGGGTGCATTTCAAATTGTCGCAGTTATGTGCCGCAGGCACTACCTGTTTGTAGAAAAATATTTTCGCATTGGTATTTGCCACTTAGTGGCTACACCATGATAGTTGCGTACTTAGGGCACGCTGCAAAATTTTCGAATTTCAGTTTATACAAACAGGTAGCACCTAATGGTGCAAAAATTGCCGCGATATCCGATAGCTATCGGATTTGAAATACACCCGTTTCAATCCATGATAACTGTGTTACAATATCATCATAGCAGGATAACTATTTACCGCAATTTTTCACGGCATGAATTTTAGTTATCAAAATATATCTCAGGATTTGCACCGTTAAACATTTTTAAAATTATATGCTAAGTAAAAAAATTATAGCCATTGTCGGAGGCGGACCATCAGCGTTGTTTATGTATAAAAGGCTTACAGAAAGTAAACAGCCGGTAAGCATACATATTTTTGAAAAGAATGCTGCATTGGGAGAAGGTATGCCCTATAGCAAAGACGGTGCATGTGATGAACATATAACTAATGTATCGGGTAACGAGATACCCGAAATGGCGACTTCTGTTGAGGAATGGATTGAAACGGCACCGGGAGAATTACTCGCCCACTACAATATATCCAGGGAAAATTTTAATGATTATAAAGTCTTCCCAAGACTTTTTTTTGGAAAATATCTCTCGGGGCAATTTGATGTTTTGCTTGGGCAGGCGAAAATAAAAGGTATACAGACTAAAGTGCATCTTAACAGCCATGTGACAGACATAACCGATCTTCCCGCCGAAGAGAAAGTGCTGATCACAAGTTCTACCGGCAGTTATGATTTCGATCATGTTATTATTTGCACGGGCCATAATTGGCCGGTGAGCCATGAAGGGAAAGTTGCAAATTATTTTGACTCACCATATCCTCCGTCCAAACTTGCGATAAAGAGTAACTACCCCGTCGCACTTCGTGGAGCTTCACTTACAGCAATCGATGCGATCCGTACATTAAGCCGGCAGAATGGTAAGTTTATCCATAGAGAAAGTAACAAGTATGAATATATACTGAAAGAAGAAAGCAAGGAATTTAAGATAATAATGCTTTCGAGAGAGGGCATGCTCCCTGCTATAAGGTTTCATCTCGAGGATACGCACCTTGGAAAGGATAGTGTGTTGAGCGATGAAGAAGTTAAAGACAATATGAAAATTAATGACGGCTTTCTTTCGCTTGATTATGTGTTTGAGAAAAACTTTAAAGATGCATTTAAAGGTAATGATCCCGAAATGTATGAGCGGATTAAAGACATGTCTATCGAAAAATTTGTGGAAGCAATGATGTCCTTGCGTGAAAAGCTTGATGCCTTTACCTTGTTTAAAGCGGAGTATAACGAAGCGGAAAAGTCGATCAAAAAAGAAGAATCTGTTTACTGGAAAGAAATGCTCGCCGTATTAAGTTTTGCAATGAATTATCCTGCCAAGCATTTTTCTGCAGAAGACATGCTTCGCCTGCAAAAAGTATTGATGCCATTGATCTCGGTAGTGATCGCATTTGTGCCACAAAGTTCCAGCAGGGAATTGATTGCATTACATGACGCAGGTATTCTTGAGATTGTGCCGGTAGGAGAAGACAATTGTGTTACAGTTGAAGAGCACGGTGGAGCAACTATACATTTTACGGATGAAAAAGGTGTTAAGCATTCCGATTATTACAAACTTTTTGTTGATTGTATCGGCCAGCCGCATTTGCATTTTGAACAATTTCCTTTTAAAAGTTTGCGTGATGATAAGGTGATCGCGCCCGCATTACTGAAGTTTCGTTCACGCGAAAAAGGCAGAGCTGTATTTTCTTCTGATCGCCATAAAATCAGTAAAAGCGATACAGGTGATTATTACCTCAATGTTCCTGGTATTGCCATCAACGATCATTTCCAGGTAGTGGATAGATACGGTGCGTTAAATCCGCGGATATACATAATGGCGGTTCCTTATATTGGAGGATACAATCCCGACTATTCGGGATTGGATTTTTGCGAAGCTGCTTCCGCAAAAATTGTAAAGCAACTTTTTGAAAAAGAGAGTTAATGAATAAATTAGTTTTTTCGAAAATTGCCGACAATATCGTTGTCAATTAGCTCAAGATATTCAGGCGCAGCGAGCGGCACTTTTCCAAGCCCTTTCCTGGTAAACCATTTTATCTTTTCGTGCTCTTTGGAGTTGTTGACTGGCTTGCCTTTGTAATGAGTTACGAGATAAATGTAGTACTTGAAATATTCTTTCACGCTTTCATCCCATACATCTGTAACCCTTATCAATTCCGCATTCAATACTTTTATCCCTAACTCTTCGTAAGTTTCCCGCTGCAAGGTGTAAAGCGGGTGTTCATTTTTCAATGAATGTCCGCCAACAATATCCCAAACTCCGGGCGCCCATGTTTTTTTCTTAGATCTTTTTCCGAAAAGGAATTTATTTTTCTTAATTAAAAAACCACCAACGCAAATATCATCTTTCATATATCGAGAATTTTTTTTAAAAAAATTATATGGGGATTTATGTAAAGCGTATTTGTAAATTTACTTATAGTGGAGTTGGGAAATGATTTAATTGATTCATAAAAGTTCCCGGGCCGGTTACGGAAAATAAAATCTAAAAATGAGAAATCAATCTTTTGCTTTATCGATTGTTGTATTGGTGCAACTGCTTTCTGCATGTGACACATCATATGTAAATGGACAAACAAGTGATAAAGTTCACTTCAAAAAAATAACTCTTACTACGGAATTCATCTCCGAAGGCGTAGCGGTCGCCGATGTAAATAAAGATGGCCGAATGGATATTGTTGCAGGTACCTTCTGGTTTGAAGCACCCACATGGAAAAGGCATGAGATAGACCCCGGTAAAATTTACAAGACAACTGAGTACAGCAATACCTTTCTTGATTTTACGATGGATGTAAATCATGATGGATGGGTGGACCTGGTACGAATTCCTACACCGGGAGAAGCAGCTACCTGGTATGAAAATCCGAAGAAGACCAAAGGTTATTGGAAAGAACACAAACTGTTCCATTCAATAGGTAACGAGTCGCCTGCATTATACGACATTGATGCCGACGGTATACCAGACCTTGTTTGCGCCGATTCAAAAAATAAAAAAATGGTATGGTTAAGCGCCCCGGTTAATCTTGGTGATACGTCATGGACCCGGCACATCATTAGTAATGATTCGCTTCGCGGTACAGACAGATACACACATGGACTTGGGTTTGGTGATATGAATGCTGATGGCCGCATTGATGCTGTAATGCACCAGGGCTGGTGGGAAGCGCCGGTAAACCGTAAGCAGGAAGATTGGATTTTTCATCCAGCCGATCTTGGTGAAGATTGTTCTCAAATGTATATCATGGATCTCGATGGCGATGGCGATATGGATGTGATAAGTGCATCGGCTCATCACTATGGTATATGGTGGCATGAGCAGGTAAAGGATGGCGATTCGATACGATGGATACATCATGAGATTTATAATAAATTCTCACAAAGTCATGGTGTGGCCCTGGCCGACCTTAATGGCGACGGCCATCCCGATCTTGTTACGGGCAAAAGATATTATGCGCACAATGGCCACGATCCCGGCGCTGAAGAACCCGCTTTTTTGTACTGGTTTGAGTACAAGCCGGGGAAGGTGCCGTCATGGATACCTCATGAAATTGATAACAATTCCGGTGTGGGTTTGCAAGTGGTTGTGAAAGATGTTAATAAAGATGGACTAATGGATATTGTAGAAAGCAATAAAAAGGGAGTATATCTTTTTGAGCAAATAAA
>JBDTVF010000079.1:0-12905 GCA_040007325.1 Ginsengibacter sp. | reverse complement strand
ATATGCCCGAGATGGACGGATATGAAGCATGTCTTTGGCTTAAAAATAATCATCCAGCAATAAAGGTGCTCGCTCTTTCGATGTACGACAATGAAAACTCTGTAATAAGAATGTTTAAAGCCGGGGCAAAAGGTTATATCCTTAAAGATTGTGATCCGGGTGAATTACAAATAGCATTGGATGATGTGGTGATTAAAGGATTTTACTATTCTGAAATGGTGACCGGAAAACTCATTCACACCATTAACACGCTGGATGAAGAGGATAGCCAGACAAAGAATGTGATACAACTGAGTGAGAGAGAAATTACGTTTTTAAAGATGGTATGTACCGAACTTACTTATAAAGAAATAGCTGAGAAAATGTTTCTAAGCCCTCGAACCATCGATGGTTATCGCGATGATCTTTTTCATAAGCTAAATGTAAAAACCAGGGTTGGCCTGGTAATGTATGCTATCAAACACAGCATCGTAAACATTTAGAAAAAATTTTCCAAATAATCTTGTCGAATATTAATGCAGTATTTACCAGCGGCTGATCTTGCGGGGAAAGGTGTATCTGCGGCATTATTGCATTTTTAAACTTTATCGTACCCGTGTTTTCACCCCTCGTCCTTCGCTGATTTTACCGCTTGCAAATCAGTCAATCTACTCTTGTACGGCTCCCGGGCTTTTTGCAATTTTACATCAGAAAGGACGCAATGTACTTTCAATCAAAACAAAAAATAAATTTTAAAACAATGAAAAAGATACGCGTGTTTTTAATTACGGGGATCATCTGTTTCTCCGTAATGGCAAATGCAAGTGCACAGATCTTTAAAGGAAGAAATAATACCAATACCTACGATGTAAACGAACAAAACAGCAATTATAAAAGTGCACATAAAATAAGTACAGCTGTTTCAAAATCTTTAAATGCATTTAACAGCGATTACAGAAATGATCGTGATGTAAAATGGTTTTCAGAAAAAAATGTAAGAACTGCAACGTTTACCCGGGATAGTGTTGTCACTAATGTAGTTTATGATAAAAAAGGCAGGTGGCTACACACTATAAAGACTTACCAGGAAAATAAACTGGATCGCTCGGTAAGAGCACTTGTCAAGAGCAATTATTTCGATGATAACATTAGCGGGGTGAAAGAAATCAATGAAGGCCGTGACACGTTTTATCTGATCTACCTGGAAAATGATAAAAACTACAAAATAGTAAGTGTGATAAATGGCGAGCTTAACGTTTACCAGCAGTTCAATAAACAATCTTAAAATTATTTCGCAAAAAGCATTTTGGTATCAGGTGGTTAAAACAGGGGACCGTATTCTTACGGTCTCTTTTTTTTTGAACCAATTTGGATGATTTCAAATATCCCGGGTCGATTTTGATAATGATAAAATATTTGCTTGTCGGAAGCGGGAATTTTTTGTAATAATTCAATAATCTGCATACTTTTTGTGTTGGTGATCTCATGCCAAGAATATTTGTTATTGACGATGATAAAGACCTTTTGAGTGTGGTAAAATCTTTACTCATGAGAAGGGGATTTAATGTATCGGTTTATACAGAATGGGAATTGGCCAATCGCGATTTGAAAAAATATGAGCCACAGTTAATCTTATTAGACGTTTTTCTTTCAGGGGTGGATGGCTTTGAAGTGTGCCAGAAGCTTAAATCGAATTATGCCACAAGGCATATACCTGTTTTAATCTTTTCAGCATATCCGCGGGTTGCGGAAACTGCCATTTATGAGTATGGTGCCAATGATTTTATTTCAAAACCCTTTGAAGTTAATGAGTTGATAAGAAAAGTTCATGGGATACTGTCTCAAACGGGCGAATCTGTATAAATCCCTTTATCAACTTAAGTCATTTTACTTTTTAAGAAACCTTCTATAGTGCTGCACGGTACAAAGAAGGGCTTATTGAATATAGTTATATTCATTATTTGGCCGGCTACATTGTAGCTGCCCTGAATAGTATTGGCCATAACGGTCACCTCAAAATTTCCTTGAGTGTTATCCCCATCGAATGAACCGTTTTGCGATTCCACAGCAGCCTTCGCTTTTGCTATAAGTGGCGATGGATCACCTGAAAATGGTATATTAAAATTGCAATTTGACATATTCAATAATATTTAATCCTTTTTTTGTTTAAAATAAAAAAGTACCTATTCAATTAAGCATTTGCATGCCTATTATCCTGCCGAAAATATAATGAGATTATCATATTTGTTGACAGGCATTTAGATTTCATCAGAAAGCCCGTGGGGAACGACTTTGTGGAAATCAATTCTCAGTAGATCCTGCTAATGAGAAAGGATGACTAAAAGAGTTAAATTAATATAAAGTTTTATCGTCTCTATCCGCCCACGCTTCAAAAACTCTTACCGCATTTTGACGACCAATATTTATTAGGGGAATTTTTCTATTTGTAAGTTCAACGATCATTTCAGCATATATCAGTGAATCATCAAAACCAATGGCTGCTGCATCCTCACGGGTGTTGCCATAATAAATAATCTTTGGGCGTGCCCAATAAATTGCACCAAGGCACATAGGGCATGGCTCGCAGGAAGTGTAAATTTCGCAATCTGTAAGTTGATAGCTTCCCAGGTGTTGACAGGCATCGCGTATGGCCACTATTTCTGCATGGGCGGTCGGGTCTACATTATTGATCACTTTATTATTGCCGCGGCCAATAACTTTATCATCCTTTACCACAACGCATCCAAACGGGCCGCCCTCATTTTCATCAATACCTTTTTTAGATAAGGCGATCGCTTCCATCATAAATTTTTCTTCTCTTGTCATATTCTTGTTATAGGATAAAGATAAATGATTGTTGAAATTTTTATGTTGCCAATGCAAAGGCATGTCGAAGGTGAAGACACTGTTCATGGAAACGCTTCATGGACAGTATCCCACCCGCCAACGAACATTGAAATGCTCCGGCAAAAATTACGTCATAATCTCAGTGCGAATGATTACCGTGGAATGGCACAAGTCCATGCTGCTCTTCGTGATCTCGATAGTTCATTTGCGTGGCTTGAAAAAAGTTACCAACGGCATGAAGAATCATTATGCAGCATTAAGGCCGATCCAAAGATAAATCCACTAAGGAACGATAAACGGTTTAATGATATGCTGCAAAGAATTGGATTAGGAGATTAGTATACTTCTCGTTTCTTATCCGGCTTCAGTACATAAGTGATTGGTTGTAACCTGTAAGATTCAATTGCTTTATTCTACAAACTTCTATAAGATAGCAGAGGCTCATCCAAAAGCAAGTAAAACTACAATTACCAAAACTTACACTTACTTGTAAAAAATGCATAGGGATATATTACAGTAGCACCGCAACTAATTTTTATTTAAGCATGAAAAAATATCTATAAAAAAAATTCAAGAGCAGGCATATTGAAGAAGCGAGAAAGATAGTATAAGCCAGGTAGGATTTTTGGAAAGCTACAGCTAACGATTGGTCATCATTGTTTTTTATAGCTTTCATTAAATATGCATAGCTCTGGTAATTTAAAAGGGAGCCCACTATAATAACTACAATGTCCGCTAATGTAATAGCTGGCCATACGACATAGCTATAAAAATAATGTGGAATACTGTGTGTGCGTTGCGGTATCTGTTGCGTGATGGTAAACCATTCTAACATCTGGGATATAGCATACACTGTATTGCATATAAATAAGGCAAGGGTAATCTTGTGGGTTTTTTTAATAAAGGAAATAGCAAGGTTGTTAGAAACAAAAAGTGATAAAAAGTCTTCCATCGTATAAGCAGATTGTCCTCCAATATAGAAAACTTTTTCCGTGAAAACATTTTGTGACAACCAGGTAAAGAATTAACTCGTTAAAGCGACCTCACCTTATTTTCCCGGGCAAAAGGCGGAAGATTAAGAATTGACATAGTTTTATTGCGGCTATAACTTGCCGTTATATGTGCTGTATGTTGTTTCCACTTCTACGCCTTTTGTAAGGGTTTGGTACACGACGCAATATCTTTCGGTAAGTTTTTTAAGACTTGCGAACTGCTCCTCAGTCGCATCAGCATCGAGGTCAAATAGCAGTCGAATATTTTTAAAACCTACCGGCGCTTCTTTCGAAACACCTAAAGTGCCCCTGAAATCGAGATCGCCCTCTGCAGTAATATCCGCGTTTTTCATATCAATCCCAATTGCTGTAGCTACTGCCTGCAGCGTGACGCCGGCACATGCTACAAGGGCTTCGAGCAACATATCGCCTGAGCAAACCTGCATGCCGGTGCCACCAGTCGCCGGGTGGAGTCCTGCTTCAACCATTAACTTTCCCGTATCTACTTTGCAGGAGATGCCTTCACCTGCCTTGCCGTGGGCCTTCAACGTAATAACAGCCGAGTGAGGCTGTTCGCGATATTTATCTTTAAGAGGACTTTGTAAATTTTTAAGCTCCGTTGCATTCATATTTATAAGTTTATGAAAATGGGTGATGATAATTAGCGCTTCTTATTTATCAGGCTAATTCATTTTTAGAAATTGATCAGCTTTACAATTTCTTCGAGATATTGTTTATCTGTATCGTCAAAAGTATCATAAGCATCGCTATCCACATCCAATACGGCGACCACTTCATCGTCTTTTATAATGGGCACCACTATCTCTGATTTTGATGTACTGTTGCAGGCAATATGACCTGGAAATTTTTCAACGTCAGGTACTATCAATGTGGCGGCTTGTTGCCAACTGCTCCCGCATACGCCGCGGCCTTTTTGTATCCTTGTGCAGGCCACCGGCCCCTGGAAAGGACCTAACACTAACTCGTGACTTTTTACAACATAAAATCCTATCCAAAACCATCCGAACTGCTCCTTCATTGCCGCAACAGCATTAGCCATATTGGCGACAAGATCGTCTTCTCCCGTAAGTATACCTTTCATCTGTGGAATTAATGATTGGTATTGTTCTTCCCTGCTCCCTTTACTTATTTCGAGATCTTCCGCCATAATTTTTTTTGTAAAGTTAGGATAGAAGTTGCCGATAGGATGCAGCGGTAAACTTGGAATAATGAAACGACGCGGGTGAATTATCTTTAATTGTTATTTTAAATGACCTAAATAAAATCTTAAATCTGTAGAATATGAATGCATATGCAAACAAAGAATTAATGCAACGTATTTTTTCTGAATTGTCAAAAGGGAACGACCAGCCGTTCATAGATGCTATGGCTGAAGATATGCGGTGGATATGGATGGGATCCGGCCCATGGTCGAAAACTTTCGATGGAAAGAAAGCGGTGCTTGATGAGTTGTGGAGTGCAGTAAAGACAACGCTCGTGCCGCCGTACAAAGTGGTAGCTCATCGTTTTATTGCGGACGATGATTATGTAGTAGTGGAAGCCAGTGGCGAGAATAAAACACCTGGCGGTAAAACTTACAACAATAAGTATTGCTGGGTTTGCAATTTTTCAGGTGGTAAAATCCACGAACTTAAAGAATATATGGATACGCAATTGGTTACTGAAACTTTTCAGAATTGAAGAGTCTATAACCAAAATCTGGATAATATTTTTTCGTTGGAAAAATGATTTTTTTTTAATTGATTCTTCAAATCAATATCAAACTATTGAAAATTTTTTTAGTGATGGACCCAAGTCAGAAGTTTTTTATTCTTTATAACTGATAGTGTAACTTACTTCACTTTTTTAAAAATAGCGTAAGTCCCATTTTTTTACGATTGCTACTAAATTAATAAAAGGATGGATATCACAATCACTGCCGCAGACAAACGGAAATATTTGCTGATAGAGCCGAAAGGCCTGCCCAAACAAGAGAGGAACTGATCTTACATTGTCAACTTATACAGGAGGAAATTCTGAAACATGAATGTGAGAAAATTCTCATAAACGAGCCAAATACGCATTTCTCGCTTGAGATTACCGACTACTTTGAACTGATAAAAAATTACGTAGACAATTCGCCACCGGAAATAAAATCCCTAAAAATTGCGGCTGTTGTGGCACCAGCTTATAAACAGGTGGCCGACACTTGGGAAAGTTTATGCTCAAGCCACGGCTTCCTTTACTTCACTTTTACCAGTTTTGACGAGGCAAAATTAAGGTTGCTCGAAGACGACGAATAATTTTGCGGGATGATGTCGTTATACCGATGAAGCCTTTTCCGGCGCCTCCTTTAGATTCACAATAAATATTATTTAGAGTATACTTAGCAGTTACATTGCTCAACCTGCTGCAAAAATCTTGTCGCCAGGCAACCCTTTTACTTCATATTACGGTTATCATAGCAAATGCTTTTGCAATTGTTAAATGCAGTCACGATTGTCAAAGGCATCTTTTCAAAATCATTTTTAAAAAAATATTTATACGTTATGAAAACTAAAAAGTGGATATCCGCCTTTATATCAGGCTTTATTATTATGGTGGCATTTTATGCCTGTTCTAAATCGAATGATAAACCTCCGGTAGCGGGTGGCAATGAAAAAACTATCGTTATTTCAAATATGGCTTTCCCGGCAACAACCACAGTTGCAAAGGGGACCACGGTAATATGGAAAAACCAGGATTCGTTTGCACACACCGTAACCTCTGACGATGGCACTGCCTTTAGCAGCGGCAATGTGGCGGCAGGTGCTTCATTCACGTATGTTGCAAATGTTGCAGGCACTATCGAATATCATTGCGAATATCACGGTAGTATGAAAGGCAAGCTCGTAGTTACTCAATAGCTATCCCAATTTTTATAAATCATTGTTTAAAGTTTCTTCCATGAAAAGGAACTCAGTAAAATTTTTTGTCTTCGCAATAATTCTGATTGCCATCATTTTTTCAATACTTGGCTATCGTATGTGGAACAAGCCACATGTGGATATAATGGACACAATAGCTATAAGGGTTGATGCAATTGATCTCTATAAAGATTTTGTGAATGACTCCGCATTGGCAAAGATTAAATTTATCAACAGAATATTGCAGGTTGCTGGAGTTGTAAAAAGTGTTTCCGTAAACCAGCAACACGAGCAGGTAATACTTTTAGAAACACCCGAGCCTGACGCATCAGTGAACTGTACTATAGAAGGGAAGGAAATCAATATCAAACCCGGCGAGGCGATTTCTCTAAAAGGGATTTGTATCGGCTACATCGGTGATGAGGCAAACATAGGCTTGCCCGGAGATGTTTTTTTAATAAGATGCTATCACGTATATAGAAAATAATGAAGCAGAAAATATTCTTTTTATCCCTGTTGCTTACCTCGACATTTTTCCCTAATAAGAAGTTGATAGCACAGGAATATTTTACGAAAAATGGCAGCATATCATTTTTCTCCAAAGCGTCACTTGAAAATATTTCAGCAGATAATAACCAGGTAATAAGCTTATTGAATACACAAAGCGGCACACTTCGTTTTTATCTTCTTGTTAATGCATTTCACTTTTCAAAGGCGATGATGGAAGAGCATTTCAACAGTGATTACATGGAAAGCGATAAATATCCTTCCGCATCATTCAAGGGAGTGATTGACAATATAGTAAGCATCGATGCCGGCAAAGATGCAACTTACCAGGTAACTGTAACGGGTACACTGGAAATACATGGTGTTTCAAAAGGCGTAACAACTGCCGGCACTGTGACAGTAAAGGCGGGCATTATATCTGCAACCTCGGTTTTTAAAATTCAATTGAAAGACTATAATATTAAGATTCCATCTATAGTAGTAAATAACATTGCCGAAGAAATAGAGGTTACGTTGAATTGCCGTTATCAAAAAAGAACATCAAATTGAAGGATATGCATATTGCAAAAATGGTTTTGTTGTCTATAATGCTTTTACTTTTTAAAGTCTTGATTGCACAGGACTCTGCTAACCTTATGATGCAATTGCAAAAGGAGGTAGTAAGAAATGAAACTGTATACACAACTGCAACTTTTAGATCAACCAGAATTATTAATGGTCATTCTGTTGAAACACTACCGGCGCATGTATTAGACTTACGCATTTCTCATCGCTTCGGGCTGGTCAGCGACGGTATCTACAATTTTTTCGGACTTGATAATGCGACAATGAGATTAGGATTCGATTACGGTATTACCAACAACGTGATGGTAGGAGTTGGGCATAGCACCTACCAGAAAACCTACGATGCATTTGTAAAGACCAGGTTGCTAAGGCAATCAACGGGTAAGAAAAACATGCCTCTTTCCGTCACATTCGTCACATCAGCAGCCATAAATTCTTTAAGACCGGCAGAATTTTTAGCGAAGCCTGATTCCGGGGTGGAAATTGAAAGATCATCGTACGTGTTGCAATTATTGATTACAAGAAAGTTCTCAGAAAAATTGTCGCTACAGCTAATGCCAACTTTCATTCATGCTGATAACGTTTCTTTCACCCACCTTCACCATAACATAGTTGCATTTGGAATTGGCGGACGGCATCGAATATCGAAACGGATGAGTGTTAATGCAGAATATTATTATCAACTTCCGGAGTTGAAGGCTGACGGAGCTCATAATGTACTATCAGTGGGAATAGACATTGGCACGGGAGGCCACGTGTTTCAACTGCATTTTACAAATTCGATTGGCCTGGTAGAGCGATCATTTATTACAGAAACTACAGGACGCTGGGATCACAGCGATGTATTGTTTGGCTTTAATATTTCAAGGGTTTTTCAATTAAAGAAGAAACACTAACGATCCGCTATATGATGTGACGATAGGTGAAAGAAAAATTTCCTATTTATGTTTTTATTTCCGGCGCTTTTATTTTTCGCACCATATGCTGTAACCTTTTTTGATAGTCTTCGGTATTGTCAGTCTCATCATTCTTTATTGACTTTGCAAATTCCATAAAATTTTCGGGATGGCTTTCCTTCCTGCCAGTCGTGACATTGATCGGAATAAATTTTGTCCATAAAAAAGCTTTTAAATGACTTTGCTTTTCGTCGGTCATTATCATTTCAACTAGTAATAAATCGGTAGATAATTCTATTAGGGTGCTCGATATAAAAACTCTTTCGTTGTAAGCAGCAGGTCTCAGGTAAGTGATTTGGTGAGTTCCCACTACCCAACTTATTCCTTGCTGGTAATACAAGGCCAAATCCACACCGTAAGCCTCTTTCAAATGATCTTCCCTTGCATTGATAAAATAATCGAGGTAGCGTGCATTATTAAGATGGGCAAATAAATCGCAGTCACCGAAGCGAACTGTATAATACGAGGAAGGAGTCTTATTCATTTGGATGATGGCTTGATAAATTATTTTAAAAATACATCGTAAAGGTAAAAGATCACATGATGCAAGTCTGCCAGAAGCAAAATTTAGTAAATTGGAAATTCGATAGTTTTGAAAGTAACATGTTATATATCTTCGTTAGACGATCGCTAAAATAAAAAAATCAATGAATCATAACGCAATATCGATACGGCCATTTATAGGCGCGAAAGACTATGAACTTTCACGAAGTTTTTACAGGGATCTTGGTTTCGAAGAAAAAGTTTTATTTCCAGGTATGTGTTTATTTAAGACTAGCCAAATTGCATTTTATTTGCAAGACGCGTATGTGAAGGATTGGATTGATAATACGATGGTTTTTATGGAGGTCGACGATGTTGATCGTTATTGGAATGAACTTGTTGCTTTGGATCTGGCATCAAAATATAATTCTGTAAAGCTTACTCCAATTAAAAGTAATGACTGGGGCCGGGAATGTTTTCTGCATGACCCTTCAGGAATACTTTGGCACTTTGGACAATTCAAAAGTCAATAATATTTTTCAGCCGTAGACTATACCCGGAATTAAATATCTATTAATAAAAAGGCTATGAAAAAAAAGCCAGGCATTACCAGTTGTCAAAATGCTTCTTCCGAAAACCGGCATCCGTGCCGATAGCCTCCTGGCGCATTTCACGGATCCTGAAAGAGAGAAGATTGGCCTGCATTCCATGAAATAATCTATTTAAAATGCGCACAATTAATTTAGCCTTAAGCTTACTTATCTATTCTCTTTGAATTAAAATATAAGGCTTCAGGTAGCAATTCCTATTTTAACTTATCGTAATCTTTAGGTTAACTTCTTTTAATAGGCTTTAATGCGTTTACTTAAGCTATAACTTTATCATGCAAAGCGAGTAGTGTCTATGATTTGTTACAGGTAACCGTTTGCGTAAGGTTCTCGCAATGTTGGTGCCTCATGATCTTTAATTGCCCTGCTTGCTCACACATTAATTAAAAAATAAAGCATGGATAAGGTATTAACCGTCATTACTGACCGTCCAAAATTTCATACCGCAATAGAAGGATTTCAAAATGAGCCGGAGGCAGGGAATCAAGGCACATACAGTTCTTTCAGCCTTGACACGCCGGTGCTTGTGTATCTCGCAAAGAATGCGCGGCGATGCAGTAAGACACTGGAGACAGGAGCGGGCTGCTCTACGTTGATCCTTGCTTTATGCGGATGTAAACACACCTGCATCACCCCCTGGTCATCCGAAATAATATCAATTCAGAAGTATGCGGCTGATAAGGAAATAGACCTGAAGTTTGTGAATTTTATTAACGACTCTTCTGACAAAGTGCTACCGCAAATCGACGAAGATGGTTTTGATATGATTTTACTGGACGGCAGAACATCTTTTCCGTGGCCTGTGATCGACTGGTTTTATGCAATTCAAAAATTAAAGAAGGACGGCCTAATGATCATTCATGATGCCCACATGGATCCAGCCGCTATCCTGGTGGATTATATGAAGTCTGATAGTGATTGGGAAATCGCAGCTGACTTTTCAGACAAAACGATATTGTTTAAAAAGAAGAGCGATCTAAAGATTCACATCCCCGGCAAACTACGGCCTTACACAAGTATAAAAGCACCTGCGACATATCAACATGCATGAGAGGTATATTTTGTATGTAAGATTAGTAATTGTTAATGCAGCGCATTTTTCAGCCCAACTTCAGAAATAAAATTCTTCGGCTGAATTTTTAGGTCTTCACGAAATACTTTTTCCGCATCCTTATTCCTTTTGATTTTTAGCAGCAGGTTCCCATAATATTGCCTGGCATGTACGAGCCAGTCTCTGGGTTCGTTGTATACAATCGTATCTTCTGTGAATACTGCAATTCTGTAGCAATTCGATGCAGCGGCAAGGTTGTTTTCAATTTCTGCAATGGTGCCAAGTAAAATATATTTTGCAACAGTACCGGATGTAACAGGCGCACTAAAGGGAGTAAGTGGCACCGAAATATCTTCTTCCGTTAATAAATTTTCTATTTCGTTAACTGTCGATTTCGCCATGCCTAATTCCCGGGTATTCGCCAAAGCCATGCCTCTCGCGAATTGTTGAATCAATGCGGCATAATGCAAACGGGAATCAATTAGCGGTTGGTTTAAAATATCACTCCACCGTTTAAAGGTGATCATTGTGAGTTCAGGTGTCATATAAACATACTGAATATAATTGCCCGAAGGAGCCTCCATCGACATTAGCGAAGTATCAAAACTGCTCCGACAATCCAATGCATCCTTTAATGCACTGGCATAGTCGCTCTTATTCATAGAGCAGGCAGCTTGCATGTGACGATTATGAATTTCGTATAACGGTGCATTGTTTGCCACATCAGGGTAAAGCTTTAAATAAGAATCATATCGTGCGACTGCAGCTTTGTTTACATTAATTCCCTTATCGTATTGCCCTGTCCTTATATAAATGTGCGATGGCATGTGAACCATATGAGACATACCTGGAGCCAGTCGGCCAAGTTTGTCGGCACTTGCAATTGCCTTTTCCGCAAACGGCGATGCTTCCATAGTATGAATGTAATAGTGGTTGGCACCTGGATGATCAGGGGCATATTTTAAAATGCCCTCCAGCAAGCTTTCTATTTGTGGCGTCCACGGCTCAGGCTTTCCGTTATGTAGCCACAAGTCCCATGGATGTAAGTTCATGAGAGCGTCAACGTACAAAGTTCCTATTTCCGCATCGGTGGGATATTTTGCGTACAAACCCTTCATTTGGTTTGCATAGGCTTCGTTAAGTGCCTTTCTTTGCATTGTGCTATCATCTGAATAGTGCATCTCAATTGCTTCTATAAGCCCTTTCTCTTTTAAGGTAGCCGTTGTCGTGAGCGAATGTGCTCTCCTGGCTGCTGCCAGGGCTTCAGGTGTGGCAGTATATCCATAGTCATTAATATTAGGCCCGTATGCCAGCGCTTCACCCCAATAGAGCATAGCACAGGTCGAATCAAAAAGTTGTGCTTTCTTAAATGATGGTAGCGCTTCAACGATATGAAACCCATAATAAAGATTTATACCCTGGTTAAAATAAAATTGTGCGCTGTCCTGCTTTGTGGAAATTTTCCATTTATGCGCACCTATGCCGGGTAGAGGTATCATTTGCTGTATCTCATCTTTTGAAAGGTAATAGGTTGCCCAATCTGGCGAACAACTTATTGTAGTAAATTTTTTCTTTTGAAATACTTTAAGGAGTGCGTCTTTATCAATCTCATCCGGCGTGTGGCTGTTGCGCGGATATTTCATAAACAGGAGAAAGAGTGAGACTCCCGTTATAGACAGGAATTTCATTTTGATAAATTTATTCCTAAGGTAAGCAATGCTCTTTTTAAAACCGGAAAGATTTTTGCGATAAGTTTTAATTGAACCGGGTTTATAACCTTTTTCAGTAAATTATTAAATGTAAAAATAAATAACATGTCAACAAAAGAAGTAGCTGACAAACTCGTGCAGTATTGTCGCAAAGGAGATTTTAATGGCGCACAGGCAAAATTATATGCCGATGATGCCGTGAGTATTGAACCGCAGGCCACACCTGAATTTGAAAAGGAAACAAAAGAACTTGATGCCATAAAAAAGAAATCTGAAAAATTTGATTCAATGGTGGATTCAAGT
>JBDTVF010000078.1:0-12972 GCA_040007325.1 Ginsengibacter sp. | reverse complement strand
ACGCATAAAGCGCTCTGCAATGGCTGGTTTATCAATTTCTACTTCTATCATAAAAATACTTGAGTGATTAAGATTAATTCTGCGAACAAATATGAGACTAATTTATTTTTTCAAATAAAAGAATTCGAAGAATAAAATGTTTGACGGTAGCGCCATTCAATATTGATTTACTTAAGTCAATTTTTCTTGTGCCCGGTTGGTGGGGACACCAAACCAGGGCAGCCTGCCGTGGGCGATGTCCCACCGCCCACCATAAGGAAGTAAAGCCATCCAATATGGTTTCTCTTAAATCAATTTTTCCAACACATAATACACGATCGGACAAAAAGTGGAATTTTTTAAAGTAAGTTGCTGCCGTTTTATAAAGACATCCTCATTTGTGTAGGGGAAGCGATGACAGTCGCCCGGACGATGGTCATAAATGCTACAATAATTATCGGCACCCAGGAAAGGACATGGCGTCGATTGCACTACATAATCACCTTCATTATCCAATCGTAAATAAGTTGTAATAAAATCTCCCTCCTTCATTTTCAACAGTTTCGATATCCGTTTTATGTCGGGCGTTTTAAACCGTGGTGAATAATTTTTGCAACAGTTCGCACATTCAAGACAATCAATGTTTTCGAAGGCTTCTTCATGCAGTTGAGGCAGGCGATCAAGTACTTTATTTTTATCGGCACGCTTTAAAAAATCTTTATATTTTTTCTGATTTTGAGCCGTCTTTTTTTCCCAGTTGTGCAACAAATCATCTTTCATTTTGTAAATATACACAGGTGGCATAACTTATAAATTCGCCTATTATAAATCTCCATTTTGCAACGTAACTTTGCGGCTTCGATTTGTAAAATGTGAAGTAAAACCGTTTAGTGAAACGCGGTTCTAAAGCGCTTAAAGTATTGAAATATATGAATCTGTTTGAAAAGCAATCTTCTGAATTTACTGAAAGACACATTGGCCCTGATGAAGATGAAACCCGAAAGATGTTGTCTGAAATTGGAGTGGGGTCTCTTGATGAATTAATCGACCGAACCGTTCCCCGTGGCATCAGGTTGAAGAATGATCTTGAGGTGCCACCCGCATTGAGCGAGTTCGAATATTTAGCTGAATTAAAAGAGGTCGCCAAAGAAAATCTTGTTTTGAAATCATATATAGGACAGGGCTATTATGATACAATTGTACCTTCTGTTATATTAAGAAGCTTGTTTGAAAATCCGGGATGGTACACCCAGTATACGCCTTACCAGGCAGAGATTGCGCAGGGCCGGCTTGAAAGCCTGCTCAATTTTCAAACGATGGTGAGTGACCTCACGGCGCTGCCAATTGCAAATGCAAGTTTGCTCGATGAGGGCACCGCCGCTGCCGAGGCAATGGCAATGCTTTTTAATCAAAAGAATAAAGATCACGATCACATAACGGCACCAAAATTTTTTATTGACGAAAAAACATTTCAGCAAACAAAAAATGTGGTGATAACCCGTGCAAAGCCGGTGGGCATTGAAGTGGTATTTGGAGATTATAAAACTGCTGCGCTCGATGAAGGCTATTTTGGAGCGCTGATACAATATCCAAGTAGTGAAGGCAGTATTGAAGACTACAGAACTTTTATTGAAGATGCGCACCAGGTTAACGCACGCATCATTATGGCAACTGACCTGATGGCACTAACATTGTTAACACCACCTGGAGAATTAGGCGCTGATATTGCTATCGGTTCTTCACAAAGGTTTGGCGTGCCTATGGGTTACGGTGGCCCACACGCTGCTTTTTTTGCCACCAAAGATGAATTCAAAAGAAATATTCCCGGAAGAATTATTGGAGTAAGCGTTGATGCGCAGGGCAATCGTTGCCTCCGCATGGCGTTGCAAACCAGAGAGCAGCATATTCGGCGTGAAAAGGCTACTTCTAATATTTGTACGGCACAGGCATTACTTGCAAATATGGCTGCAATGTATGCCGTGTATCACGGTGCAGCAGGACTTAAAGATATTGCGAAGCGAATCTCATTACTTACCCAAACGCTTGCTGAAGAACTGGAAGATGCAGGCTTCGAACGGAAGAATCAAAATTTCTTTGACACTATTACTTTAAAGGTTACAAATGTTGAGGAAATAAAAAACATTTCTGAAAAGAATGGTGTGAATTTTTTCTATGCAGATAAAAATTCAGTTACCATTTCACTGGATGAAACAACTACCCGGAATGATGTGCTCAACATAGTTCATGTTTTCAATGCAACAGCTGGCAGTGATACATCTACTGCGACTTTTGATAACGAAGCGACTTTGGAAAACATTCCGCCAGGTTTAACAAGAACCTCGGAATTTTTGACCCATCCCGTTTTCAGCAGTTATCATAGCGAAACAGAATTGATGCGTTATTTAAAAATGCTGGAGAATAAAGATCTTTCTCTCACTACTTCCATGATCGCATTGGGTTCATGTACCATGAAGCTGAACGCTGCCACTGAATTGATTCCTGTTAGTTGGCCGGAGTTTAGCCGTATTCATCCTTTTGCTCCCGCAAGTCAGGTGAAAGGATATCTTCATATTATCAGTGAGATAGAGAAATTGCTTTGTTCTGTCACGGGCTTTGCAGCCTGTAGCCTTCAGCCTAACAGCGGTGCACAGGGGGAGTTTGCCGGTTTACTCGCCATACGTTCTTATCATGAAAGCAGGAATGAAACTCATAGAAATGTGATTTTAATTCCGATCTCTGCTCATGGAACGAATCCTGCGTCCGCAGTGATGGCCGGCTTTAAAGTGGTGGTTACCAAATGCGATGAAGAAGGCAATATAGATCTTGACGATTTAAACCTGCAAGCTGAAAAATATAAAGATTCATTAGCAGGGTTAATGGTTACCTATCCTTCTACTCACGGCGTATTTGAAGAAAATATCAAAGAGATTTGTGGGATCGTTCATTCGCAGGGTGGACTTGTATACATGGATGGTGCTAACATGAATGCACAGGTAGGTCTTACTTCGCCGGGAAATATTGGAGCTGACGTTTGCCATCTTAATCTTCATAAAACCTTTGCAATTCCGCATGGTGGTGGTGGCCCTGGTATGGGACCAATTTGCGTAAATGAAAAACTTGCGCCTTTCCTGCCTGGCAGAAATAATGGTGAAGGTTCGGTAAGTGCAGCCATGTATGGTTCAGCGAGTATACTGCTTATAAGTTATGGTTACATAAAGTTGCTGGGCGAAGCAGGAATCCGGAAGGCAACCGAATACGCAATCCTTAATGCAAATTACATGAAGGCGCGATTGAAAAAATATTACAAAATATTGTACACAGGCAAAGGTGGCACTTGTGCTCATGAATTTATAGTTGATCTTCGGCCTTTTAAGAGCAGTGCCGGAATAGAGGCTGAAGATGTTGCGAAAAGACTGATGGATTATGGCTTTCACGCGCCAACCTTAAGCTTTCCGGTAGCGGGTACTATTATGATTGAACCAACAGAAAGTGAGAACAAGGCTGAGCTTGACAGATTCTGTGATGCACTTATTAATATCTATGAAGAAATAAAGGAGATAGAAAAAGGTGATGCTGATAAAACAGATAATGTGTTGAAGAATGCACCGCATACTTTGGCAGTGTTAACCGCAGACGAATGGACGCATAAATATTCAAGAAGTAAAGCAGCTTACGCACTCGATTATTTAAAACAAAATAAATTCTGGGCAAGTGTGAGTAGGGTAAATAATACTTATGGTGACAGAAACCTTGTATGTACCTGTGAACCGATAGAGAGTTACGTTGTAGCGGAGGCATAGTATTAATAAATGTGTTTTAAAAAAGTTCCGTGAGGAACTTTTTTTGTTTGAGTAATGTTTTTGAAGTGATACCAGGAATAAAATGAAAGATCAAAATTGTGAGTAAGCAGTACGATATTATAATTGTCGGTGGTGGCGCATCAGGGCTTATGGCTGCAAAGTTGCTGGCGGAGGCTGGCAAAAAAATTTTATTGCTCGAAGCCAATGATAGACTAGGAGGAAGAATTCATCGTATAAATCAGCTTTCATTTCCTGCAGAAGGTGGCGCTGAGTTTATTCATGGAAAATTGAGAACAACATTTGCACTATTAAAGGAGGGTGGTCTTGCAAAGAAAAAATTGAAAGGAAATTTTTGCAGATTCGAAAAAGGTAAATGGAAGCAGGCGAATGAATTGGTGCCGCATTGGGATCTTTTGATGAAAAAGCTCAATGAATGTAAACAGGATACGACTATTGATAAATTTCTTTCTGAAGATTTTTATGCAAAAAAATATGAAAAGCTCAGATTGCAATTTAAAAATTACATTGAGGGATACGATGCTGCTGATCCTGCTAACACGAGTGTCTTTGCTATAAGAAACGAAATGAATAATGAGGATGCAGATCAATTCAGGCCTGATCCGGATTATACTTCGTTAATAAACTTCCTCGAAAAAAGATCTACTAATAGAGGCGTTGAAATAAAAATATCCGAACCTGTTACCAAAGTCATAGTAAATGAACATATAGAGGTGATAACTTCTGTTTATGAATATAATTGCAGCAAATTAATTGTCGCTGTGCCGTTGGGCACATTGCACGCACGAAAGAATCAAAAAGGATTTATCAGTTTTCCTCTGCCTGTTAAGAGGCATATTGATGCTGCTAAAAAAATGGGTAATGGCGGCGCTATAAAACTGTTGCTGGAATTTGATAGAGCATTCTGGCTGGACAAAAGTTTTTTAGCAGAAAGAAAAATACCTGCGCCTTCATACATCTTCACTGATGCTAAAATTCCAACATGGTGGACACAGTTCCCATCAAAAAAACCGCTACTAACGGGATGGGTTGCTGGCCCTTCGTCCTGGAATATGAAAAATTATAGTGTTAAAAAATTTAAGGAATTAGCCATTCGATCTCTTGCAAAAATTTTGTCAATACGAACGGAGGAGATAGAAGCACGACTAAAAAAGGCGGTAATTATGAATTGGAATATAGATCGATATTTTTGCGGGGCTTATTCTTATCCTACTCCAGAAACTGTCGCAGCACAGGAATTTATGAGACAGCCAGTTAACAATGCTATTTATTTTACGGGTGAGTATTTGGCTAAAGATTCTTCTTCGACCGTAGATGCAGCATTGATGGCTGCAAAGCACACAGCCGAACAGATATTAAATACGTAAAAACCCCCGCAGTTGCGAGGGCTTTGAAAAATCTTGCTTTTTTTTAATCTTTTTTTACTTTCTTTTCGCCGGTTTCACCATCAATTTTTATTTTAGTATCACCGTCTTTGATTTTTATGTCGCCATCGGCTTCTACTTTCTTTTTGTAATCGCCATCTTTAATTTTGTACGAACCGTCAGCGTCTGCATCAATGCTTTCAGCTGCAACATATTTATATTTCCCGTCTTCTGTTTTAATAACATGATCGTTGATTACTTTCCCCGTTTTGCCATAGAGCGTGTCATTATTTTTTGTATCTACGTAGATTATCACAGGTTCTTTAGTGTCGGCATTTACCATGTAGCCATTTTCTGAATCTTTCACCACATCTATTTTTTTACCCGTTTCAAGATCAATATAGCGGTGATCATTATCTGCGCAACTGATAATACTTGTAATGCATAATACGCCTAATGCGATGAAGCTTAGTGTTTTCATAAATTAATTTTATTGTTTAAAAGAAAGCAATCCTGGAGAGGACTGCTATTACGATACAAAGACAATCTGCTCTTCGGTTAGTAAAGGCAAATTTTTAAATCTAAGTATCACGTTCGCAACGGTTGCAACATCCTTGCCACAATAATGTGCAATTCGCGGAAGGTTCTTTTCAGTCCAGAATACTTCACCGACTTTACTACCATCAATGTCGTCTTTAGGCGATGGCACACCGAGTGTCGCAGCGAGGAGTTTTAGAGAAGTGTAATGTTTGTAATCACCAAAACGCCAAAGATGAAGTGTGTCGAGTACAGGAGTTTCCCAGGGCTTCATATTTTGAAAATCGATGCTTCGCGGGATATCGATATTATTCACCAGCATTCTTCTTGATAAAAACGGGATATCGAATTCCTTTATATTATGCCCTGTAAATATCCATTTGGAATTCCTGGAATGCATTTGGCGTAATGCAGTTACAAAATTATTGAGGACTTCTTTTTCATCTTCTGCGTAAAACGATTTTATTCTAAGCTGCCATTTGTCACCGTCTTTTTTGAAATAGCCAGTACTTATACAAACAACTTTCGCGAATTCGGCAAGAATAGCGGCGCGCATGGGATAATATTGCTCTACAGTAGTATCGGGAGGTAAGCTTTTAAAAATCTTTTCTGTCCACAATTCCTTCCATTCCTCACTTAGATGATGAAAGTGCTGCATGCCGGACACGGTCTCAATGTCGATTAGTAATAAGTTTTCAATTGAAATTTTTTCCATAAATTATTCAATAGACAATTGATGAATGTACAAAAAAAAGTCCCGCTAACCAGCGGGACTGAAGATAAAAACCGATATATGTTGAGTTAGAGAGTGAATCCCACAAAAACTGTAAATGCCTGGCTATTCCATTTTTGCTGGTTGTCGATATCATTTAAATTTCTAAGGCCTATTTCGTAACGTGCGCCGAGATTTACAAAAGGTATTTGTATCCAAAGCCCACCGACAGCGGCAAAGTCTGATTTCTTAAATATATTGCCACCATTTTGCAAGCTATCAACTCTTTCGCTTAGCAGGCCACTAAACTGGGGGCCTAACTGCAGCTTAACTCTTTTGCTTGGGCCTATATTTACATTCAATAAAATTGGCACTTTCAAATAATCAAGCTTTGCTTTTCTCTGCGAGCCATTTCTAAAAATATCATCGTAAACATCAGAAGCACTGTTGGTAAATTCAGAAGATGATTGAACAAAATTTACTTCAGGTTGAATGCCAAATGTTCTTGAGAAATTGAATTGCATAAAACCACCCAAAAGGTAATTGTAGTTAAAGCCATCTTTATAAGCCTGGCCATTAATTTTATTAATGTTTACGCCGGCTTTCGCACCTATCCTAAAAAAATTTTCGTGATCGCGATAGGGATCAAATCTCTTTTGCGAAAATGCACTTAGTGATAAAAAAGTGAGGGAAATGAAAATAATTCTTTTCATAATACGCGGATTTATTTTGTAATCAATATTGATGCCAATGGATATCCCAAAGCGAGTAATCATCCGCATTGGTTAACCCAAAAATTTATCTGGAATTCCTTAAATAGGATGCAGTCTAATTAGTTCCATCTTCCGGAAACCCAATACCATCCATTTCTCCTCTGTTCCCAATGTCCACTTTGGTATTGGTGATAGCTTGCCCTTGGCGCAACCCAATAGCCACGGCGATAAACGTAGTGATGTCCCCGCTTGATCCAATTACCTTCTACCCAAACATAATTAGGGCGCGGAGCTACCGGGCGAACATACACTGGCGCCACAGGGCGTGAGCGAACAACTACCTCCGAAGGGCCACAACCTGCGAGAAGGATTAAGATAAGAGCAATAAAACCGAATTGATAAATGCGCAATTTCATTTTCGTAATTTTTGGATTGGATAAAGTCCTTTGCAAAAAGTTTAACCACTAAATTTGAAAGAAATGTTAACGTTAATCATTCTAAAATTATAAGCCAGATGAAGAATATAGCGGTGATAGGTGCGGGTACAATGGGTAATGGTATTGCACATGTATTTGCTCAAAATGGTTTCAAAGTGAATCTTGTTGATGTGTCGCAGGCCCAGCTTGAGAAAGCGATAGCTGCAATTACAAAAAATCTCGACCGCCAGGTAGCTAAGAATTTAATTGATGAAAAAAATAAAGCATATACACTGAAAAATATTACGACAGTAATATCAATTCAGGAAGGGGTAAAAAATGCTGACCTGGTAGTCGAAGCTGCAACAGAAAATGAAGATCTTAAGATCAAAATTTTTAAAGAACTCGATCAATCAGCACCGGTCGAGGCAATACTTGCGAGTAACACTTCGTCAATTTCCATTACAAAAATTGCAGCGGCAACAAAGCGGCCCGGGCAGGTAATTGGAATGCACTTTATGAATCCCGTACCTGTTATGAAGCTGGTTGAGATTATTAATGGTTACGCAACATTGGAGACAGTATCAAAGCAAATTGCAGATCTCGCAAAAGAAATTGGAAAGGTGCCTTGCGAGGTAAATGACTACCCGGGGTTTATCGCTAACCGCATTTTAATGCCTATGATCAACGAGGCTATCCATAGCTTGCATGAAGGCGTGGCAGGTGTTGAAGAAATCGACACAATAATGAAGCTTGGAATGGCGCACCCAATGGGACCTTTACAACTTGCAGACTTCATAGGATTGGATGTTTGCGTTTCAATCATGAATGTACTTTATGAAGGCCTGAAAAATCAAAAATATGCGCCGTGCCCACTACTTACAAACATGGTAACTGCAGGATATCTCGGTGTAAAAAGTGGTGAAGGTTTTTATGCATATTCCCCCGGCAGTAAAGAATTACAAGTAAGTTCTCGTTTTTCAAAAAAATAAAAACACTTTAACTTTTATATATCTCTTAAAAACTATCCCAATTTTTTAAACTTCACATTTGGAATGTTTTCAAGCGCATCGGTTACGTAGTGTAAATTCGTTTTAGGAATGCCTGCTTCTATATCACAAAATAATTGCATTTCATTTTTATGAATAGTGCACTTGAATTGTTTCAGGATGTGCATTACATCATTTAGAATAGTGTAGTCAAAGTGAATTGAATATTTTATCTCAACTGGTTTCTGAACTATCTGCGTGCATTGCAACGCCAGTGAAGTCGCCGTCTTATATGCATTTATGAGGCCTGGCACACCTAATAATGTTCCGCCAAAATACCTTATAACAATTACCAGTGCATTTGTAATATTTTTTGAATCAAGCTGCCCGAGAATTTGTTTCCCGGCGGTACCCGACGGCTCGCCGTCGTCACTTGCCCTATGATTATTTCCATCAAACCCAATTCTGTATGCAAAACAATAATGCGCTGCTTTCGGATGTTCTTTTTTTATAGCCTGTAAATGTTTCTTGAATTCTTCCGCGGTTTGTAGAGGATAGCAGTATGCGAGAAATTTGCTTCCCCTATCTTTATACGCGGCGCTTCCTGTTGTTTCTAGTGTGAAGTAAAAATCCATTAAATAATTTTATGGCAGGCAATCTAAATTATTTCAAACTGAATCATGTAAAAGAATAAATATACTTTTTCAGTGAATGGTTACCTTTAATTGCTTAATAAAAGTGGGAGAAGAATAAGAAAAATCTTCCATAATATCAGTACATAAAGAAGGTAAACAAATGGAGACAACAACTGTTATAAAAGAAAGAGAAATCATGTATGACTTTGAAAATAGTTTGGAGTATGCGAGAAAAATGGACAGTGAAGATCCATTGAAAGATTTTCGGGAGCAATTTTATATACCTATAGCCAATGGAAAAGAGAGTATTTATTTCACCGGCAATTCTTTAGGGCTTCAGCCCAAAATTGCGCAAGAGTATGTGCTACGTGATCTTGAAGACTGGGCCAACTATGGCGTTGAAGGGCACTTCCACGGAAAGACGCCCTGGGTAAAATATCATGAAATGTTTCCCCCTAAACTTGCGCCCATCCTTGGTGCACAGGAAGATGAGATTGTTGTGATGAACCAGCTCACTGTTAATTTACATTTGCTGTTAACTACATTCTACCGCCCGACCAAAGAAAGATATAAGATCATTTGCGAAGCGAAAGCTTTTCCTTCTGATCAATATGCTTTTGAATCGCAAGTGCAACTCGGGGGCCTCGATCCGGAAACAACCATCGTCGAAGTAAAGCCCCGTGCCGGTGAATACACCATCAGGAATGAAGACATTATTTCGGCAATACAACAGCATGGTGAAGAAATTCAGTTGGTGATAATTGGCGGCATCAATTATTACACAGGCCAGGTTTTCGACATGGAATCAATTACTGCTGCTGCGCATTCAGTCGGTGCTTATTGTGGATTTGATCTTGCACATGCAGTGGGAAATGTGGAACTCAAACTGCATGATTGGGATGTCGATTTTGCCTGCTGGTGTTCCTATAAATATTTGAATTCCGGGCCCGGGTCCGTTGGAGGTGCGTTTATTCATCAGCGTCATGTCGGCAATGCAGCATTACCAAGACTTGCTGGCTGGTGCGGTACGAAAAAGGAAAAACGTTTTAAAATGGAAAAAGAATTTGATCCTATTCCAACTGCCGACGGATGGCAGCTTAGCACAACACCTTTACTTAATATGTCGGCGCACAATGCATCCTTGAAGATTTTTGAAGAAGCTGGTTTCAAAAATATTTTGGCAAAACAGAAAAAAATAAGCACCTATCTCTTTTTCGTTTTAGATGAAATAAATGCGCTAGCCTCAAAAAAAATGATTGAGATAATAACACCGCGTAATGAACAGGAACACGGCTGCCAGGTTTCTCTTTTAATGTTGGAAAAAGGAAAAGAAACATTTGAAGCTTTGAAAGAAAACGGGGTGATCATTGATTGGAGAGAACCGAATGTCATTCGGGTTGCACCGACTCCTCTTTATAATACCTTTGTGGATGTTTACAAGTTTGGAGAGATCATTAAGAGCATATTATTTTAAATAAGAAATTACCTGATTAGCCGGTGTATAAACTTCCGCACTTTACTGAAGAAAACGAAAATGTCGTTTTTGATTTCATGAACAAAAATGCATTCGCTATCATAACCGGTTATGATGGTTATTATCCTGTTGCAACACATGTGCCTCTTGCAATAAAAAAGGAAGACGGAAAAATAATTCTCGTAGGACACATCATGAAAAATTCAGACCATCACAAGGCATTTACACAAAATGAAAATGTACTTGTAATTTTTTCGGGCCCGCATTGTTATGTTAGCGCTTCGTGGTATCAAAAAAAGGAAGTGGCTTCTACGTGGAATTATATAGATGTTCATGCGAAAGGGAAAATAAAATTTGGAACCGAAGCTGATACAAAAAGGATCATAGAAGATGTGACTGATACGTACGAGGGAAAGCAAACTAACGCGGCGTTTCAACATCTTTCAGCAGACTATGTTGACAAGATGGTAAAGGCGATCATCGGTTTTACGATTGAAGTTTCAGAAGTAGGAAACGTTTTTAAATTGAGCCAGAACCATGATGTAGCAAACAGGCAAAATATTGCGAAACATCTTATGTCGAGAGATGATGACGATTCCCACGAAATTGCTAAAGAGATGGAAAAAAGATTTTAAGTTTATCCGACATGACAAGAAAAGAATTAGTTAACACCATCCGCGAAAAAAAATCATACCTGTGCGTGGGATTGGATACTGATGTCGAGAAAATTCCTTCCCATTTACGATCGCAGCCCGACGCGGTTTTGCAGTTCAACAAACAGATCATCGATGCGACAAGTGAATTTTGCGTTGCCTATAAAATAAATACAGCTTTTTATGAAGTCCACGGCTCCAAAGGTTGGGATGTTATGCAACAAACAGCAGAATATATTCCTTCGACACATTTTAAAATCGCAGACGCAAAACGCGGCGATATAGGCAATACTTCTGCGCGGTATGCAAAGGCTTTTTTTGAAACATTAAACTTTGATGCGATTACCGTAACGCCTTACATGGGTGCTGACAGCATACAGCCTTTTCTTGATTATAAAAATAAATGGACTATTGTATTGGGTCTTACGAGCAATAAAGGCAGCGAGGATTTTGAACAATTAAAAACAGGAGACGAATATCTGTATCAAAAAGTTCTCAGAGTCGTAAGTAAATGGGGTAACAATGAAAACCTTATGTTCGTAATAGGAGCTACCAAGGCATCGGATTTGAAATCAATCAGGCAAATTGTTCCCGATAATTTTTTACTGATTCCCGGAATAGGTGCGCAGGGCGGCAGTCTATCTGAAGTTTCAAAATATGGATTAAATGAAGATTGCGGCGTTTTGGTCAACGCATCCAGGGCTATTATATATGCAGGCGATGGCGAAGACTTTGCTGAAGAAGCCGGTAAGATTGCTCAAAACTACCGAACAGAAATGATGGTTTACTTTTGAATTTTTAAACACCTATTGTAATCACTAATTACGCGAATTAGCTAAATAGCTATTTGCCCCGATCCAATCAATACTATCTTCCGGTTCATAAAAATGTAACTTTGCAAAATGAAAAATTACTCACAATATATTTCCATTAACCCCGAAATAAGATTTGGAAAACCCTGTATCACGGGCACAAGAATCAGTATTGCAGATATATTAGGTTGGCTAGCGGCGGATATGACGCATAAGGAAATACTTGAAGATTTTCCTTCACTTATAGAAGAGCATATCAAAGCAGCTCTTGCATTTGCTGCCGATAGGGAAACTATGGTGAAAATAATTATCGGATGAAGCTTCTCTTAGATGCAAACCTTTCATGGCGGATGGCTACTGTTCTAAAGCAATATTTCAAAGATTGCCTGCATGTAGATAATATTGGCCTCCCGATACCGGCTAAGGATATAGAAATATGGAACTACGCCATGCAAAACAATTTAATGATTGTAACAAATGATGAAGACTTTGTGGACTTTGTGCATGTAAAAGGATTTCCTCCCAAAGTAATTGTATTAAGAACTGGAAATCGGAGTCGGCTTTTTATTTCTAATTTACTTATACAGCGCAAGCCCGATATTGAAATATTTTATGTCTCTGACGAAAGCGGGTTATTAGAAATTATAGTTATTTAGATTTCTATTTTAGATAGCAGATATCAGAAGAGCAAAACCTCATTACTTATTAACGATAAACCAACAATGGCACAGGATCTTTTTCAATCGCCTGATTATTTTAATGTCGATGAATTGCTAACAGACGAGCATAAGCTCATCCGGGAAAGCGTGAGGGCATATGTAAAAAAGGAAATATCACCAATCATTGAGGACTATGCACAACGAGCCGAAT
>JBDTVF010000077.1:0-13168 GCA_040007325.1 Ginsengibacter sp. | reverse complement strand
ACACATCGAACGGAGCCAGGTACATATCGAGCTCGCGGTCTTTTCCAACGGTAAAGGTTTCTACTTCCTTGAGCGCTGCTGTTTCTTTCTCCCAGAGTTTAGTGGCCATCTTACATATTTTTTGGAACGACAAGGTTATTTAAAATATTGAAATAGCCTTTGATGCCTTGTTCTATTTCATCGATGAAAATATATTCATCGGCGCTATGGCTTCTTGCAGAATCGCCAGGCCCTATTTTTAAAGAAGGGAACGCCATTAAAGCTTTGTCAGAACATGTAGGCGAACCATATGATTCAAGTTTGAGACAATTTCCAGCCAGTATCAAAGGATGCGTATCAGCAATAAAAGTTGGCCGCAACCTGGTGCTTCTCGGTCTCACTTCGCTTTCAACGTTTTCTTTTACTGTCTGAAGCACTTCCTCAAATGTGTATAATTCATTAACCCTTATATCCACAATAAAACTGCATGCGGAAGGTACAATATTATGGGCTTTATTGGCAGTCTCTATAGACGTAACCGCCATGTGTACGGGGCCTAAAAGGGTTGAGTTTTTTTCAAACTCAAAAGTGCTAATCCAGTCAATATCTTTTATCGCTATATAGATCGCATTCTTCCCTTCATTTCTTGCAGCATGCCCTGCCTTTCCTTTAGCAGTGCAATCAAGTACAAAAAGCCCTTTTTCCGCAACGGCCATTTTCATAAGCGTTGGCTCGCCCACAATACCACAATCTATATTTGGCAGTAATGGTAACAAGTATTCCACCCCGTTATGTCCCGAAATTTCTTCTTCGGCGGTTGCAGCGATTACCAGGTTAAATGGAAGGTCCATTTTAAAATAAAGATGACTAAAAACGCAGATAAGAGATACAAGAGCTCCGCCAGCATCGTTACTACCGAGGCCATAAAGTCTTCCTTCACTTTCTAACGGTGTAAAAGGATCAATTGTATAACCAGCGTTAGGTTTTACCGTATCATGATGCGAATTCAGCAGAATTGTATACTTAGCCGGATCAAAATATTTATTGGTTGCCCATACATTATTCAGGCTCCGGTTTGCTTCAATATTTTTATTTGCAAAAAATTCCTGGAGAATATCTGCCGTTCCGTTCTCTTCTTTGCTAAATGAAGGAGTACCTATAAGTTGCTTCAGAAGCGCCATAGCATCAGTACAAACTTCAGGGCCGGGTGTTAACCAACCTGCGCCTTGAGAAGGTGTTCCTTTCTGATTTTGTTCACTTGTCATAATGAAATTTTCGTCCCTGAGTTACCCTGTATAAGTTGACCTATATTATTTGAATTACCAATAGCTACCATTTTTACACCGTGATCAAATGCATCAAACGCATTATTAATCTTCGGCAAAATACCGGCATAAAGCTTTTTATCTTCTTTAAGATCGGCATATTGACCCCGGTTTAAAGTTTGTATTACAGATGTTTCATCATCAGTATCAGCAAGCACACCATCTTTTTCAAAACAATAAATCAATTTCACATCATAATATTTACTCAATGCGACCGAAAGCACTGATGCCATTGTATCTGCATTGGTATTTAATATATGGCCATTCATATCATGGGTAAGAGGTGCCAAAACGGGAATGAGATTATTGTCCAGGAAAAGCCGCCATATTGAAGCATCAATTTCTTCCATTTTCACATCGCCCACCCAGCCATAATCTACTTCTTTTACTGGTCTTTTCACCGCAGGCAACATGTTTGCATCTGCACCGGTAATACCGATTGCGTTTGCTTGTAATGACTGAAGTGCCGCGACAATTTTTTTATTAATAAGTCCCCCATACACCATCGTCACAAGATCAATAGTATCATCATCTGTTATGCGTCTGCCGTCTATATATTTCGATTCTATCGCGAGCTTATCACCTATATAGGTGGCTATTTTACCTCCGCCATGAACAATTATTTTTTTCCCTGAAACAGCGGTAAAATCTTCCAGAAAGTCGTTCAATGATTCCGGATCATCTATTACGTTTCCCCCAATTTTTACTATCACCAAACTCTCCGATCCATAAAGCTTTTCGGAGGGGTTATCACCTGGTTTATTTTCAGTCATCAAATATCTTTTAGAATGCCGGCCAGCACAGCCTGGGCTGCCCAAACACGGTTTGCAGCTTGTTCAGTAACGACACTGTTTGGGCCATCAAGTACTTCGTCACTTAGTTCTACATTCCGCCGTACGGGCAGGCAATGCATTACTTTTGCATCATTGGTTAAGGTTAACTTTTCACTTGTGAGCATCCAATCACTTTCACCTTCCAACGACTTGCCATAGTCTTTATAACTACTCCAGTTCTTTACATATACAAAATCTGCATCACGTAGCGCCTCGTCCTGATTGGTTACGATCGTCGCATTTTGTGTAAAGGTTTTATCTAACTCATAGCCTCCAGGTTGAGCAACAATGAGATCGCATTTCCCCCATGCGTTGATCCACTCACTGAAACTGTTTGCAACACATTGCGGCAGGGGCTTTACGTGAGGCGCCCATGTTAATACTACTTTCGGCTTTGTTTTATTTTTAGCAGGAAGATAATCGGTGATGGTTATAATATCGGTCAGGCTTTGTAAAGGATGTACAGTTGCGCTTTCAAGGCTCACAATTGGGATACCGCTATACTTTACAAATTGTTTCATCACATATTCGGTGTAATCTTCCTCCCTGTTTTTTAATGAAGGGAAAGTTCTCAATCCCAATATGTCAAAGTAACGGCCAAGTATAGGTGCTGCATCTTTTACATGCTCTACCGAAGTACCATTCATAACTGCACCTTCCTCAAACTCAAGCGACCAGCCATCTTGCGACACATTAAAGACAATGGCTTCCATGCCAAGATTCTGAGCTGCAACCTGTGTGCTTAGCCTTGTTCTCAGGCTTGGATTCAGAAAAATCAGCCCTAGCCTCTTTCCCTTGCCAAGAGTTTGCTGCGATAATGGATCATCTCTGAAATTGACAGCGGATGCAATTAAGTCATCAATATTTTCCGCATCTTTCACGGAAAGAAAGTTTTTCAATATTCTTTTGCTTAAGATGTAAATGTATAAATTTTAAAATAATCATTAAGAAGCCATTGCCCCGGCATTCTGCATCGACAGCGCTGCAACCTCTTCCCGCAATGCATTCAAAAATTTATCTGCGTCCGCTTTAGTAAGTGCAAGAGACGGAAGCAACCTTATAACATTTGGTTTTGCCTCGCCTGTAAAGATTTTATGCTTAAAGAGAAGATTTTTCTTCAAATCTTTTAAACCCTCGGGAACATCAAAACCAATCATGAGGCCTTTCCCTCTTACATTTTTTAAATGCTCTATTTTATTTACCTCATCCATCAGGTAATTACCTACGTCTTCAGCATTAGCCATAAGATTTTCCTGGTCAATCACATCAAGAACAGCAAGCGCCGCAACGCAAGCAAGGTGATTACCTCCAAACGTAGTTCCTAACATAAAATGCTTTGATTTTATATGTGGGGCGATTGATAATCCTGCGACAGGAAAACCATTACCCATGCCTTTGGCCATTGTATAAATATCTGCACTTACCACTGCAAAATCATGCGAGTAAAACTTCCCCGTTCTGCCATAGCCACATTGAACGGAGTCTGCAATAAAGACGGCATTATTTTCATAAGCAAGCCTGCGAATAAGCTGAAGAAAAGATGAACTGGCCACATTAATGCCACCTACACCTTGTATACCTTCTACAATTACAGCGCACACTTCATCGCCGTATTCATTGAAATAGTTTTGAAGGGCTTCATTATCGTTGAAAGGTAAAAAAGCAACGTTATCCGTCTCATTTACCGGAGCAACTATTGATGGATTATCGGTTGCTGCAACAGCAAGTGACGTGCGTCCGTGAAATGCTTTTGAAAATGAAACGATCTTTTTCCGGCCGTTAAAAAATGAAGCAAGTTTTAATGCATTCTCATTAGCTTCTGCTCCCGAATTACAAAGAAATAACTGGTAATCTTTTTTGCCTGAAACTTCACCTAGCTTATCGGCTAATTGTTGCTGAAGTGGAATTTTTATTGAGTTGGAATAGAATGCGATCTTTTCCAGCTGCTCTTCAATTTTCTTAACCCAATAAGGATGTGTGTGTCCGATACTTATCACGGCATGGCCGCCGTACATATCAAGATATTCTAAACCTTTATCATCCCACACTTTAGAACCTTCGGCTCTTACAATTGTGATATCATTTATAGGGTACACATCGAAGAGTTTCATAATTGAGGTTTAGGGTGTAAGGTGAAGGGTTTAAGGCGGGAGGTATAGGAGATTGGACACGCTATACTTTTATATAAAAATCTTATGCATTTCGCCCTGTTCATAAATTATTTGTCATTTCTTAAAAATTTAATAAAAGTTATAAGCATTGCTCTTACCTCATTTACAAGCTTATTTACTATATCATATTCTTCCTGCGATACATAATTTAATTCAAACGCAGCGAAACAGCAATAATCTGTTTCATTGGTTGAACCTAATGAGTTGTCAAGAAAATGAGTAAAATCCTTATCAGTATATCTTCCGCATCCTTCCACAATATTTAATGGCACAGACAACGATGCTCTTAATAATTGCGATGTTAATTCATATCGCTCTTCTTTTGGAAATTTAGATGCCACATTCTTTTTTACATACATATAAAGTGTGTGCGACTTTTTCCATACATCGAGTTTTTTATAATCTCTCATAACAATAAGTTAAGGGTTTAAGGTTTATGGATCAGGCAATTTTCCTTTTACCTTACACCTTAAACCTTTCACCGTCTTTAAAAATAATTTGCTTTAAGTTTTAACCCGGTCGTTTCTTCAAGGCCAAACATGAGGTTCATATTCTGTATAGCCTGTCCGCTCGCTCCTTTTACCAGATTATCAATAGTTGAATGCACTACCAGATTGTCTTTTTCCTTTTCTATATGAATGAAACAATTATTGGTATTTACAGATTGTTTTAAAAATATTGATTCCTTGCTGATTTTCACAAATGGATGACCACTATAATAATTATGAAATCCATGGTAGATCTCCTGGAGTGAGGCCGAGCATTTCAATTGTGATGTTACAAAAATGCCTCGGGTAAAATCACCTCGCCATGGAATAAAATGTACAGATGCTGAATGATCAGAAAGAGATTTTAATGATTCATCGATCTCAGTAAGATGCTGATGCGTTAAAGATTTATACGCCTGTATATTGTTTTGTCTCCAGGAAAAGTGAGAGGTAGTAGAAAGCGATTGACCGGCACCGGTAGATCCGGTAATGCCTGTCGTGTAGATATCGCTGAGCAAGTTCATCTTGGCAAGAGGTAACAACCCCAACTCAATAGCGGTTGCAAAACAGCCAGGATTTGCAATATTGCTGGCTTTCTTTATTTCATCCCTGTTGAGTTCCGGAAGACCGTATACAAAAGTCCTGTTGTGGCTGATTGCATTTTTTTTATGCCTGAAATCGTCTGAGAGTGAAATAACTTTCACGTGGCCCGGCACTTCATTTTCATCCATGTACTTTCTCGAGTCACCATGGCCAACGCATAAAAACAATACGTCTATATCATCGTTTGTTGATTCAGAAAAGTGCATTTCTGATTCGCCAACTAAATCCTGGTGAACAGCATGTAAATTTTTACCGGCATTACTTTTACTATGAACGAATGTCAATTCTACCGAAGGATGATTGATTAAAAGCCGTATCATTTCTCCACCTGTATAGCCAGCGCCCCCTACGATTCCTGCCTTAATTTTTTGTTTCATCAGCACTTTTTTTTACAGAATGGTAAATTGCCGTTTGATTGCCGAAAATTTTACTGAAACCTCTTACATCGTCACCGCTCCATCCGGTATTCATCTCACCATATTTCCCAAATTTACTGCCCATAAGATCAAATGGAGATTCTATACCGGTAACCTGGTAACGATATGGCATAAGCTGCACATATACGTCGCCCGTTACATTTGATTGCGATGATTGCAAAAAAGCTTCGATATCTCGCATAACAGGATCTAATACTTGTCCTTCGTGCAGCCAGTTGCCGTAGAATTCTGAAAGTTGATTTTTCAGATTCAATTGCCATTTGGTAAGTACATGCTTTTCCAATGCATGATGAGCTTTGATAATCACGATAGGCGCAGCCGCTTCAAAACCAACACGTCCTTTTATTCCGATAATTGTATCACCCACATGAATATCGCGACCTATGGCATAAGGGCCGGCGATCGCTTGCAAATATTGAATAGCTTGTACTGCTTTATCAAATTCCTTTTTATTAACGCCTTTGAGTTCCCCTCTTTCGAAATGTAATTTTATTTCTTCGCTGTCTTTTTTAGAAAGCTGTGTAGGCCAAGCTTCTTCTGGTATCATGCCATGCGATGAAAGTGTTTCTTTACCACCCACACTTGTACCCCACAAACCTTTGTTTATAGAATAGGCAGATTTTTCAAAATTCATTTTGACACCTTTTGATTTCAGGTAGTCAATTTCTTCCTGCCGTGATAATTGCATATCGCGAATGGGCGTAATAATTTCAACACCGGGTATCATAATATGAAAGATCATATCAAAGCGAACCTGGTCATTGCCTGCGCCGGTACTTCCATGTGCTACGGCATCGGCATTCATCTTTTTCACATGCTCAGCAATATGCAAAGCTTGTGAGAGCCTTTCTGCACTTACGCTTAAGGGATAGGTATTGTTTTTAAGAACGTTGCCGTAGATAAGATACTTTATGATGGAATCGTAATAGCTCTCTGTCGCATCAACCATTGTATGGCTCGCGACACCTAATGTTTTAGCATGTTTCTCAATGTCGCCAAGTTCCTGTTTTGAAAAGCCGCCCGTGTTTACAATAATACTGTGTACCTCATAATTAAGTTCGTCAGTAAAATATTTCACGCAATAAGAAGTGTCAAGACCACCGCTAAAACCAATAACAACTTTTTTAGCCATCAATACTATTTAGAGATTAAAGAAGAAGCTTAGTATAGATTTACTTTTATCTGTTTTTTTACCTTTTAAAAATTTTAAAAGCCTGCTTTGCTTTATGCGCATAAAGCGCTCATATTGCTCCGACTTCTTTTCAAATTCTGCAGCGGTTTCCTCAGGCAAATAATGATCCACAGGATCATAAAGCATAGCTGTGCACATACAATTTTTTCTGTCCTTACTCATAAGGATGTCATAGTTGACACAGCTTTTGCAACCAGCCCAAAAATTTTCATCATCCGTAAGTTCGCTGTAAGTAACCGGCTCGTAGCCGAGATCACTGTTGATCTTCATAACGGCAAGGCCTGTTGTAAGACCGAAAATTTTTGCATTTGGATATTTTTCACGTGAAAGGTCAAATATCCTTTTCTTGATTGACTTCGCGATGCCCGTCTTGCGGAATGCGGGTGCTACAACGAGGCCACTATTAGCCACAAATCCTTCCATGCCCCATGCTTCAATATAGCAAAAGCCTACCCATATATTGTCTTCAGTAACAGCAATAACTGCTTTGCCTTCCTGCATTTTTTGTTGAATATATTCTGGTGAACGTTTTGCAATGCCGGTTCCTCTTGCCTGCGCAGAGGCAGCCATCTCATCGGTGATGGTTTGAGCATATTTGAAATCAGCGGAAATTGCAACCCGAACAATTATTTTTGATTGTTCCACTTTGCGTGTTGTTTAAAATTGAGGATGTGGTGAAGCGGGGATTTTTTCACTGATAGGGGCAATGTCAACTGCTCGGCCTATCAGTATCCAGGTCGGAAAAAACAGCGCAGAGGCATCCTGTGCTCAGCAACTGGCGTCGCTAAAACATTAGAGGAAGTTATGTGGTTGTGACCTTTCACTTTTTTTACGTTTAATGAACAGAGTGCAAATGTATATATTTTTGCAATTTATCGAACAAAACGTTTTTAAGAATTTGTTATTGTTTCTGCTGCAGGCTTTTTTACCCAATGCTGTAACTTATCTGCAATTAAGCGATCATTACTTAAACGGGGAACTTTATTTTGCCCGCCAAGCTTACCAATACTCTTCATGTAATTTATAAAGCCGTTCTTTTGTACAGGCGAAATTTTCAACGCCTGAAGGATATTACCTTTAATAAGATCATCGTAATAAATGTTTTTCTTTCTCAGATTCTGATCTATTTTTTTAGAAAACTTTTCCATGCTTGCCGGCAAGTTCTCAAATTCTATAAACCATTCGTGAAAACTTTTTTGATCATTTTCAGAGATACGCGGAGCAACCGTAAACTCGGTTACTTTGATATTCTCGGATTCCGCTGCTTTCATAAGAGCTGACTCCACTTCTTCACCTATTACATGTTCGCCAAACGCAGAAATATAATGTTTCACCCTGCCTGTCACAACAATTCTGTAAGGATTAAGAGAAACAAATTTTATGGTGTCCCCGACATTATATGCCCATAATCCCGCGTTGTTGCTGATTATTAGAACATAATTTTCATTCAGCTTCACCTGCTCCAGTGTGAGACGGGTAGGACTTTCATTAAAAATTTCTGCGGCGGGCACAAACTCAAAGAAAATACCGCTGTCAGTATTTAATAATAAACCTTCATCTTTCTGGCTATCCTGGAAAGCGAAAAAGCCTTCACTTGCAGGATACAATTCTATCGTATCTATTTCTTTGCCGATAGTCTGTATAAGCTTTGATTTATAAGGCTCGTAATTTACCCCTCCCTGCACCATCACGCTAAAGTCAGGGAAAATATCCTTCACTTTTTTGCCCGTCCGTTCTACGAGCTCATCAAAATACATCTGCATCCATGGTGGTATACCACTTATCAGCGTCATCTTTTCATTTACTGTTTCATCAACTATTTTTTCAAGTTTGGTTTCCCAATCTTCGATGCAATTTGTTTCAAACGTCGGTAATTGATTTGACCGAAGATATCTTGGTATATGATGATTTACTATTCCGCTAAGCCTTCCCGTTGGTATGCCTCCCACTCTTTCAAGATCAGGTGAACCACTAAGAAATATCATTTTACCATTCGCAAACTGGGTATTACCTGTTTGACCCATATAGCAAAGCAATGCGTCTCTTGCCGAGTTGATGTGATTGGGAATAGAATCGTTTGTAATGGGAATATATTTTATTCCACTGGTAGTGCCACTCGTTTTTGCAAAATAGATGGGTACGCCCTTCCACAAAACATTGTGCTTACCCTCTTTTATTCTCTCTATATATTTTTTGAAATCTTCGTACTCTCTAATGGGCACGCTTTTTACAAAATCAGCATGAGATTTTATCTTATCAAAATTATGTTCCTTTCCAAACTCCGTTTTTAAACCGGTTTTTACAAGAGATTGAAAAGTGCGCTCCTGATCAGCAGGAGCAGTGAGCATACTTTTTCTTATTTGCTTATATATGTAGGTGGCATACGGCTTTGCCAGGAAAGATTTTATCTTCATTTGAATGGCTAATCTATCGGGTAAAAATACATAGAATTGTTTTAATATATTTTCAAAGTGCTAATTGCAATGACAGGGCCATTCTTTATCAAGATCGATGCATGTAATTACCACCACTTCATTATTCTTAGGAGCAACTAGCACACGGATATGCTGATGATCGCCGCTATATCCTTCAAGCGCATATGTCATATCACCTTTACTACCTTTACCGCTTTTAGCCACATTTTCGTTGCCGTCTTTCATTATTTCCTTTATCTCATCTATCGTTATGTGCCGACATTCCATTCTGCACCTTACATGTTTTGTTAGCGACAGGTGAGATATATTCCGGAAGTTTTGATTATTTGTTGAACCATTGTTGGCATCATTGCGCCACGTTATCATCGCTTTTATTGCGATAAGAACAATTATAATTATTAATATAACCCATGAATTTTTTCGCCTGTTCACGTTATTCTTTTTTGCAAGGTAATTTTTAGGATTGACTATAGAAATCAAACATCACCAGATTGTTTATTTTTGCAGGCTTATGTCACACGGTAAATCTGTCGCTTTACATACTTTAGGCTGCAAGCTTAATTATTCTGAAACTTCTTCGATCGAGAGATTGCTGGAGCAGGATGGTTTTGTAAAAAAAGATTTTACAGATAAAGCTGATGTCTACGTGATCAATACATGTTCGGTAACTGATAATGCTGATAAGGAATGCCGGCTGTTGGTAAGGCGCATTCAGCGCACAGCCCCTGAGGCTACGGTTGTTGTGACAGGTTGTTATGCGCAATTAAAACCAGAAGAAATCGCTTCGATCGATGGCGTGGACCTTGTGCTGGGCGCAGCAGAGAAATTCAATATCATTAAGCATCTTAATCAGCTTATAGCCGGAGACCCCGCAAAAATCTGCAGCTGCGATATTGATGAAGTAGATGGGTTTCATTCTTCATTTTCGATAAATAGCAGGACGCGAACCTTTCTAAAAGTGCAGGACGGTTGCGACTACAATTGTTCATTTTGCACTATACCGATGGCGCGTGGCAAAAGCCGGAGTAACAGCATAGAAAATGTTTTGGCGGATGTAAAAAAAATTGCTGCGGAAGACGTGAAGGAAATCGTGCTTACAGGTATTAACCTTGGAGATTATGGAAAAGATGGCAATGGAAAAATAACCGGTTCAAACTTTTATGAATTACTACAGGAGCTCGAGCCGATTGATGGAGTCGACCGCTATCGTATCTCATCAATAGAACCCAACTTGTTATCGGATAAAATCATCAACCTCGTCGCATCTGGTAAAAAGATCATGCCTCATTTTCATATTCCTTTGCAAAGCGGAAGCAATAAAATTCTTGGCTTGATGCGAAGGCGCTACAAAAGAGAATTATATGCAGAGAAAATTTCGTTGATAAAAAAATTGATGCCGCATTGCTGCATTGGTGTGGATGTGATCACAGGCTTTCCGGGTGAAACAAATGAAGACTTCCGTGAGACCGTTGAATTTCTTCAATCTATTGACGTATCGTATTTCCATGTATTTACTTATTCCGAAAGAGATAACACGCATGCGTTGGAAATTACACCAGTAGTTCCTGTAATTGTGCGACACGAACGCACAAGAATTCTCCGGAATTTATCTTACAAAAAAATGCAGGATTTTACCACCAGGCATGAAGGACAAACGAGGCCAGTGCTTTTTGAAGGCAGAAACAAAAATGCTATGATGGATGGTTATACTGATAATTATATCAAAATAACGACCCCCTACAAAGAAGAATGGTCCAATCAAATTATAGATTGGAAAATTTGATACGTAAGCACGTGAAATTTCTTAGCGGCCTTTCAATATCTCTACCAGTTCTTTTATTAAACTAGCTTGTCCCAAATTAATTTTTTGCAGCGCTCGTTCTATCTCAAACCATTCTGCCCTATCCACTTCCGGAAACTCCCTAAACTTGCCTGATTTTGGTGGCCATTCCATTTCGAAAAAGTTGCTCTTGACATTCATAGTATCAACGTCACTTTCGATCGCCCATGCAAAAATTTTTTTGCCGCTTTTTAATTTTACAGGCTTAAGCTTTACAAAGTTGCCTGAAACTGGAAATCCCGTCTCCTCAAGAAATTCGCGTTTAGCTGCATCTAATGCATCTTCATCATCGGTAAATTCTCCTTTAGGAATAGACCACGCACCTTCATCTTTATTTTTCCAAAAAGGTCCACCGGGATGAACAAGAAATACCTCGAAGCAGGAATCTTTTTTCCTGTGAACTAATATGCCTGCACTTTGTTTAGTTGCCATAGCACAACTTTTGCTTCTAAAATACAACGAACCCTGCAAACATAAATTGGCGAGCATTAATAAACCGGCCAACAGTGAATAAAAAATTGAAAATGGATGGTGCAGGTCGCATGCTTTAAGTTTTTTATTGAATGTGTTTAATGTCTTTAGCCGGTTTTTACTCAACACAATTTTTAAAATTCAACATTATGAGTGTATTACTTTACCCAAGCCTGTCCAAAAACTTCAACATAAATGATAAAAAAATTTGAGAAGAAAATTTTTCAAAAAAAATGCGACATGTTTAAAAAACTAAAATGGATATAACACAGGTTATCGGAATTATCGCAGGCATTTTTACAGGCATTTCTTTATTGCCGCAATTATTTAAAATAATTAGGGAAAAGAAAACAGAAGACATCTCCACATGGATGCTATTGATACTCATGGGTGGCCTTGCATTATGGATTGTTTATGGAATACTTATCACTAACTGGCCGATTGTTATTACCAATGCTTTCTCATTGCTTGTAAATATTATTATCCTGGTGTTGCGCAGCAAATTCAAAAGGACTAATTAAATGGGTTTGAAAAAATTTTCTAAAAGCCTGTCATGTGAATGGCATGGTATTATATACTTCTTTCACACATTTGTTAACCAAATAAAATTAAAGACATGAATAGCACAACAAAAACAAAAACTCCGGCCAAATCTGCTAAAGGCAAAAGTGCCTCAGCCGGCAAAGGAGCATCTGATAGCATGCTCAAAGAATTTTTTGTAGAAGAGTTAAAAGACATTTATTGGGCAGAAAAGCACCTGGTAAAAACTTTGCCGAAAATGCAAAAGGCTGCCACCTCCACCGAATTGAAAGGTGCTTTCGCTGACCATCTCGAAGTAACAAAGACCCATGTTAGTCGTCTTGAGCAGGCATTTGAATCTCTTGGCAAAAAAGCCCAGGCGAAGAAATGCGATGCAATGGAGGGTATTACGACAGAAGGTGAAGGTATCATCGACGAGACCGAAGCTGGTACCAGCACACGTGATGTTGGCCTGATCCTCGCAGCACAGAAGGTTGAGCATTATGAAATATCTACGTATGGCGGATTAGCTCAACTTGCAACTACTTTAGGTCTTGATGATGTTGCCGATCTCTTAAATCAAACACTTGGAGAAGAGAAAGAAGCAGATTCAACCCTAACTGATATCGCTGAAAATAGTGTGAATTACGATGCTGCGGAAGAAGAGGAAGAGTAATAATTGTTTCGAAGGGAATCATATGATTTAAGACTAAGCCGGGTGTTTCCCGGCTTTTTTATTGATCAAATTTTTTATTTTAAAAGTACTGTAACCTTTTGACAAACCCACACGTCACAAGAACTCTTACTCAAACAAAAATACTTAGTCATGAAAAAATTACTCGTCGCCTTACTCGTATTATCTAGTGTTAATTCAA
>JBDTVF010000076.1:0-13440 GCA_040007325.1 Ginsengibacter sp. | reverse complement strand
AAAAATTACTTTGCAATAGTATTTTTATTGGCCGCGCTTAAGCGATCTTTTAATTTTTCGACAAATAAAAACGTCGCAGGGCAGTATTCTATATTTTGTTTATGAATGTAGAAATAATCATCAATTGGTTTCTTGATGAGATGTGGAAAACCAGCGCAATCGGCAGGACGTACTTCGTAAATCGAACACATATTTGTTTTTAAATCTAAAAACTGGCAGGGTCTTGTCTTATTCATCCAATCATTTTCTCTCTTATCGAGATAAAGCCATTTTTCCTTAAAAGTCTTAGGTTTCATGTCAAGATGGGCAGCTATTCTTTTAATATCTTCCTTCGTGTAAGTTGGGCTCATCACTTTACAACAGTTGGCGCAGCTAAGGCAATCGACCTTGCTCCAAACTTCTTTGTCGACATCTTCAGCAATTGTCTCAATGTTTGCAGCCATTTTATTTTCTGTCTTTGTAATAAAAGATCTAAACAATTTTTTATTTGCTTCAAATTTCTTTTTGAACTTACTGAGATTAACTGATTGCATGTAAAGTGAAAATAAGATTAGCTGTGAGGCTTATATAATTTGAAGCCGTAAATGTAGGGGATATTTTAATTTATTTTTGTTCCACCCGTCTGAAAGCATGCGTTAACAAAATGAGTATTACAATGTGGGAAGTATATAAAAAAGGATTTAAGGCATACCTGCAATTAGAAAAATCACTTTCTGAAAACTCAGTTGATGCATATGTTCATGATCTTGAGAAGTTCACCCAGTTTCTTTCTACTTTTTATGGTTCCGCTAAACCTGCGGAAATAGACATGCAGCATTTCGAAAAATTTTTGAAATGGATAGGTGAATTAGGAATGACGCCTGCTTCACAATCCAGGATTATATCAGGATTGCGGAATTTTTATAAATACTGCATGCAGGAAAAGATAATCCAATCAGACCCTACTTCACTACTGGAAACACCGAAACTTTTAAAACATCTCCCCGACATATTAACCTTTTCTGAGATTGAAAATATTAGTAATAGCGTCGATCTAAGCAAACCTGAGGGGACGAGAAACAAAGCCATAATTGAGACGTTGTACAGCTGCGGCCTCAGGGTAAGTGAGCTGGTAAACCTAAAACTTTCCTGTCTTTATTTTGATGTGGGTTATGTGCGAGTTATAGGCAAAGGTGATAAAGAAAGATTGGTGCCAATAGGTACACCTGCAATTAAGTATATTAAAATATACCTTGACAACGTTCGGATACATGCACCAGCTATTCCGGGTAATGAAGATGTTGTTTTTTTAAATCGTAGAGGAAGAAAGCTTTCACGCATAATGATTTTCATAATCATTAAAGAAGTGGCAAAGCTAGCTAATATTACCAAAAACATCTCTCCACATACATTTCGCCATTCATTTGCAACTCACCTTGTTGAAGGCGGAGCAGACCTCAGAGCAGTCCAGGAAATGCTGGGACATGAAAGTATTACCACAACAGAAATTTACACCCACCTGGATAGAGAATACCTGCGCGATGTTCTACAGCGATACCATCCCGGATTCAAAAATTAAAAAGAAAAAGTAGGCAACGTCGAGAAAGAATAGTATAGACACAGGTCATTTCCGTTCCATGACCACTTCGGCATTCTGATAGGCAGGTATATCTGAAATTTTTTTAACGCGGTTGCGATAATTTTTAAACATGCTCATCCATTTAAGACGAAGTACTCCAAAAATTCCTTCTTTTACAATCCCTTTATTCATTTTAGAAATGCCGTACTTTCTGTCTACGAATGTTATAGGAACTTCCTGGATTTGAAAGCCCAGCTTCCAGGATGCAAATTTCATTTCTATCTGGAACGCATATCCCACGAAACTGATCTCGTCAAGATTGATGGCTTCTAACACTTCACGACGGTAACAAACGAAGCCGGCGGTAGGATCCTTTATAGGCATGAAAGTGATGATGCGGGTGTATACCGAGGCACCTTTCGACAAGCTAACCCTGAGCCACGGCCAATTCTTAAGATTTCCGCCCTTCACATAACGGGAACCAATAGCGACATCAGCACCGGAAACTTTACAAGCTTTATACAGTTTATCCAGGTCTGCGGGATCATGAGAAAAATCGCAATCCATTTCAAAAACAAAACTATATCCTTTGTTCAATGCCCACCTGAAGCCAAGTATATAAGCGGTTCCTAAACCTAATTTACCTTTTCTTTCGAGTAAAAATAACTGACCAGGGTATTTAACTATGCAATCCTTTACTATCCCCGCAGTTCCGTCAGGAGATCCATCATCTATTATGAGAATATGGAAATGCTGTTGTAAAGCAAACACCGCTTCTATAATAGCAGCGACATTTTCTTTTTCATTATAGGTGGGTATAATAAGAAGTTTTTCCAAAAAATGTTCCCCGTTTTATATTCCAAATTACGACTAATCTTTTATTTGTTAGTGTCAGAAACGGATAAGCGGTCTATTTCTTAAGTAGCGTTCGGTTGAGGATTTCAGTTAGCTTCTGTTTAGTATGTAGCGGAAAATCCCCTTTCATCATCCAATCGTAATACTGCGGTTCGGCTTTTAAAACTTCGCACACCGGGCGTCCTTTATGTTTACCGAAGTTAAACACTTCTACTTCATTTTCCATTACAAACCGTCTTGCAAAATCCACAAATTTTTCTTCACCGGTAAACTGTAAAATGGTCTCAAGTGTATTACCAAGATGCGTATATCGCGTTAATTGTGCTTGCAATATCTCCCATGTTGCAGTGGCATCGGCTTCAGCGGAATGTGCTCCATCCAGTTCTTTTTGACAGTAAAATTTATAAGCAGCCCCCAGCGTGCGTTTCTCCATCATATGAAATATATGCTGTACGTCCACCATTTTACGATTAGTCATGTCAATACTAATGCCTGCTCTTAAAAATTCTTCCATCAGCAATGGAATGTCGAACCTATTAGAATTGTAGCCTGAAAGATCAGCGCTATCTATAAACTGCTTCAATTCATTAGCAACTTCCTTGAAAGTAGGAGCATCTTTCACATGTTCATCCGTAATACCATGAATATCACTGGCAGTTTTAGGAATAGGTATCTGTGGATTAATCAATTTTTGTTTGACCACTTTTGTTCCATCAGAAACTACTTTTACAATCGCGATTTCAACAATCCTGTCTGTAGAAAGATTGACGCCAGTCGTTTCAAGATCTATAAAAACCAATGGACGCTGTAATAATAAAGCCATGTCTTAATTTTCGATTTAACTATTAGTTTAATTTCTATTATCCGTCTTTGCAATTCATTTCATCTGCAACACCTCCAATATATTCATTCCTTCATAATCGCCGCTACTCATAAAAAGAAAGTTAGCATTTACTTTTTCAAATTGCTGAAGCCTTTCTTCAAGATTTTTTCTTGTAGTAATTATTTCAAGATTCTTTTTTGCAAATCCTTCTAAAACTACTCCCGGATTTAGCTTCGGCATCTGTTTAAGCTCGAGAGCATGACTGCTATAAAACACTATGGCTTCATCAGCATTTTCAAGGGCGCCTTTATATTCATGCATAAAGGTTTCATTTAGGCTGCTGAAAGTATGCAGTTCCAAAATTGCAATCAAGGTGGTGCCGGGGTACTGCTGTTTTAACGCATTTACACTTGCGGCAACTTTGCTTGGAGCATGCGCAAAATCGCGATATACGCTTGTTTCATCTGAATCTCCCAACAACTCAAGTCGCCTGGCCGCCCCTGTGAAACCTGGTATAGCGGCTGCAAATATATGCGCATCAATATTAAGCTGTTTGCAAACAAGATAAGCGGCCTGCATATTTAACAGATTATGGTTTCCGAATATTTTAAGTTTTACCTTTTCCTCTTCGATCATTACACTGGTGTCGCCATTCTCGATAAAATTAGTAGGCAACGCGTAAGGTATATACTTGATGTCTTTTCTTATATTACTACTAACCAGTTTATTCAGTTCTTCGTCACTCTGATTATAGATCAACACTCCATTTTCTTCTATTTTGTTTATAAAAATCACAAACTGCTCTAAATAGAAATCAAATGTTGGGAATACGTTTATATGATCCCAGGCTATTCCGGTAATAACGGCAACATCAGGAAATAAAAAATGAAACTTGGGCTTTTTTTCGATTGTGCTTGCCGGGTATTCATCTGCTTCGCAAACTATCAGGTCGGCATTAGTGATCTTAACACTTTGATCAAAGCCTTTAAGTCGTGCACCTACAAGGTAATCAAAATCGACTTTTGCATATTGCAGCACGTGCATAACCATCGCCGTGGTGGTAGTTTTTCCGTGGCTTCCGCCAATGGCAACTCTTTTTTTATCCCTGCTTTCCTGGTAAATGTATTCAGGAAACGAATATATTTTCAATCCCAGTGAAATTGCTTTCAATAGCTCAGGATTATCCTGTTTTGCATGCATGCCCAATATCACAGCATCTATGCTGCTGTCAATATTTTCAGGATACCATTCTTCTTTTTTCGGAAATATCCCTGCATTTCTAAGGTTAGAAGCGGCAGGTTCAAAAATCTCGTCATCGCTGCCCGTAATCAGGTAGCCCTTATTTTTTAAGGCGATTGCCAGCTGGTGCATAACGCTTCCACCAATAGCGATAAAATGAAGATGCATAAGAAAGTTAGAGGATTAACTACACAATATTTAACAATAGATTGAAATATAAATCGTTTTTGCTAAGTAACCTTAAAATTGGTTAATTTACCTTTGCACCAGGTTATAAAATAAAAATTTAAACCTAAAACTAAATCATGAAAAAGTTATTGATTGTAATTGCTTTAGCCTCTTTTATTATTGTGACCTTTACGTCGTGTACAAGTTCTCGCCGTAGCAGAATTGGTTGCCCAATGACGCAAAACATTATTCACTAGGAATAAAAATTCCATTTTTTTATTGATCTAACGTATGAATTGGATACCCCTAAAGTCTGAAGATCAGATTAATGAGATAAAAAATAATTCAGAGAAAAATCCACAAGTAATTTTTAAGCACAGTATAAGGTGCTCTATAAGCAGCATGGCAAAAAATCGCCTGGATAAAAGTGACAATCCTCAAGGAGCGGATTTTTATTTTCTTGATATAATTAATTACCGCTCCGTGTCCAATAAGATCGCGGAAGAGTTCCGGGTACTTCACCAGTCTCCCCAGGTGATAGTAATTAATGGCGGGGAATGTGTGTACAATGAAAGCCATTCAGGCATTCACATGGATGAAATTAAATCCGTTGTGGAGCAATTATAATAAAAATAGGCAATTTGCCTCTTCTTAGAAGTAAGGAACAAATTCCGATTCTCCATGTATTAATTTAGCTAAATATTATTGTGCAGCTTTTAAAATTGCTTGAGTAAGATCCATATGGATCACTTTTGCATTTAAAATTGTTGTTGCATTAATTTCTTCCAAAAGCTTTTTCATTATGACAGGGTCTTCGAGCCCCGCAATTCTACATGCGCTTTTGAAATTAGCATGCATTCCATAGCTGTCCAGAATATCAGGCACTCCTTGCAATTCAGGAAATGAATTAAATCTTTTCACAAAGAAGTAATTAGTACGTTGAACAGTCTTGGTGTAAGCGGTGTAAAAAATATCCATAATTTCAGAGTTTAGTGAAAGAGTCAGGCTACATGTAACGATACAAATCCATCAATTGATTTTGAAAGATTGATAGGATCGAAAGGCTTTATAAAAAGTTCACGCACATCTTTACTGCCTTCAAGTTGTTCAGCAATTTCTTTGTTTTGAGAACTGCCGAGCAAAATTACCGGCCTCGAATACATTAGGCTGCTATTGAGGTGTTGCACAAAATCCACGCATTCCTCGGTTTGATAATCGACATCTACCAATATCATTTCAATCTTGTCGTTCCTCTTCAGTTCCTGGGATGCCTCGTACACATTAGACACAGTTATCACTCTGTACTTGTCCGCAAATCCTGTTTTTAAAAGATAATTCATCGCCCGGTTGCCGTTAATGCTTAATACATAGGTGTTCATTTTCAGTCCATTTACAGGTTAATAAAAATTTCAGCATTGGGGGTCATTGGAAAATTGAACGATGATATGCAGGTCGGGTACTTCCTGTGTACGAACGATTCAATTATTATTGTGGTTTTCGCAGGTTATATGAAAGCTCATATAAAACAATTCCTGAGATAATATCAATTTAAATACCAGATTACAAAGGATAGTATGAATAAGATATAATCGACGTTATATGACACCGTATTCTATAAGGGGTAACCTTTCGTCAGATATACTATAAGCAAAGGATGGTTTGAAATTCAGAGGAGGGATGGTGAACTCTTCTTGTGAGTGAATTGTAAATTTAGTTCGCAGAATTAAGAAATGCAACAACCTGGGAAAAAATGTCCCGATCTGAGATTTATCATCGGGGAAAAATTTATTAGAGCCGCAGCTATTTTGCAGATTCCTCATCATTTTTGTCCGTTCGGCGTGTGCCCGCATACAGCTCATATTGCAATAGGCGACAATCTATACGGGCGTTGTAAAATTCAATTTTCCGCTTGGCTTTCAATCCGATTTTTTTTGCCAAATCAGGATTACCTGTAAAAACATACCCGGTATAGCCTTTACATTTTTGCTTCAGAAAATCACCGATTTGTCCATATGTTTTTTGCAGTTCGGTGTTGTCTCCCATTCTTTCTCCATATTCAGGATTCAAAAAAATAATGCCGTCTCCATCTTGGGGCACATCCGTCTCCTGGAAATCGCAAACATTGAACTTTATTATTTTTTCGACTCCTGCAACATCAGCATTTATTCTTGAAATATTTATCGCGTCAGAATTAATGTCGGTAGCTATGATTGCCAATCCAGGCACCTCTTTAATTTGTGTTGATAATAAAGCTTTCTCTTTATCGTAAAAGTCTTTATTAAAACCGATGATATGCATGAATCCATAATTATTCCTGAAGAGACCGGGGCGACGGTTTGTTGCTATCATACCTGCCTCAATGGCGATAGTGCCGGACCCGCACATAGGATTAACAAGTATAGACGTCTTATTCCAATTAGTAGCAAGCAGTGTGGCCGCAGCGAGCGACTCCATCATAGGTGCACGCCCGGGAATTTTTCTATACCCATGTTTCGACAGTGTCTCACCAGAGGTATCGATAAATAGTTCCGCGTTATCATTATTCCAATACAGGTGAATAACCGATGATTCTAATTGGGGGCCTGAATCTGGTCGGGTATTCATTGCAGTACGGAAGCGATCGACAATGGCATCTTTCACTTTTACATTTGCAAAAAGAGAATTATTAATTGTTGGATGATTGATGAAGCTCGTTACTGAGAAATATCCATCTTTTGCAATAATATCTTCCCAGGCAATTTTTGACAGCGTATTATATAATTGATCGGGATTATTGCAGGCAAAAGATTGTAATGAAAATAAAACCTGGCTGGCACACCGCAAATTTAAATTCAACCGGATGCAATCATTAAGCGATCCTGCTAATTCAACTCCCGTTGCAAAACATCTCACAATATCAAGTCCCAATTCTCTAATCTCCATTTCAAGATAAGATGAAAGGCGTTTGCTACATGTTACGATGATTCTTTCAGGCTTCTCAAAATCTGGCATAAAGGTGTGTTTGAATGAAATTTTTTGAAGACATGTATATCATTACTAATAAAAAATATCAATTGGAAAAAACTTGCTTTTTCTGTTTTAATAATTTCTGCTTTATGAATTGCTTTGTTTTATCCGGCACACGCTTCTTCGAACCTTTCCAGATAATCCTTGGCAGATCGTGAACCAGGTAAAAAATATTGGGATAATTATATCGGAAGAGCGCTTTATTTAAAAGTCTTTGTAATTTTTTGTCTTTAATATTTTTACCGGCAATTAATGCCTGTAGCCATTTTAAGAAGTAGTACCGAACATTATAGTAATGGCCTTTTTCCCGCACCCAGCTTACAATTGACCCGGGTCGCTGCCTGTACAAATGATTACAGGCAGAAGAGATGTATACCTTTTCCTGTAAATACATTTTGGATAAAAAAGCCTGGTCTTCATATAAAGAGTATTCCTTTACAAACGACTCTTCAAAATATCCGCTTCTTTCAAACGCGTCTTTTTTGATCATAAGACCAGATGGAACCGGCGCAGCACCGATCCCTAAGGGATATAAAATATACATGAGTTCATACGGCTCATAAATAAGCTCGGGCTCAACACCAACAGGAATATGAACGTTTGGCCGGACTGTTTGGTTCCATGTATTCCAATAAAGAGAACCTTCGCCGATAATACCGATACCCGGATTTCGTTGAAAAATAGAAACCTGAGTAATTAGTTTTTCTTCAAGCCAGACATCATCTGCATCGAGAAGTGCAACAAGGCTTCCTTTAGATTTCCTGATGCCATGATTACGGCTTGCACTTAATCCTTTATTACTGTGATTCTCATGTTCACAATAATAAATTTTGCCAGCATATTCGGCAGCATATTGCTGGGCTATTTGTGAGCTTCTGTCTGACGAGCCATCATCGACTAAAAGCAATTCCCAGTTAGTATATGATTGTTTCAAAACACTCTTAATCGCTTCTTCTAAGAAATTTTCTTCATCATAAAAACAAATTACCGTTGACACGAGCGGCTCATAACTTATAGCTGCTTCTAACTTTTTATCAACTTCGGGAAAATGAATATTGTTATCGGCAATGTATTTTTTTAACCATTGTAAAAATCTCTTTCTTATCAGATAGTAATTTCCATTTTCGAATGATGCTCCTATAATAGAGTCAGGCCGCTGCCTGTATTTATTATTGCATGATGACGAGATAAAAACTTTTTCCTGCAAATAAATTTTACTTAGGAAAACCTGGTCTTCGTAAAGACCTTTGAATGATTCATCAAAGCCTCCGTATTTCTCTAACACACTTTTCTTAATAATGATACCGCACACACATGGTGCATCTCCCTCACCCAAGGGATATAGATTTAGCATAAGCTGCGGCGGCGAATACAACTGATCCTGTGCAGTTCCAATTTTAATAATCGCGTCAAACTCTTTTGGACTACTCCAACTATACCAGTATTCTGTTGCTTCGCATATCATCGCACACTCCGGGTGAGTGGTCAAGACTTCTACCTGGTGATTGAGGTATTGCAGAAGCCATATATCGTCCGCATCAAGAAAAGTAATGAATTCGCCAGTTGCTTTTTTTATAGCCACGTTACGGCTATAACTCAGGCCTTTATTAGCATGGCCATCATGCTCAAAATAAAAAACCTTACCCTCGTATTTCGAAGCATATTTTTTTGCAATTGCAGTACTTGCATCGGAGGAGCCATCATCAATTAAAAGAAGTTCCCAACCGGTATATTGTTGTTGTAAAACACTTTTTATAGTTTGCTCTATAAAGCTTTCAACATTATAGAAACAGGTAACAATTGATATTTTATAAGTATTGCTCATTCATTACATGCTTATCCAACGCGAAAGATTTTTTTCAAAAGTTACTGCATCCTGGTTACGCACCTGGAAGCGTCCGATGCGGTACTTCCCTGTATTATTGGTCACGTTTTCTTCATCTGTTGTGAATGCGGCCTTGAAGCCACAGTCGGCTGCAATGCCAGGTGTATCGCTATTATAACTTCCATAAGGATACGCAATAATTTCAACTTTTTTGTCAAGGTTCTTTTCAAGGAATTGTTTGTTATCATCTATCTCCTTGCTTTGAAAATTTTTATCATGATAGCTTAAGGCAGCATGAGTTGCTGTATGGGCTTGGATTGAAAATAATTTGTTTTGTGATAATTGCTTTAGTTGATCCACGCTCATACATTGATATTCCTGACGCGCAGATATATGACAGCCGGCCCACTGTCTTATTATCGTTAGGTAATCTTGCTGGCGATCATGATTGAGTGGCTGCAAGGATTCCCATATTGTAAGAAACAATTTACATCTTGCAGTTGCAGGCGGGCTTTCGTAAGCCTTCCATGCAATATGCTTCGTAACGATATCGTCGTTCAACGTTGTTTCATCATTAAGTTTACAACTGATGACTTGGTCAGCTATTGCTAATTCTATTTCTTGCGGAAGTGTTTCAGTGTAGAGAATAATCTTCTCCAACTCATCCCACCAAAATTCGTGGGGCATGCCTATATTAATCGAGGTAATAAAAAATGTTGCAGGCAAATTATATTTTTCAAGCAAAGATTTTGCGACAGCAAAATTATCGGCATAACCATCATCGAATGTAATAGCAACCTTGTCACTTCTGATCCACTTATTCTTTACCTCTTTCACCAGTTTTTGCAGAGGGATCACTCTGCCGGATTCTTTTAGAATTCTTAAATGAGCTTCAAGATTTTTTGGGCTGACTGCTATGTCCCAAACGTCAGCCGGTGAATCAGCGATACGATGATACATCAATACTATCGCCTTGTGCCCTAAAACTTTTTTAATATAGAAAAGAGGATTTAAAATCATCGCTGTTAGGCTTTGACTGCTGTTACAGTTATGATCACCTGGAATTGCGGATCATTAAAATCGAGCTTCGCTTTTTCTACTTCCGGTAAGCCCAGCCCATAAAGGAATGCCGCGGCAACAAACACATTTCCAAATGTATTGACTTCTATTTCAGCTTCCGGAAATGCTTCGGGAATTAATTTTTTTATTGATTTATCTGTAAAGGACCAATACCAAATTTCTTTCCATTCATCATGATCTATTGGAGTGATGCCCGGCACCGTTAGTAGTAACGCACCTCCCGGTTTCAAAATGCGATAACAAGTGTTCAGGGCATCTTTGAAATTATAAATTAGATGAAGAGTTTGCGTAAGAATAATTGCATCAAAAGTGTTGTCAGAAATTTGAGGTGCATGACTTATATCTCCAATAAAAGTTGCACTTTCATTGGTTTCGTCCACGTGCAAGATGTCGCTCTTGCTTACCTCGTCGCCACCAAATGCAAGGGTGTATTCATTATCACCGATCTCCAGCACTCGTCCTTTTATTTTATCTTTTTCTTTCCTTAAAAAATTTTCAATGTAATACCTATCTATTGGTCCGCCGCGATCATAGCCAAACTCGGTGCTGAAAGGTGTGGTCCTGTTAAAATCCCCTAAATCTATTGCTCCAGATTGCGGTGTAAAATCACTTACTCCCGCCCTGCCCAAAAATCTTTTCGCTGATTGCGGCACTAGTTTATTAATTATTTTTTTAATCATTGAATAGTTTCTTTTCAATAAATATTTACTTGCGAGAAACGGGTAATACCTTGTCAAAAGTAACAATTCATCGGTGGAAGCCTTTCTCCTCTTTTCGTGTAAATCCCGGTAAAGTTCATCACAATAATATCTCTTCCAGATAAGTCTTCCTTTTAAATAAGATTGTTTCTGCTGAGCTGTTATGACATTTGGTTCTTGATTTTTCAAAACATGTAGTACGCCCTTAAGCATCATCGGAATATTTGAAGACATGTTTGATCCGTGCATCCTGTAAGCCGCAATAACATAGGTATGATGAAAGACAGGGTGTTTATTTGAAATTTTTAAATATAAATCATAGTCTTCACAGGAGCCGAGCGATTCATCAAATTCAAATTCATCGAACACCCAGCGTTGATACAAGACTGCAGCATGCATGCCGATATAATTGCTTTCAAGAAAGTGCAGGTAATGCTCCTCGTCCACTTTGTAAGTCGTTTCCTTATTCTTTTTTTCATCTTCAAATACCAGCCTGTAGCCACCGGAAACAAAAGCTGATTTCGGATTGGCTCTTAAAAAATTCAGGTTAGTGTGGATTGCATTGGGAAGAAGCCAGTCATCAGCATCAAGAAAAATCAACAGTTCCCCTTTGCTGTTTTTGATACCTGTATTTCTTGCTGCAGACAGGCCCTTATTTTTTTGATAAACATATTTTACCTGGCTATTTTTTTCTGCAACTTCTTTAGTATTATCTGTTGAGCCATCATCTACCAGCACTATTTCAAAGGGCACATAATTTTGAGAATACACACTATTAAAAGCATCCTGCAGGTACCGCGCATGATTATAGCAAGGAATAATTAGTGAGATCAAAGGCGTTTCAGGAAGATGTTTATTCATACTTTTTCCCTATTGATTTTACTAACCTGGAAAAGTGTTTTTGATAATAACGTATTCCAGAAAGAAGTCCTTGTATTTCAACGCCAAGAGTTTGAAATTGCTTTTTATATAAAGGAAAGCCTTTTAATAATAACGAAAAATAGTAGCGTGGCATTCGCCGGAATAAATGCTTTTTATATGCCGCTTCATTCAGTTGCCTTTGCTGCATTAATGCGGCAACTGCAAACCCACGCATATAATTAAAAACCTGGCTCTTTAAAGATTTCATCTCCTTCCTATGCTCGTGAAAAGTAATTGCTTTCGGCTCATAGATGATCTTATATCCTTTGGCCAATATTCTAAACCACATTTCTGAATCTTCGCTGCAACCGGAAGCGCCGGCTCCTAAAAACTCATTAAAATTTCCTAATTCTTTAAAGACGGATTTTCTGAACGCCATGTTTGCCCCGGCACCAATTTGCCATACGGGTGGCCCGATCTTTAGGTTTGATTCAAAATACGTTTTGTCGTATATCTTTCCAATGTACCCGCGATTAAAGCTCCAGTGCTTTTCAAAAATGTATTGAGCTTCTGTATCGAGACAAGACGTTATTACGAGTCCGGTCATTGCTACGACTCTTTCGTCTTGAAAACTTTTCCATAACCGGTAAGCCCAAAGAGGATCTACGAGCACATCATCGTCAGTAAAAGCTATAATCGATTTACCTGCATTTTTTATACCTGTATTACGTGCATTGCTTAAGCCTGCCTTTGGCTCCCTGAGATGGATAACTTTTTCAAACTTGCTAACCACATTAAAGGTAGAATCATCTGAAGGCGCGTTATCTATCACAATTATTTCTTCAGGCTGGACTGTGGATCGATCTATCGACTGGAGACATTTCATTAATGGCCCAGGTCTATTTCTCGTGCAGATTACGACCGATATCGGAACTGATTTTGGAAGATCATCCGCAAATAAATATGAGAGGATATTTTCTATCTGCCCAGCCCAATCTTTCGGTTGATTTTTAATTAACCATTCAGGCCAGCCGAGCGAAGCTTCATTCTTACCACGCTGATAAAGTTTCAGCGTTGGAGCAATCGCAGCTATTACACCGTTTCTAAATTCTTCTGCATTTAATTCCTGTCCGGGTTCTATATAAAAATCACCAAGGGCGATACTTTTGTACCAGCACACGAAATATTTTCCATGAGAATTATCTGCGGGAAGTTGTAAATACGTAAGCTTATAAATATCTATGTGAATAATATCGTAAGGCTGGAATGTACTCATCAAAAATTATTGAGGCACGGTTTCTTTTTGAACCAACTGAAATGGAAATTG
>JBDTVF010000075.1:0-13487 GCA_040007325.1 Ginsengibacter sp. | reverse complement strand
ATTTCGACGCTTATAAAATAACGGGCAGTTCAGAAAATGTAAGCCTTAAAAGAGGAGGAAAACTTTTGTCGGTTGAGCGGCACCATACTATTGCTGCGAGCGATACTTTTTTCCTTAATGTAACAAATTTGAAAGCCCAAACTTATCAATGGCAATTGAATATTGAGAATATGAATCACCCGGGATTGAATGGATACCTCGAGGATCATTATGTAAACACCAGCACGGCGCTGGATCTAAATGGTACTAATGCCGTTGACTTTACCGTAAATAGCGCACCTGCATCTTATGCCCCCGATCGTTTTGCGGTTGTATTTAGCCAACCAAAAGTATTGGCAACAACATTTGCTGATCTCAAGGCTTACCGGCAGAATGCTGATATAATCGTAGACTGGAATGTTGAAAACGAAACAGACATGAAACAGTATGAAGTTGAAAAATCATTGGATGGAACCAGCTTCACTAACATGAATACAACATTGGCAAAGAATGCTAATACAAGCGCTTATTCATGGACGGATGACAACGCCCAGGTGGGGTACAATTACTATCGCATAAAAAGTATAAATGCGCCTGGAAAAATTGAATACAGCAAGGTTGTAAAAGTATTTATTGAAAAGGAAAGTTCTAAAATTTCGGTTTATCCAAATCCAATTGTTAATGGAATTATTAACCTTCAGCTTTCGAATCAGCCGGCAGGCACATATGGTGTAAGACTGTTAAACGGCGTTGGCCAGGTAATAGTTTCAAAACAAGTGGATCATGCAGACGGCAGCAGTGTTGAAAAAATAAAATTGAATAAAAATTCAGCCCACGGTATTTACCAGATAGAGGTTACAAAACCCGGCGGGTCCACGATGACTATAAATGTGATCAACTAAGATCGCCCACCCGATACTAATAATAACAAAGCCAGCAGCTGTTTGAAACATGCTGCTGGTTTTATTTTTAGCAATATTTATACTTACGGCATAGACCTGTAAAATTTTTTCAGGATTGGTCGATACGATTATTTCCGGTTTAAATAGTATTACCATTCAATCTAATGTAGATAGTATTCAATAAAGAATACATTTTGTATTAAAGCAATCTAATAAAATATAAAACAGTATTTATTACTGTTGCTGTTGCTTCTGCTGCACTTCCAGGTAATAGCGATAAGAGTTAATTGGTTCGCCGGGGTTTTTAGCATGATAGCTGAATTTTGGTAATCCCTGTTTATCAAAAGATTTTTTTGCTGACCCGTTTTTTATTTCTACTGAAACTTCGAGTTCATGTTCCCCGGAACCTTTATAAGTGCCTTTTACCGGAGTGCAATCAGCAAAATTTCTTCCTGTTGCTAATCTTACATGCTGATCATTTACAATACAATTATTGGTCGGGTCAATACCTAGCCAGCCATAGTTAGGGATAAATGCTTCTGCCCAGGCATGCGTTGCTCCTTCACCACGCATCTCTTTGTCTTTTGGGCAAATATAACCACTCACATACCTCGATGGAATCTCAAACATTCGTAAAAATATAATGAGCATATGAGCAAAGTCCTGGCAAACCCCAGCTCTCATTTGCCAGATGGTTTCAGGTTTAGTTTCGATGCTTGTGATTCCTTTTTTGTATAGAAAGTTCGTATAAATATATTCCGAGAGTTGTTTTGCATTTTGCAATGGAGACAATTGCTGGTCAACGATACCGGACAAAATCTCTCTGATTTCTCCGGTACTATTGAAAAACTCAAGTTTTAGAAAATCAATATACGACGTATGAAATTTCAGACTTTTTAAAATTTCCCATTGCTCCGGGGCACTCATATCATCAGTAGCAATATTTACAGGTTTGGTGATTACATTAGCCACAGATTCTATCAGGAGACTTGTATGCGGTTTTACTATTGAAAAAATTCCAACATGATTCCCAAAATAATCAACAAAAGTTTCTACTACAGGATCGCCTGAAATTTTAATCTCATGATTCCGTACTTCCAATAAACTATCCACAATAGGGTACAGCATTATCTGGTTAGTACAATCGATAACCGGGTGTAAATAAGAATACCGCGTAATGTGTGTTATATGGTATGAAGGCATTGCTTAAATTTATGTGGTACCAAAATAATATTTACCAAAAGCCGCCGAAATTTCGAACAAGTCTTGCCTGGTTTGAAACAGGAATGCGTCGAGAGACAAAGGATCATTCTCATCTATCTGGCTATACTTAATATTATTCATTGTCTTTCCTATCAGGAATTCCATTCGGTCATAATTTTCCGGGAGACTTTCTGCATTTAGTCTTCCAAAATATTTATACAATCGTTCCATGCTGTATAAAATAGAATGCGGAAATTCCGGGTTATACAAAATAAGGTCAAGCACGTTTTTCTTTGTAAAGTTTCCCTTATAGGTTTTGAGATAAATTTCAAAACCGAATAGTGAATACAACAGGTAACGTAAGGTAATAGACTCGTGATTGTCGTGAAGATTCAAATTAAAACTGTTCATTTGAATCCGGGTAATATCTGCAGTGTGAATAGCCCGTTCCAAAAACTTTCCGATGTTGATGTAAGTAAAGCCCTCTCCACGCGTCATTGTGTTGTCTACCGTGCCGGTAAACAATAAGCCATTTTTTATCAGTAAATCAATAGTTGAAATCGGGTCAGCGGTGGTTACCTGCTTACGCAGGTCGTCATTTCTAATAAAATGATAATAATCATTGAGGCATTGCCATACCTCCTTGGATATATGATCCTGGATGCCCCTGGCGTTTTCACGCGAAAACATCACATTATTATAGGCAGATGCACTGTTTTCACTACTGAACATCATGTATTCAAGCGATTTTGGAGAGTTTGTTTCTATCGCTTTAATTTCTTCTTCTGAAAGCTCTCCATAGATTTCCAGAAGCGGTCCCCAAAAAAAATCGCCTGCCTGGTCCTGTGAAGAGATGTATTGGGTTAAAATTACCTGCAACATTCCATTGGTACGTTCCATGTATCTTCCCAGCCAATAAATAGTATCTGCTACTCTACTTAACATATCAACTAATCAGTTTACCTTTTAAAGTTTAGCAGCAATCGTAGTGAGAATGAGATCCAAAATTTTAGTGCAATAATAGCGGGAAATTTGCCCAAAAAAAAGTAGGATAACAAACTGTCATCCTACTAAAATTAGTGTATCAATTTTAATTTTAAAAAGGTATTTCAAAGGACGTCTTCTTAGGGGGAAGGCATTGACGATCATTACACGTCATATATTCAATGATTCCGGTGATTTTCTTGTTGCCGGGAAGCAATTTTACGAGTTGAACAAATTCCACTTTGTCCTCATAAAATTTCTGATTCACATTAAATTCTTTTTCAAATACAGTTTTTACTTTGCCTACTTCACGCGCCTGTCCTACTTTAGAGGCATTGGTGAAAGAAAGGGAAGTAGGTAGCGCACCACCATCGGGATTGCTTAAAGAATATATGTGCCATTTGGGATCCACCGAAGTTTGAATATGAACCTCGTATTGATTGTTACCCTTCTTTATTGTTTTATAAGTAAAACTCACAGGATTTAAAATCTGTGCAAAAGAAGCCTGGATTATAACAGCGAGTACTATCGTCGATAAGATCTTTTTCATAATTTTTGTGTGTATACAAAATTACGAAAATCATGGGCTGCATCGAAGCATGAAGGCCTTATCAGTTTGCGTTTTAACTTTAGTTTATAGAAAAAAGAGAGGTGAATATTTTCGCCCCATCAGTATTACCAATTGCCTTGTTGCAGGCTCTTTCGGGGTGAGGCATCATACCAATCACATTCCTGCTTTTATTGCATATCCCTGCAATATTATCAGTGGATCCATTAGGTGAATAATCAGGGTGAATACTACCTTTTTCATTGCAATAGCGAAATAAAACCTGGTTATTAGTTTCTAACTCTTTTAAAATATCGGTGCTTGCAAAATATCTTCCTTCGCCATGGGCAATAGGTATTTTATAAACGTCATTTTTTTCATTTCCGGAAGGGCCTGTGATGTATGTGTTCTTACAAACAAATTGCATATTCGCGTTACGCAGAAGAACACCGGGCAATAAACCACTTTCGCAAAGTATCTGAAAGCCATTGCATATTCCAAACACTTTCCCTCCTTCATTTGCAAAGTTGATAACGCTTTGCATCATCGGGCTAAATCTCGCTATTGCGCCGCATCTCAAATAGTCTCCATAGCTAAATCCCCCGGGCAATATGATGCAATCATCTGTATTAAACATCGAAAGATTTTCATCTTTGTGCCACAACGGAATTACTTCAAGCTTAAGATCGTCTTGCAGAGCGCCTATTACGTCCCTGTCGCAATTAGAACCTGGAAATACAACAACACCGAACTTCATAAGAAAATATTTTTTAGCGAAGGTAAATCACAGGCATTCATTTTTTGATGTAAGTTATATAAACAACAAAAGCTACCATTATCCATTGCAATACTGAAGCGATCCATTTCTTTTTTATATAAAAAAAAGTACATGCAATAAAGGCTGATAATGGAACTGTGGCCATAAACCAATATTGAAAATTATAAGTGGTATTTATGAAAGGTATAAAAAGCGCCACCATCAGATAAAGAGATAAAAGCCCCCAACCCTTTCTCACCTGTACTACCTGCCTTCTTAAATTTGCTTGTACGAATACCGCCCCGATGATAGTGGCAGCAACTATAAGCCCGATGCCTACAAATTCGATATTGTTTTTTGCGAACAATGGATAGTCTATTTGAATGCCCGGCACCTGGAAGCCATATAATTTATCTGTAAGAAAAAGCCATGCAAATAAAAAATACCATGGCACCAGTATGCCGAGTAATGGAATTAACCATTCTGCAATTCTCGGTGGCCTCGTGATTAAAAGCCCGGAAATAATAAGTATAGCAAAAGCAAGAGACGGGAAATAAAAAAATGTGCTGACTCCAATTGCAAGGCCCATATTAAATAATGTAGATTTTGCATGCTGACTGTTATATAATGTGCTCATTTTTGCCCATACCCAAATAAGTAATGTATTGATGAGCATAGGTGCGCTTAATACATTCCATTCTATAAAAAATGAAGAAATAAGCAAGTAACTCATTGCCGGAAGGTAATTGGGCTTATGCATAAGTCTTCTATTATTCACGAGGCCATTGAAACTAACGGCTTGTGTGTAGATCAGCACAAACATAATTACCGAATATATTACAGGGAAATTATCAAACTCAGGCTTAACAAAGGCCAGGATTCGATTGTATAGAAATCCGTCTGTCTTTTGTATAACAGGTATTTGAGGAGAAATAAACCAACCCAACTTCAAAAGCAAGCCATACACGAGAAGCATGAAGGTGTTAAAAGGATTATTGGCCCTGAAAATGCCTGTCACAAAAGAGAAAGTTGAAGTGAAAACTCAAAAATAAAAAATTAAAGCCGTAAACATCGCATGCATAATTTGTTGGCTGAAACAAAAACGAAATAACAGCCAAAAGGAGTAGATAGGGGCTACTTATTAAAATTCAATTTTTGCGAAGCAGATATAGTTTCTGTAACTGCATGGCACTATGATCTGCGAAGAACTTACCTGCTTGGCATAACGCGGCATAAACTCGTAACCCCTGTCAAGGCTGCGCAGGGGAGGATATCTTGTTATCTGCCCATCTGCAGAAATACTCTGGTCATTGATGAGCTGTGTGCGCCTTTCAAGCTCGTTGAAAAGGAAATGTAATTGGCCACCTGTTAGCAAACTGTTGTAAGAAAGATAATTGTCAGTATCATCATCAAACTGCGACTTGTGGATCACATTACTCCAGATAAATTGTCCATTTGCGTCGAGGTCGAGAATCATAATATTGTCGTAATAATATCTTACTTGTGAATTGCCAAAAGCGCTGCGGTTTCTGCCGGAGTACCAATAATATGATGGTGAATTAAAGTAGTAAGGATTGTAAGAATAAGGATAACCGTAAAGATAATCATAGCGGTTCCAGGGTGTGCCCCGCGACTGACTGGTATGATCTTCCGCGGTTAAAATAAAACTGCCATCCCGCTTTAGGATAACATCTCTTATGAAGAAGTTATTCAGCGCATATTTTCCACCTCCTTCTGTTTTCGCCATAGCTCTTAGCGTGTCAGTGATCTGGGCAAAGCTTTGCCCGATGAATGAATTTGATTTTTTATCCCAAACGGCTGTATATAGTCCTTCTACATTACCTCGTTTTTTTGAATAATATAAAGAGTTGATAAGATAATGATCATTTACATTATCAACTTTTAATTTGATCTCATCAAGATAATGGTCATTCAGATTAAGATCTCTCGATGTAAAAGATTTTGAATCAGGAGCCTTCGTGATTAGCGATACCGACTCAAGATAGTCTCTTGAAATTGACCTGGTCGATTTTGTAAAAACAAAATTTCCTTCATTATCTACAAAAAAATCACTGAAGACATCCTTGTGGTCTTCAAAAGATGTCTCAATTCTTGTTTTGTCTAAAAGCTTTAAGCTATCAGTAAAAAGACAGGTGGTGAAATTGAATTTATCAGCCTTCTTCTGAATTTTATAGATCATAATTTTCGACTTATCCTCACTGTTTACAGTGCTGTAAATTTTATTATCAGCAAAAAAACTTATGTAGGTTGTGTCGAGCTCAACGGGTTGTTTTATGAGGTTGCCTTCACCATCTATCTGTGCCGCCATACAGTAAAGAATATTTTTCTTCTGGTATTGGTAAATGAGATAAGCAAAATCCTGGTAAGCAACGAAATCAACATTAAGAGTTCTGTCTGGCATAAAGTCGAGATTAACACGCTGTTTCAATCCCATACCATTATCATATACGCTTATCGCATACCGGTTCCTTATATTTTTATACACAAGAAAATTACCATTGATCTTGCCAATTATTTCAAAATCCAGTGAACGGACATCTTCCGACTCAGGTTCCGAATAGGTTATTTGCTGACAAAACGCTTCATTCGCCACAAAAAACAAGAGAAAAAACAAAACAATATTCTTCATACAACTGTTGTTAAAAATAAATTTTTGGGAAAAGATTCAAACATATACTAAAGTCAATAATTTAATCGCTACATATCACTAATTTACGATAAAAATTATGCCCGTTGTTTTAATATCAGGAGGCACAGGTCTTATAGGAACAAATTTAACACGTCATTTAATTGCAAGAGATTACGATGTAATTATTCTTACAAGGGATAAAGATAAAGCCAGCGAGAATGCAAAACTTTCTTATGCCTATTGGGACGCCAAAAAAAAGGAAATTGATGCTGACGCTTTAAAAAAAGCTGACCACATCATTCACCTGGCAGGAGCCGGCGTGATGGATAAGAGATGGTCAGAAAAGTTTAAAAAGCAAATCGTCGAAAGCCGCGTCGGAACCAGCGATGTTCTTATACAGGCATTAAAATCAAATCCCAACCACATAAAATCTTTTGTATCCGCTTCGGCTATCGGCTGGTACGGTGAAGATAGCAAGCCGTTGGTGAGGCAAGAGGGATTTATTGAAACAGATCCGCCAGATAAAAAATCTTTTCTTGGCGAAACATGCGTTTTGTGGGAAGCAAGTGCAGAGCCAGTTGCAGAAATAGGCATCAGGCTTACAAAAATTCGTACAGGCGTTGTGTTAAGTAATGACGGAGGGGCTTACAAAGAGTTCAAGATGGCTCCGAAGTTTGGCGTAGCCGGCATACTTGGCCGGGGCGACCAGGTTGTGAGTTGGATTCATATTGATGACATCTGTAGAATGTATATCTATCTTATGGAAAATGAGTCAACAAATGGCAGTTACAATGGCGTGGCACCAGCACCGGTAACTAATAAGCACCTAATGTTGCTGATCGCTAAAGTTTTGAAAGGAAAATTTTTCATACCAATACACGTTCCGGAATTTATCTTGAAAATTATTTTTGGTGAGCAAAGTATAGAAATACTTAAGAGTGCGACCGTTAGCGTTCAGAAAATCAAAGACACAGGTTTCAGATTTTTATATCCCACCATTGAAGCTGCAGTGGAAGAATTAAGTGCAGGTAAAAAATAGATTTTTCTTTTCGGAAAAGAAAATTTCCGATCAGAGATCGTCAGTAGTAAATTTTTTTAAAGCAAAGAAATAATAACCACCTATGTATATCAGGCTTGCTATTACCAGGATATATTCATCAGGAGCGCCTTTGTAAATTATAGATTTACCAAAAGGTATGGGTAGCATTACATCTGTTACCTGCAATGGAAGAAAGTAACCAAGAGGAGTAAGGTGCATATTAAAATTCAAAAGTGCAGTTATAAGCCATTCGAATATTAAGCCGAATAAAAAGAACACCGCAATGGCAGCGCCGCTTCTTCTAAAAAGTATAGCAAGAAACATTGCGAAAGTGATATATGCCACGGTCTGTATAAAAATGTATCCTATATTTTCAAAACCAGAGAAACTAAAATGAGACCCGGTTGTTATCAGGCCAAAAAGTAAGCCGACAAGAAAATTGAAAAAGGTTGCGATAGCAGAAAAGATAATTGCGAAAACAAATTTTACCGTTATGAATTGGCTGCGTGTCCAGCCGTCAATTATATTTTGGCGATGCGTTTTAAAATTAAATTCATTTGTCAGCAACATAATAAAAAGAATGCCTGGAAAATAAAGCAACCAACTGCTCATCCATCCGACGGTTTGCCACACATGTGGGAAGGAGTAAGGTGTTCCGAGAAGTATTTGGCTTTGCGGCAGCGATTCGTTTGCTAATTCATTTACATAATAGCCAGTGTAATTAATACCAAGAATTGCAAAAGAATAAAGTATAGAAAATATCCAGAAAGCTTTATAACTTTTTACTTTAAGCCACTCGATCTTTAATAAATGTAACATTCACTTTCAGTTGTTGGTAAGTTCGAAAAATCTTGCTTCAAGGCTTTTCTTTTTCAAAATAAGATGATTGAGTGTAACACCGTTAGTAAAGCAATAATTATTGATAGCAGCCAGATCTGCCGTGTTAACGGGTAAGAATACTTTTACGATCCCGCTCTCCCTGGTAACATGCGCTGCGCCATCCATTTGTTGCAGCACATTGTATAACTTTTCTTCATCAGCAGCACTCATTTCAACCATATCTTCATTGGATAAAATTTCATTAACATTCCCGGTGGCGATAAGCTCACCTTTTTTCAAAATGGCTACGTGGGTACACACTTTTTCTACTTCATCAAGAAGGTGGCTTGCCATAATGATGGTCTTACCTTGCTGATGAAGCTTTTTCATTAATGATCTTATTTCAGCAATGCCCACGGGATCCAGTCCGTTAGTAGGTTCGTCGAACACCAACACTCCGGGATCACCCAGCAGGCACGAAGCTATTGCCAGCCGTTGTTTCATCCCTAAAGAATACGTGCTGAATTTTGAATTCTTTCTTTTGCTGAGATCAACAGTCTCTAATACTCGCGGTATATCTTCTTTTCCCCGTTGTTTTATCTCTGAAGCTATCTCAAGATTTTTTATGCCTGATAAATAATGATAAAAATTAGGCGTTTCCAGCAGTGTTCCAATTTTTTTTCTGTGCTCTTCCGTAGCCACCTGATCAAACAATCTATAAGTGCCGCTCGTCGGTTTAAGTATATCCATTATAGTTCCTAATAAGGTCGTTTTACCACTACCGTTAGGTCCCAATATTCCAAACACAGAACCTTCGGGTATATTGAAACTTACATCTTTAAGAGCTTGTATGCGGCCATAGGATTTGGATAGATGATCAATGGAAAGAATTGACATTGACAATTGAGTTTAAACGGAATTTTTAAAGGTACAAATGCAATATAGTAATTCAGGAAGATTATTTGAAAATAATAAGGCACCTGATAGTCCTCGGGGTTTTTGAAGATTTGAAGTCATCCGCATACGATTTTTGGGAAAATAACGTTTCATACGGAAAACTACTATTTTACAAAAGGTATTTTCCCTAAAATCTCTATTAAAAACCGACACATGATTCAACAATCTTTTTGCCGCCTCGTTTCTGGGGTGTTCCTACTCGCAGCATTTATTTTTCCCTCAAGAATTTTTGCCCAATGTGGTATTCCCCCTGTGAGTGGCTCTGTTACGATAGCAGTGGCTAATAATGTTATCAATACGTATTATCCGGGAACAAATGATATTGTGGCCGGAGGTACTTCACTAACAATTGGTGGTATTGATGGTCGGGGTAATGCAACCCCACTTACCGCCGGGGATCTTATTTTAATAATTCAAATTCAAGGTGGGGATATTGACGTGTCCAACTCTGATGCGTATGGAGATAATGCCGCCGGATCGCCGGCTACAGGTTATCTGAGCACCAATCTTTATGCAGGCAACTACGAGTATAATACGATAGCAAGCGTTGCAGGCTCAATCGTGAATTTAAGTTACAAGCTTGCCAACAATTATTACAGCCGCGATTTTTCCGCAGGAAATTCTATCAGACGCTACCAGGTGCTGCGGGTACCCCGTTATTATAGTTTTACTATTAAAGCGGGAGCTTCAGTTACAGCGCCCGCATGGAACGGCTCTACCGGTGGCATAGTTGTGATAGATGCAGCGAACACTTTTAAACTTAATGGCTCCATTGACGTTAATTATAAGGGCTTCAGAGGTGGGGGTGGAAAAAACTTAACCGGCGCAACTGCAGGTAATAGTAGCGGAAGTGGCACACTTACTAATACCGATTATAGATGGGAATCGCCTGTTACAAATACAGCTAATTTAACTGGTGGTGCAAAAGGTGAGGGTATTGCCGGAACCCCTGCATACTATTTTGTTTTTGGGGCAACTACTACCACTACGGGTACAGTGGAGGGTTATATAAATGGAAGTATGGGGCGGGGTGCATCTGGTAACGCAGGCGGCGGTAGCACAGACGGCGCCCCCGTAGGTGCATCCACCGAAAATCAATATAATTCCGGCGGCGGCGGCGGAGCAAATGGCGGCGGTGGAGGAAAGGGCGGCAGTGGATGGCATGGTGGATCCGGTGACCTGAACACGTATCCTACTGGTGGATATGGCGGCAGTGGCTTTACCGAGAGATCAATACAACAGTTCGTGTTTGGCGGCGGCGGCGGCGCAGGTTCCGGTAATAATTCCCTCCCTTCAAATGAATATAGCTGTAGTGGAGGCAGTGGCGGTGGAATTATTCTTGTAAGAGCGAAAAGCTATTCAGGCTCCGGGCGTGCGGACGCTGATGGTTCAAATGCGCCGGGTGTAACAGCTACCTATACTCCTGCACAAACAGATGCCGCAGGTGGTGGTGGAGCCGGCGGAACTATAATAATGGTTACATCGCAGGCTGGCCCTGCAGGATTGAATTCGATTACCGCGTCCGCAAAAGGTGGTGATGGGGGAGATATGACGAATTATTATGATCATGGCCCCGGCGGTGGAGGCGGTGGAGGCGTTATTATTTCAAACGGAACTTTCCTGCTTGCTAACGTTAATGCGGGGGCAAACGGGCAAACAAGATCAGGTTCAGCTTCAGGACCGATTGACAATGATTATGGCGCTACTCCGGGTAATTCGGGAACTTCTATAATTTTGAGTAATCCTCCTATACTGAAAAATTTGAATGATCTTTCTTCGCCTTGTGGAGTGTTACCGGTAAGCATAACAAATTTTACAGCAAGGTGGAATAATTCTCAAGTAGATATCAGCTGGCAAATCAACAATGAAATTAATTTGAGTTCCTTCGAATTGGAATTCAGCAATGATGGAAACAATTTTTCTAAACTTTCTTCTGCAGCATATCATAGGGGAGTTGCCGACTATTCCTACACTCATTTGTCACCATCTGTAAAAAACTTTTATCGCCTTAAGATGATAGATGCTGATGGCAAATATTTTTATAGTAAAATATTAAGTGTACAAAAGGCCAGTTCACGCAAAGCGGTCACAGTGTATCCAAATCCTGCTTACGTAGACTTGACAGTGCAGGTAAATACCATTCGCTTTGAAAAAATTATTATAGATATTATCGATAATGCCGGGCATACACTAATCAGCAAATCATTTAAACTAAGCCCGGGCCAAAACTACTTATCAATTGATGGTATCGAAAGACTCCCTGCGTCTACTTACATTTTGAAAGTGAAATCAGGATCTATAGACGAAGTTCAAAAGATAGTTATAGGTAAAAAGTAAACCGAAATTAAGAAGTGTAAAAAAGGCCGGGATTTTTTCCGGCTTTTTTTAATTCCTTACAGGCTTACCCGTTTTTAGAACACTTTGTATTCTTTCCAGCGTTTTCTTTTCCCCGCAAAGGCTTAGGAAAGCTTCTCTCTCAAGATTGAGGAGGTATTGTTCGCTTACCAATGTAGGTTCGCTGAGATCCCCACCACACATTACATAGGCGAGCTTCTTTGCAATTTTTACATCGTGCTCTGTAATATAGTTGCCGCGATACATGCCATTTATTCCTGCATATAACATTCCGAGGCCTGACCGGCCGAGCACTTTTACATCTGTTCTTTGCACTGGCATCGTATAACCTGCATCGTAAATTTCTATTACGCTAGCTTTAGCATCCGCAATTCTCCGGGATTGATTCATGCTTACCGCGTCTATTCCCTTACGTAATATTCCCAGTTCGTATGCCTCAAATGCGGATGTGGAAACTTTCGCAGTTCCAATCGTGAGAAAGCGGCTTTGCAATGTTATAGTTTCGGGTTCATTTACATGCATGTCATCTGCAGCTCTCAGCGTAAACTCTTTGGTACCGCCACCGCCCGGGATAAGGCCAACGCCAAGTTCTACCAGGCCTATGTAAGTTTCAGCTGCAGCCTGCACTCTATCACTATGCAGCGACATTTCACACGCACCACCAAGCGACAGACCATGCGGAGCAACCACTACAGGGATTGAAGAATAACGCACCCGCATCATTGTATTCTGAAACATACGAATCGCCATATCCAGTTCATCATATTCCTGCTCTGCTGCATACATGAAGATCATTCCCACGTTCGCGCCTGCGCTAAACTGTGCTCCTTCATTGGCAATTACCAGCCCTTTAAATTTTTCTTCTGCAATGGAAATGGATTTATTTACAGCTTCAAGTACCTCGCTTCCGATACTTCCCATTTTGGTGTTCCATTGCAGGCCCACTACATCATTGCCAAGGTCGTAAAGGTTGCAGGCTGAATTGTTCCAAACAATTTTTTCTTTAAGATCACTGAGAATAATAAATGATTCTCCTCCCGGCATCTCCTTATAAGTGCGGGAGCTAACGTCATAGTATAGCCGTTTTCCATTTTCTATTTTATAAAACCTCGTATTACCTGCCGAAATAAAATCATTGACCCAATTAGAAACATTATATCCTGCAGTTTTCATTGCTTCTATAGTTTCCTTTACCCCAAAAAAGTCCCATGTTTCAAAAGCCCCAATCTCCCAACCGAAACCGGCTTTCATAGCATCATCAATCCGGTATATTTCATCACTTATTTCAGGAATTC
>JBDTVF010000074.1:0-13565 GCA_040007325.1 Ginsengibacter sp. | reverse complement strand
TGGTAGAAGATGCATCTCCTGTTGAATTTGACCAGCCTTTATTTTTAGTGGAACCGTCTTAATTAGCGAATTAAAACTATGTTCAAAAAAATATTAATTGCAAACAGGGGTGAAATTGCACTGAGGATCATACGCACTTGTAAGGAGATGGGCATTAAAACAGTCGCAGTATATTCTACTGCTGATAAAGATAGCCTTCATGTAAAGTTCGCTGACGAAGCAGTTTGTATTGGTAAGCCCGCGAGTGCAGATAGTTACCTGAATATTCCGCACATAATGGCAGCTGTTGAGATCACCAATTCTGACGCGATACATCCCGGCTATGGCTTCCTCGCCGAGAATGCAAAGTTTGCTCAAATCTGTGCCGATCACAATATTAAGTTTATTGGCCCTACTCCTGCGATGATTAATGGGATGGGCGATAAGATTACAGCCAAGGAAACTATGATCAAAGCAGGTGTTCCGGTAGTTCCCGGCGGTGAAGGTTTGCTGGAAAGTATTGATGAGACCAAAAGACAGGCATTTAACGTTGGCTACCCTGTTATTTTAAAAGCCACTGCAGGCGGCGGTGGCAAGGGCATGCGAGTAGTTTGGGAAGAAAAAGATATTGAAAAGTCATTTAATAATGCCAAAGCTGAAGCTGCTGCTTCGTTTAAAAACGATGGCATCTACATGGAAAAATTTGTGGAGGAGCCCCGCCACATTGAAATACAAATCGCTGGTGACCAGTTTGGAAATGTATGCCACCTTAGCGAACGTGATTGCTCTATACAAAGGCGACATCAAAAGTTGGTTGAAGAATCTCCATCTCCTTTTATGACTGAAGAACTCAGGGAAAAAATGGGCGATGCAGCTATAAAAGCAGCCTCAGCGATCAATTACGAAAGTGTAGGCACCGTTGAATTTTTGGTAGATAAGCATCGCAACTTCTACTTTATGGAAATGAATACGCGTATCCAGGTAGAGCATTGTGTAACTGAAGAAGTAGTTAATTATGATCTCATTAAAGAACAGATAAAAATTGCTTTTGGCGAAAAAATTTCGGGCAGAAACTATTACCCTCAAATGCATGCAATAGAATGCCGTATAAATGCCGAAGATCCATTTAATGATTTTCGTCCGTCTCCCGGTCGTATAACAGTATTGCACCAGCCAGGCGGACATGGGGTGCGTGTAGACAGTCATGTTTATGCGGGTTATGTGATCCCTCCATATTATGATAGTATGATCGGTAAGTTAATCGCGGTGGCTCAAACCCGCAATGAAGCAATTGATACAATGAATCGCGCCCTCAGCGAATATGTGATCGAAGGAATTCATACAACCATTCCTTTTCATCTTCAGCTAATGCAAAATGAAGATTTCAGGAAAGGAAATTTTACCACTAAATTTTTGGAAGGATTTAAAATGCAGAAGTAATAACGGTGGAATATTAAAGCATCCCCTTCAATTTTTCAACTACTAAATCAACTTCGTCTTCAGTATTATATTTGCTAAAAGAAAATCTTACGGTAATATAATTCGGATTGTTATTGATTGCCCGTATTACATGACTTCCCTGGTCAGCACCCGAAGTACATGCACTGCCTCCGCTTGCACAAATGTTATTGATATCAAGATTAAAAAGAAGCATTTCAGATTTTTCTGTTTTTGGAAAAGCAACGCTTAATACCGTATACAAACCTGCACCAGCATCATCACCGTTGAAGTAGATCCCAGGAACTTCCCGGAGAAGTTTTTCACGCATATAATTTTTGACTTCACCTATATACCGGGTATCTTTTTCATGATGTTGCGTTGCTAATTCCAAAGCTTTTGCAAAACCTACAATTCCATAAATATTTTCTGTGCCTGCACGCATATTCCTCTCCTGGCTGCCACCCTTTATGAATGGCTTTATCCTGATGTTTTCGTTAATGTATAACAGCCCGACGCCTTTTGGCCCATGAAATTTATGGCTGGCACCTGTTATAAAATGAACAGGTAATTTTCTCAAATCGAATGAGTAGTGCCCTACAGTTTGCACCGTGTCAGAGTGAAAAATGGCACCGTATTTTTTGCAAAGATTTCCTACTGCTTCAATGTCTGTTATATTGCCTGTCTCATTGTTTGCGTGCATTAAGGTTACGAGGCATTTTTCTTTTGATCCCGACAATAACTGCTCAAGATCCTCGAAATCTATCTGACCATTTGGTAACACCTTCACTTCACTCAGCCTGATTGAGCCGGCATTTTGCAGGCTTTCTACGCAGTGCAATGTCGCATGATGTTCCAGTGGCGAACTGATAATATGTTTACATCCGAGATCATTTACAGCGCCTGCAATTGCCGTATTGCTGCTTTCCGTGCCACCGCTGGTGAAAAAGATTTCTGCAGGATGGGCATTCAATATTTTCGCAACAGATTTCCTTGCATTTTCTATCGCCATCCGTGTTTCGCGACCATAAGAATAAATAGAAGAAGGGTTGCCAAACTTCTCATTGAAATATGGCATCATGGCATCAAGCACTTCGGGATCAAGGGCCGTAGTGGCGGCATTGTCAAAATAAATTCTTTCCATATTATTATTGTAAACAAAAGTTGTAATAAAGCCAAATAGCCTGCAATACGATTGTTAAACGGAGGGCAAAATTATTAAAAAGAAAATTAAGAAGTAAAGCCTTCACTGCAGAGAGCAATGGATGCTGAGTTTACGCAGAGAAAATACTTTACCGCAGCGAACAAGAGAGGCAGAGGTTGCGCAGAGAAAAGATTTCACCTCAGAGAGTAAGAGAGGCGGGGATTAGCAGAGAAAAACAATGTCTCTCTGCGCAAACTATAGCAACTCTTTTCTCTCCGGTAAAAGATATCCTCAGATGGCCTCGTGAATATCTTTCATTATTTTTTTGGCAATATTCTCGGCGGTTGTTTCAAAACTGCTTTCAGAATAGATGCGTATAATAGGCTCAGTATTGCTGGTTCTCAGGTGTACCCAGTCTTTATCAAATTCAATTTTTAATCCGTCCTCTGTATTAATGGGATTGTTCTTATACTTGTCTTTTATCTTTTTAAAAACCTCTTTTACATCCACATTGGTTTCAAGGGCAATTTTATTTTTGGAAATAAAATAATCAGGGAATAAACCACGGAATTGCTTTATGCTTTTTCCGGAATGTACAAGATGCGTAAGAAATAGTCCTATGCCGATAAGTGCATCGCGGCCATAGTGAAAATCAGGAACTATAATTCCGCCATTACCTTCGCCGCCGATTACTGCATCTACCTCTTTCATTTTATTTACCACATTCACTTCGCCAACTGGAGATGGAAAATATTCGCCACCGTGTTTTTCCGTTACTTCCTTAAGTGCTTTGGTAGATGACATGTTACTAACAGAATTGCCTTTTCTCTGGGTCAAAACATAATCTGCTACTGCCACAAGTGTATACTCTTCACCAAACATACTTCCATCTTCACAAACGAAGCAAAGCCTGTCTACATCCGGATCAACAGCGATACCAAGAGAAGCATTCCGTTTTTTTACTTCATTGCTTAGTGTAGTCAAATGCTCTGGCAAGGGCTCAGGGTTATGTTCAAACCTTCCGTTAATTTCTTCATTGATTACTGTCACATCTTTCACACCGAGTTCTTTAAGCAAGGCGGGTACATAGGTAGCGCCGGAACTGTTGATAGCGTCAACTACAATTTTAAGTTTAGCTTTTTTAATTGCAGCAACATCAACCAACGGATAATTGACAACGGCTGCTATATGTTTAGCCATGTAACTATCATCAAAAAAAGATTTACCAAGTTTTTCAACTACGGCAAAATTAAAATCCTCTGATTCTGCAATGCGCAAAATTTCAGCGCCTGCTTCTGCATTCAGAAATTCTCCGTCACTATTAATCAATTTCAGCGCATTCCATTCTTTCGGGTTATGGCTGGCCGTGAGTATAATGCCGCCACCGGCTTGTTCTTCTTTTACGGCTATTTCAACTGTGGGGGTAGTCGTGATCCCGATATCAATTACATCAAAGCCACATGCGATAAGAGTACTGGAGCATAAGTTGCTTACCATTTTACCGCTCATTCTTCCATCACGACCGATCACTACGGTGTTGTTGGCTCCCGAAGCATTTAGCCATCCGGCATAAGCAGCTGTAAATTTAACTATGTCAAGGGGTGAAAGATTAGTTCCCGGCTTTCCTCCAATTGTTCCACGTATACCGGAAATACTTTTAATAAGTGCCACTATCTGGTGTTTATAAAATAATAGTGCAAATTAAATAAAAACTAATATATAGTGAATTGTCATGATAAACCGGGGCTTGCAGTATGGCATATTGAAGTCATTGTGAAATAGCATTATTCAAAGAGAAAGCCATCTTAATAGCGGCCTCCAAAAATTATTTTAAATTACCAATTACATTTGCCTGACAATTTGTAATTATGACAGAGGAAAAACCATGGTTTAAAGATTGGTTCAATTCACCCTATTACTACCAGTTATATTTTAGGCGTGATGAAAATGAGGCCGCTGCTTTTATTGATAAACTGATAGACTTCCTGAAACCTGCGCAAGGTGCCGAGATGCTGGACATAGCCTGCGGTAAGGGCAGGCATTCACGGATGCTTGCTTCTAAAGGCTTCAGGGTTACTGGTATTGATCTTTCTGAATACAGTATTAAAGAAGCCAAGAAGTATGAAGAGGAGAACCTGGAGTTTTTCGTGCATGATATGCGCCTTCCTTTTTGGATAAATTATTTTGAGTATGCATTTAATTTTTTTACCAGCTTCGGTTATTTTGATACACGGAGGGAGCATGACAACTCTATAAGAACCATTGCCCAGTCTTTGAAGCACGACGGCATATTTGTTTTAGATTATCTTAATGTTCACTATGCCGAAGATCATCTTGTGCATAAATCAGAGATAGAAATAGATCATGTCAATTATTTTATAACCAAATGGTTTGATGAAACACATTTTTATAAAAAGATCATTGTAGAAGATGAAAACCTGAAGAAGCCAATACAACACCTCGAAAAAGTTGCTAAATTTTCACTTGGTGATTTCACTGAAATGCTGGCATATCACAAATTGCAAATACAGGAGGTCTTTGGAGACTATAACTTCAACAGCTACCATGTAAACAATTCTCCCCGTATGCTCATCATTGCAAAAAAAGTAATGCATTGATGTTTGTAAAATGCTTTCATTAATCTTTATTATTTACAAGCATCCATTTAGCGGTTTCATACATTGCAGAAGTTAGAGTTGAAAGTGCTGCTTTTACCGAGTCTTTTTGCAGGCGGCTTATGTTTAAGGAGTCCTGTCGCATTGGAAGCAATTCTTCTTTATTTATTCGCAAGTTTTTTACATAGTAATAATCATTCGTAACCACGCCAATATTTCCTTCATCATGATGAATGATAAACGCAGCGTCAGTTTTATTTTTTGTTTTCAATACATCACGGCCCAAAGTTGTATTGATATAAGGTTGGTGGATCATTCCGGCAAGAGTGGGCAGCACATCAATCTGTGAGACTATTTCATTTCTTGTTTGCGGATTAATTAACTCTGGCGCGTAAAAAAGCATGGGTACATGCTCGTCAGTCAACTGTCCTGAAGTCCATGCCTGTGGGTACATCGCAGACGATTCACCTTCTACTCCATGATCTCCCACAAAAACAAAGATGGTATTACTGAACCATTTTTTTTCTTTTGCAGTTTCTATCATTTTTTTAAAACAATAATCGGTGTAGCAAAAAGACTGAAACTCTTTCAAAGATTCAAAACCGTATTTTCTCAATGTATCTTCACTTACATTCCTCTTTACAAAATCCGAATCTTCAATCGGGATGCTGTATGGACGATGGTTGTCGGCTGTCTGTATCACTGCAAAAAAAGGTTTTTGTTCTTTTGACAGCGCATCTTCGGCTTCAAGAAAAAGATTTTTATCGCTGATGCCCCACACATTAAGCAATGCTGATTTATACGAACCTTCCTGGTAAATGTGGACATTGTCTATGTTTTTTACAAGTCCTTCGAAATTGTTGAAGTCGCTGCTTCCACCGAGAAAGTAGTACTTACTATAATCTTCAAAATCATTGATGATTGTATGCTGATGAATTGCTAACGGATTACGTGTAGAAAACTTTGAAAGCTGCACGTCAGGAATACCAGTGATTACGGCAAATACACCCCGCGCCGTGCCAAATGTTGGCGTAAAGCAACGGTTAAAAAATATACCGCTATCGCACATCGATTTAAAATAAGGTGTTGCATCAAGGGGATTGCCGCTCATACTGCTTTTATACATACTGAAGCTTTCGGCTATTACCAAAATGACATTGGGCCTGCTTTCCAGCGATTTACTGTTCGGCAATATTTCCCGTTTATACGGCTTGTCAGTTATGCCTGACGAATCTAATTGTAAGAATTTTGATATTACCGGGTAAAAAGATTTTGCTCTTTGTTCATCAAAAGAAGGACTTCTGAATTGTAAGGTTGAGAAAAAATTTTGTAATGGATTAAGAGCGACGTACGATTTGAAATTGTCGTTGAGCTCGAATGCATCTTTCCATTTTAACGGCTCAAATGAAAATATGCCATATAGGCTCCAGCACAGGAAAATGATCGCACCAAAGTGCCAGCTTCTTCTATAAATAATATTTTCTTTCAGGTTCCTTTTAAGTGTTTGAACATGTGTTCGCTTGAACACGCTGGCCATCAGTACTACCGTCAAAATAAGCGCAGTGAAGATCCATACCATAGGGTAGCTCTGCCATAACATCTTAAATGATATTACCGGATCTTCTGCAAAATTTAAGGCACTTGCGTTTATACGTGTGTGATTGTAGCTAAAATTCCCAAAGTCAGCGCCGTAAAAAAAAAGAATGATCAGCGTAATGATTGCGAGATAATACGACCAAAGCCTTTTATTTTTTTCAGAATAAAAAGGAGAAAATTTTTGATACATCGAAAGAAGCGCAATGGGCAATAAAATTATCGATATCCATTTTGCATCAAACCTGAAACCAAGCAGGAAAGAAGGTGCCAGAGATGAAAAATCTATGCCGGATGGTTTAAATAAAAATACGGTCGATATCCTGAACAGGGTAAATATCAACACGTAGATCGCCCACAGCACCAGCAGCCATTGTATTGTAAGTGGAACACTCCTTGGAATTTTTGCGCGTAGGATCATTACTTTAAATAACTTTTAAAACTACTTGACATTTCTGTGATGGAGACGTTATTTATTTACGTGTTCCTTTTTATTGTTCAACAAAATATAGCGGGCGGTTTCGTAGTAAGCCTGGGATAATTGCTGCAATGCTTTTTTATCATCTGCAACTTGCGGCGTAATCGAAAACGAACTGTCGTTTCTCGAAGACCTGAAATCTTCACTTCCGCTCAGCAAACTATTGACATACACATATTGGTCAGTCACGATTCCTATTTGTTTAATATTATAATCATAAACGAAAGCCACATTCTTAAACCGTTGCGAAAAATTTTGAGCTGTATCGAAAAGATTCCTGCCAAAAGTAGTATTAGTATAGGGCACGTTTGCCAGTGCTGAAACAGATGGTAATAAATCAACCTGCGAGCATGTTTTATCAATCCTTGCTGGTTGCAATAGCGCGGGTGCGTAAAACAATAATGGCACATGTTCGGTTGATAATCCATCTACAGACCACGCTTTAGGAAACATGTTTCCTGCATCACCTCTTATGCCGTGATCGCCCACAAAAACAAAAATGGTGTTATTGAAATAAGCCTCTTTTTTGGCTGCTTCAATAAATTTTTGAAAACTGAAATCGGTATAGCGGAACGCATTTAGCTCCTCGTTACTTTGAAAGCCAAAACGCTTGAGTGAATCAATCGGATATTTTTTCTTTTCAAATTCTTTCGCATCCTCATCAGGGATTGTGTAGGGGCGATGGTTATCTGCCGTTTGTATTACAGCAATAAAGGGATCTTTCTGTTCTTTAAATACATCGTTAGCAGCAAGAAAAAGGCGCTTGTCGCTGATGCCCCATACATCTACCGTTTTAGCTTTGTAACTATCTTCTTCAAATAGATTAAGCCCCGTGATATTATTGGTAAGTAAGCCTCTTACATTAGCCCAGCTCGAGCTTCCACCAAGGAAATAATATTTGTCGTAACCTTTGTAATCGTTTATCAGCGTGTGTTGGTCTACGTAAGCGGGATTTCGGCTCGATGTGTTGGGATATTCCACGTCGGGTATCCCTGTAATTACGGCCCATATTCCCCGTGCTGTTCCGTAAGACGGCGTAAAGCACCGGTCAAATAAAATTCCCTGCCGGCACATTTCATTGAAATACGGGGTTGTGTTTAGCGGGTTGCCCCACATGCTGCTCTTGTAAGCGCTGAAACTTTCGCAGATAACCACAACAACATTTGGCTTCTTTGCATTCGCCAGAGGCTGAAATGTTCTTTTAAAATTCAGTGTGCTGCTATCCGGATTTTGAACATGAAGATATTGAGCCATCAAGGGATAATATTCCTTCACCTTTTTTATATCATAAGTGGAACTTCGGAATTGCAGCGTACTTAAAAAACTTTGTACAGGATTCAGCGCCAGGTTGGCTTTGAAATCATCATCATAAGAAAACGCATCACTCCATCGTAATGGATATTGATTAAATCTGCCGAAAACGCCCAACGCCAAAATAAAAATAAATGCATAGCTCATGATGATTCTTACGATGCCATGGCCGTGATAACGGGCCGCTTTTAGAATTTTAAGCCATGAAACAACCAGGAAATATAACAACAGGCTGCCAGCAACAATGGCTATAATAAGCGTGATTACCGGGTAAGTTTCCCAAACCATGCTCATAGATATTTTTGCATCTTCAGCATAATTCAGCACACTCGCGTTCAATCGCTGGTGCAGGTAATCAAAATGCTCAAAGTCAACCGTATAAAGCAACGCAAGACACACGCTAATGATAAGAAAATACCCTTTGAATATTTTTTTGGAAGTACTGTTTACAAACGGATCGCAATTCTTAGTAGCAAAAAGCCATACGAGATATAGTGGGAACAGAATGCATACAAGGATGATTAAGAAAAGGCCGCCATGATTATTTTTCAACAAGAGCACTATAGCAACAACTAAAATAAGCGTGACGATTAACCGGATAATGCTTCCGGCTTTAAGTCGTCTTTTATCATTGTAATCTAAGTGAAAACTGCCTGCGAGATAGGGTAGCAGTACAATGGCACACACTACACGCAAGTCAAAGCGAAGCCCGAGTAGCAAAGGTTTTATACAATTAGAAAATGAATATTGTGACGGTTTAAAATGAAAAAAGAAACAGAGCCGGAGTATGGTCATTAACACAAGAAGCGTAATTCCAGCAAAAAACATCCACTTAATAAGCCTCGGAAACGTCACATTTTTCATTACGTTGTTTGAAATGATAGAAAATAAAAAACTACATCGCAGGCATTTGACTTGGCAGGGGCAAAAGTAAATATTTAGCCACTTATTTTTGCAATAGCTATTTTTGCACGCGAATGACGTTACCAGATATTCACGTTGCCATGTACATCCCGGAGGCGCTGAAACAATTGGATTATCAGCTGTTTTCAAAAATGAATGGCAAATGGCATACGCCTTTTCTTGATGGATTTATCCCCTTCATTCGTGAGGCATATGTATGGCTGCCGTTTTATTTTTTTCTTATTTTATATACTACAATTAATTTCAAAAGGAGGGGTTGGCTTTGGGTATTATTCTTTCTCATAAATGTTACCGTAAGCGATACCGTAAGCAGCAGAATTATTAAAGAGATTTTTTCCAGGCTAAGGCCTTGCCGTGACCCTGCCTTTGCTGATAAGGTTAGATTTCTTGTAAGTTATTGTCCTGTGAGTTCCAGTTTTACTTCTTCGCATGCCGTAAATCATTTTGCCGCTGCGATGTTTATCTTTACAACATTCAGGAAAAAAATCAGTCCATACTGGGCCTTTGTTTTTTTATGGGCATTTTTTATTTCTTATGCCCAGGTTTACGTAGGAGTACATTTTCCACTTGATGTGGCTTGTGGCGCGATAGTTGGATTGTTGCTCGGTTTTACCATAGCAAAAATTTATAATAAAAAGATTGGCCTTACGGCCCTTGATTGACAAAATATTTATGGCAGAATTAATAATTTTATTTTTTCTGATAATTTTTAATGGGCTTCTGGTGATGGGTGAGCTTGCATTAGTATCAGCAAAAAAAAACCGTCTCGATGCGGCTGCAGCGAGGGGAGACAAAAAAGCCAAGGTAGCTTCCGAGTTGCAGGATAATCCTGAGGTGTTTTTATCCACGACACAGATATACATCACTCTTGTTGCGATCTTAACAGGGGTGTATTCAGGGGAAAAATTTGGTAAGTCGCTGGAACCTTATGTTGCCAAGATAGAATTCATGAGGCCCTATGCGGATACGATCTCTACAGTCCTCATTGTAATATTTGTTACTTTCCTGTCCATACTTTTTGGTGAACTTATTCCTAAAAGAATTGCTATACTAAGGCCTGAAAGTATTGCCAAGAATTTTGCAAAGCCTATCAGGACATTGAGTAAAATTTCTTACCCGGTTGTGTGGGTGCTTAGTGTTCTTAGCACCGGGTTCTTTAAGCTTTTCAATATAAAAAAGCATACAGATAGCCAGGTGACTGAAGAAGAAATAAAAGCAATGATCAATGAAGGAAGCGAATTGGGCGCTATTGAAGAAGAAGAGAAGGATATCATCGAGCGTGTATTTCATCTCGGCGATAGGAACATTACTTCGCTGATGACACACCGAACGGACATTGTATGGTTTGATATCAACGAGGAAAAAAGTTCCATGCGTGGAAAAATTAAAGAGTTTCAGCATTCAGTATATCCAGTCTGCGAAGGCAGCATCGATGATCTAAAAGGAATTGTATTTGTAAAAGATATTTACCTACATCCGGATTTACCTCTTGCCGATCTTATAAAAGAAGCATTGTTTATTCCTGAAAATAATTCAGCCTACCAGGTACTTGAAAAAATAAAACGTACCAAGCTTCACTATGCATTTATCGTGGATGAATATGGCAGTATGGAAGGAATGATCACTATTAAAGATATTTTGAAAGCGATAGTAGGAGAGATGCCGGAAGCTGAAGATGATGAATACGAGATTGTATCAAGAGAAGACGGCACTTTTCTTATAGATGCACAAATCCAGTTTTACGATTTTCTTACAACGTTTGATAAAACGATTTGGATCAATGAAGGCGAAAATACTTTCGATACACTTGCCGGATTTATTTTGCACGAACTTAAAACCATCCCTTCAACCGGCGATACCTTTGAATGGCGCGGCTTTCATTTTGAAATAATCGATATGGACGGAAAGCGTATCGATAAAGTGCTGGTAAAAATTTCAGATGAAATAAGGCAGGAAATGGATTAATGTGCTGATCAGGTAATTAATTAATGCGCTAATTTCCTGTCTGATACTATTGGGCACATTATCATACTGGATAGCGTCATGTCAGGCATACATTGTCAATTTCCCACAGAGACACAAAGGCCACTAAGTATTAACCTTTGTGTGCCTGGCGGCTTATTGGGAAATAATTGCGGCAACATAATACAGTTGACTGAACAATAGTTATCACATTCTCTAACTATAACTCAGTTTTTTTATTAATTCTCCCGGAAGTAACGGTAATTTTTTTCTCTCGATAAGAAAAGTGGAAAGGCTTGCAATGTCCCTAAAGATATAATGATCGTTCAGCGCTCCTTCGAGGTAGCCACGCCCGCTTGTGTTGCCCGTTCCCATTCTAAAGCCGATCATGCGCCTTACCATCACAAGATGCTTGTGTCTCCATGTGGCCATTTGGTGATCAATTTCAATTAACGCATCAAGGATTTGATAAGAAGTTTGAAACACCGGGAAATCCCGGTAAAGCATTATAAACAACGCAGCACGCATCGCCCTTGCTGAAAGCTCCGTTCTTTGTTGCGACTCACTGACAGGGGTAGCCTGTTTTTCCTGGTTTAAAAAAATATCATTAAAGTCATTGATTTTCCCCTTTTCTTTTTCAGTTAATGAGTCATTATAAATTTGAGTATAGTCACTCCAGAAAGGGTGCATTCCATCAACTCTTGAAAATTGGAGATGATAGTTTGTCCAGTATACCTCTTCAAAAAATGGTAATCTTTCCAGCCAGTTGTTTACCAGTTGTAATAAGGTGGTATGTGTTTCAGTTTCATTTATTGTTGTATAGTCAGCGTTATCAAAGCCGCCATCGTTGGTTCTTTTATAATAATCTTTTTTATACCTCGCATCCATTTTCAAACCGAGCCTTGCTTCTATTAGCCTGAACTGCACGCTTTGAAAACCTGAAGCCGGCGTTAGTAAATTTCTGAATTCAAGAAAGTCAAGTGGTGTCATAGTGTCCAGCAAGGTGATTTGCTGGTTAAGTAGCTCAAGGATTTTTATGATCCGGTTTAAGCGATGTCTTACGAGGCTTAAGTCTTCCGAGTTATCATCAATTGCTGTTTTTTTAAAAACATCCATTATGAAATCAAGCTCAAACAATACCTGTTTAAACCATAATTCATAAGCCTGGTGAATAATGATAAAAAGCATTTCATCATGGGCAGGTTCGTTGCCATCTTTAAAACTTTCCGGCTGCTGTGCAGCTAAAATTTTTTCCAATTGCAGGTAATCATGATAGTACATGGCTTTTTCTCCAGGCATATTTTTTTTATCTTTTATGATGATCAGCCAAAATTAACCTGATTTATTTTTTGCAGTATATTTATTAATGTTTTCTGAACACCGTTATTAAAATAAATGATTACTATGAACAAAAATATTCCTGCATATATTTTGTATTTTTTTCTTCTTGCTGCCATTGCTTCCTGCAGCCCAAAAGTGAATCCGGCAACCGTTGCCGTTAGCGCTGTTTCAGGAACGTCACATCCTTCGTGGAGCGAGCAAAGCAACATATACGAGGTGAACCTCCGTCAATACTCCACTTCTTCTAGTATAAAAGATTTTGAAAAACATTTACCACGATTAAAAGAAATGGGCGTAGAGATCTTGTGGTTTATGCCCATTACGCCTATAGGCTTAGAAAACCGGAAGGCCAGCAGTAATGAACTTGGAAGTTATTATGCATCCCGCGATTATACTTCTCTCAACCCTGAGTTTGGTACGATGGATGATTGGAAGGCGATGGTGAAACATGCACACAGTATGGGTTTCAAAGTGATTACGGATTGGGTGGCCAACCATAGCGCACCGGATAATCACTGGATGAAGGAGCATCCTGATTTTTATAAAAGAGATAAAGATGGCAACACCGTTTACACTGCAGATTGGAACGATACAAGAAACCTCAACTATGATAATCGTGAGATGCGGGATAGTATGATTGCGGCTATGCAATTCTGGATACGCGAAAGCGATATTGATGGCTTTCGTTGCGATGCAGCCTACGGGCCTCCGGAAGATTTTTGGAAGGAGTGTATTGATTCATTGAAAAAAATGAAAGACGTTTTTATGCTTGCCGAAGCGG
>JBDTVF010000073.1:0-13723 GCA_040007325.1 Ginsengibacter sp. | reverse complement strand
GGCGCATTTGCTGTGTCTGCAATCATTATTGGCACGCTGGGAGCGGTACAGCTCGCATCGCACCAGATCGCAATTAGTTGCGCTTCGGTTACATTTATGGTGTCGTGGGGATTAGCACAAGGTGGTTCTATAAGGATAAGTAATGCATGGGGAAGAAATAACTGGACGGACATTAATAACATTGGGAAAAGCACTTTGCTGAGCGGACTTTTATATGGCATTTTTACGGCAGTATTATTTATTTGCTTCAGAAATGTATTACCACGAGCGTTCAATGGTAATGCTGCCGTTCTCTCTTTATCGGCTGTATTAATGCTATTTGCTGCCGTCTTCCAGATTTCAGATTCCACGCAGGCAATTGGCGCAGGCATATTGCGAGGCGTTAAAGACGTTCGTGTTCCCACATGGTATATTGCTGCAGCATATTGGGCTATTGGAATTCCGCTGGGTTGCCTTATGGCGTTTACATTCCGGCTTGGCGCAGCAGGCATGTGGATCGGTTTTGTCGCAGGGCTTACTTTTTCCTCACTATTTTTGAACTTGCGTTTTTTTAAAATATTGAAGAGGAATACCGATATGGTTAAAGTCGGAGCATTTTAGTTTTAGCATAATTTAAAAACATGAGTAACGAGCAGGTAAAGGACCTGATGAAATTTTTAAAGCCTTTTGACAAGAACGTGCAAGCCATCGTTCTATGGCTTAGAGAATTTGTATGGGATCTCTACCCAAAAGCGAATGAGCTAATCTATGATAATTATAATGCGCTGGCCTTTGGATGGTCTGTGACGGAAAAGCAGGGACATCTTTTTTGCAGCATAGCAGCATACAGAACAAATAAAAATATTCACTTTGGATTTTATTGGGGAAGCGAAATCGATGATCCTAAAAAAATATTATTAGGAAAGGGTAACCAATACCGTTACATCCTGGTAAATAATAAAGAAGATTTTCCAAAGGAATATTTAAAAAAACTTTTGAAGCAAGCATATAATAATTCGCTCGCAAAGGTTAAGGACAAGGTTCAGATTGTAAATGGCAAAACAATTACTAAAAGTATTTCAGCAAAAAAAAGAGAGGTGAAGAAGAAATCTTAGATCGTTAATTCAAATAATTTTTTGAAAACTTTTAGGACACTTTTTTAGATGCGACTTTTTAATTGGATTAATTTCTTCACATGTACGATTGTATTGTTATTGGCAAAGGGTTGATAGGTTGTGCAGCAGCAAAATATTTAGCTGAAGCCGGACAAAAAGTTGTATTGATAGGGCCGGGCGAACCTGCGGATTTACAGCAAGGTGTTGTATTCGCAAGCCATTATGACCAGGCACGCATTCAAAGAATAATTGGCAAGGATGTTACATGGACTTTACTTAATAAAGAATCTGTTGAAGTCTATCCTTCGTTACAAAAAGAAAGTGGTGTTAATTTTCATTCACCTGTTGGCTGTCTTTATGTAAACCCGCACGGCAAAGACTTATATCTGGATCATGTAAATGACCTTAGCGAAAAATTCCAGACAGAGTATAAGTTTTTTGAAAATGGTAAGTCTCTAAATAAAGCATTTCCTGAATTTAATTTCCCGGAAAGTTCTATGGCAATTCTTGAAGACAATCCTTCAGGCTACATCAATCCAAGATTACTTGTTGAAGCACAAATAAATTTGTTTAAAAAAAACAAAGGCATTTTAATAGATGAAGTTGCAGAGCAACTTATTCATCGGGCTGGAAGCATTGAGGTAATAACAAATGAAGGAAATACTTTCATAGCTAAAAGGATATTGATTGCAGCAGGTTCGTTCACCAATTCATTTAACCTGCTGGATAAAAAACTTTCATTCAAATTAAAAAGCGAGAGCACCATTTGGGCGAGGGTTTCAGAACACGAAGCCATGAGGCTTGTTAAATTACCATCGCTACTTTATGAAATTGATACTCCTGAAATTCAAAACATTTATTTAATACAACCTGTACAATACCCTAATGGCAAATTTTATTGCAAGATGGGTGCAAACATTCCTCAAGACATGTACTTCGATAGACTTGAAGAAATGCAGCAATGGTTCCGGGTTGCAGACAATTCTAACAATTTAGAAGTTTTAAAAACAGCATTACAAAACCTAATACCGGAGTTAGAGGCACAAGAATTTGCAACAAAAAAATGTATTATCACCCGCACCGTTCATGAAAAACCATATGTCGGGGCTTTGGAGAAAAAGGGTTTATTCGTAGCAGCAGGTGGTAACGGTTACGGAGCTATGTGTTCAGATGCGCTTGGAAGAATTGCTGCACACCTGGTAGTGCATGAAAGTTTTGCGCCAGGCTATGATGAGAAAGATTTTTTGCCAATATTTGAATCTAACGTAAATAGCTACCCCAAAACTGAATTCTTCCTTTAGCAAAAAATTAATTGCCGATTACTTCCGGCGATATTTCATTTGACTTTCTAAAGAAAACAAAAAGCTGCCTCACGGAAGCAGCTTTATTTTCAAACGGGTTAAGGCTTATGCTAATTGTCGCCTGTCTTCACACGGTTCTGTTCATCAGATGCTCCGCCGGTTCTCCTCCTTTGCTGGTTCTTTACAGGCTTACCAAACCGATAACTGAAGGTTAATGAAACGGCCCTGCTGTCACGCGTATTTTTGATAGACACATCTATATCCTGGTATTTTACATATCCACTGAAATTTTGCGATTGAAAGATGTCTCTTATGCTCAGTTTCAGCGTTCCTTTATTTTTTATAATTTGCTTTTGCACACCGGCGTCCATCCTCCACATCGGGTCCATCACTATTTGTCCTTCTATTCCTTTGGACCTGTAAAAGCCGCTCAGTTCTGCGCTCCATCCTTTTTTAAATTTGAATTGATTACTCACATTCGAGAAGAACGTAATACTGTTCACATTTAAATAATCACCATTGAGTGCGCCCTGATAATTATCATGCACTACGTTAGCATAAACGTTTGTTGAGAAAAATTTGGTAACAGGAAAGTTGGCACTTACTGCAAGCCCGTAATTTGTTTTTGATGCGATGTTGTCTTTAGTTTGAAAAGTCTTTCTTTCACTTGTTATTTGTCTAAGCACGTCTGAGATAGCATTATTTGTTTTGCTATAGTTGATAGTTGTAGTTAAAAAGCCATTGTATGTGTGCGATAGTTCTATGTTATCGGTAAACTGTGGTTGCAGCAAAGTGTTACCTACTTCATAAGTGTATTGGTCAAGGAAGTAATAAAAAGGGTTGAGATCCTGGTAGTCAGGCCTGTCTATTCTACGACCATAATTGATTGAAAAAGTATTTTTCTTATTCAGTTCATAACTCAGGTATGCAGTGGGAAACAAGTTCACATAATTTTTAGTGAATAATGAATCAGGCCTTGTTCCATCGCCCAACTGGTGGCCCTTTGCATTGGTATTTTCAGCACGCAAACCGACCTGCATTCCCCACTTTTTTATTTGCCTGCTATAATTTAAGTAACCAGCATTAATATTTTCTTTATAAATAAAATGATTAGTCTTTCCTTCATCAGTCTCATAGCCTGTTTCAGTCCTGTTTTGATATAGCGCATCGTTATCAGTTGTTACATAACTGCTTTTTAATCCTGCTTCAATCTTCGCTGATTTTTTCAGTGGAAAAGTAAAATCCGTTTTTGCAGAATAAATATTTACGGTGGCGGGTAATGTTCCTAACAACCGGTTAGATGGAAGCCGCATAGAATAATCAGGGTTTAAAAAATCATTATCAAAAACCTGGTTGGAGGTTTGGTAATAGGTGAGGTAATCCATATCTACCGTAAATTCTTTTCCCGTGGTATCAAAGACGTGGCGAAAATTAAGATTGGTTGAAAAATTGTTTGATTTTCTTTTTTGTGTGCTCACTGCTTTGGTAATAGAATCGATCTGACCATCTGCATCTTTTAACAATGTTGTATTGTCTCCGGTGTTATTGCCCGGATTGATATAACCTGACAGCACAATGCCCAATGTATTTTTCTTATCAGCATAGAAATCCATTCCCACTTTCAGATTCTGAAAAGTAGAATTGTGATTCATTATAGACGATTGGTCAAAAATTGTTTCCAATTCTTTCGTAGTATTATTTCTGAATTTCCTGTCAAGCATTAAATTGTTGTAACCTTGCCAGTAGGATATTCCGTAGTTGCCAAAAAGATTGATCTTGCCTTTACGGTAATTAAGGTTGAAACTGTTATTTGTTCTTGTAAACTTGCTTTGGATAACGCTTGCACTCAGGCTACCATTTAGCCCTTTCATTTTTTCTTTCTTGGTCTTAATGTTTATTACACCCGAGTTACCGGAGGCATCATATTTTGCAGAAGGATTTGTCATTATTTCGATCTGCTCTATCGCCGATGATGGCATATTTTTTAAAAGATTGGCAAGCTCCTGGCCACTTAGATAAGCCGGCTTTCCATCCATCATAATCATCACATTCTGCTTGCCTTTTAAACTTACGTTACCATCTTTATCTACTGTAACGCCGGGCGCCTTCTCGAGTACTTCAAGAGCGGTTGTACCCGCATTAGTTATTGACGCATCTACATTAATTACTGTGCGGTCAATTTTTCTTTCGATAAATGGCTTTTTAATAACCGCTGTCACATTAACTGCCTGAAGTGTCTTTAAGCTATTTTTTAATTGCATATTTCCCGCAGCAACCGGCGTTGCAGTACTTACTGTTAATGTCTTACTGAATGTTTTCAAATGCCCGGTGGAGGTCGCGAGAAGATAATACTCGCCAAAGGCAACATTTTCAAAAACGAAATTTCCATTCTTATCAGTCAGATTAATTTTTACGAGTGAAGAATCTTTCGCTTTGAAAAGAGATACTGTTGCAGCATCAATTATTTTTTGATCTCCACCATCCGTTATGGAGCCGGTAATTGCCCCGTTATCGGCAGTTTGTCCGAACAGGAAGCGGGACATTATCAAAAAGAAAACGGTTAAAAGAGTTGATCTGGTCATTGTAAAGATTTTTATTACTATGTTTTAAATATTACATCGCAAAACTAAGTACTTTGTTAAGCATAGTACATAATTATACACGGAAGGTAATTGAGCGTGTTGGGCGGTGATTGCATTTTTGGATGGGACGCAATAATAGAATGATAAGTTACATCTGGGAGCTACATAAAACGGAAGGAGATTTGCTTTTCTTCAAAAGTAAATTCTGTAATCAATTCATAATTAACGGGATAGTTAATCAGCGAACAAATCACTAGTACGATTTCGGGTGGATATTATGAGCCAGACAGTGCCAGCGATTACGAGCGTTGCAGAGATAAGTTCCGCTTGGGTCGGGTGAAGACCAAATATGGAATACGTGCTATTAACACGGATAGTTTCCACCAGGAACCGTTCAATACCATTTAATATTAGGTAAATGGAGAACATTACGCCTGGTATTTTGATCTTTTTTCTGATAAGCCAGAGCACGAGGAAGAAAATGCCACACACTACTGTTTCATAAAAAGGCGTGGGGAAAACAGGTTGAGGCAAGGCACGACAGTATTTGTCGTCACAATCCGGCAATAAAATACCATCCTCATTTACATTATGCGGATAAGTATAGGCAAATATCCAGGTAGGCAAAAATGATGGACCGCGAAAATTTTTGTGCGGAACTTTTTCAAGTGTTTCGGCATGACGATCGGTAACATTAGTAATCGTGCCGGAAGGTTCTATCACCGTACCATTCAGGAAATAGGTAGAATATTGAACCACATGCTCTTTAAACTGCGAAGGAGTTGCAGCCACCGCATGCCCCGGCACATCAGATATATAAGCACTATTATATATACCCCAATCACCGTCACCAGCCACCTGGCATCCAATTCTCCCGATGGCATAAGCGATCATCATTGCAGGTGCAATTGCGTCTGTTAAGTGCGACAGGCTAATCTCTTTTTTGCGGGCATAAATACAGATGGCGACACCGGCACAAATAAGCCCGCCATAGAATGTGAGCCCGCTTGGTGAAAGAAGATTACCTATTGGGTTCTGTATAAAACGGTCCCAGTTTTCGAAGTTGTCAAAAAGCTTGGCGCCAATGATACCGAAGACTAAGGCAAAAATGACTATGTCGCCTACCCGATCATGTGGCCAAATCCTGATAATGCGTTTTTCCGGCCGAGGAAGTTTTTGTTTATTCTTTTCGCGATACTTAAAAAAGATTAACACCGCCGCCATTATAATACCACCCCCAAGGCTACCTGAAGATGAAAAAATGTATTCCTGTAAATCGACACCCTGTCCCCGACTCGCGAGAAAAACTCCTATTATTTTATATCCGAAAATAAAACCAACCAAGCCATTTATGAGCAAATCAAAAATTGATGCAGGCCTTCCGACGGTAATCGTCTCTTCGCGGGGCTGAAGGAGTCCTTGTTTTTCTTTGCGCTTGAGTTCTAAAGTAAAAAAGTATGCGGAGACAATAAAGGACAGTGCAACAAAAATTCCGAATGTATAAAAAATCTTAAATGCGTTAATCTTCCACCCAAACCAATCGTTGATTGCATAATATAAGTTGGGATACATAACACCGTTTAGTTTGGCCAAAAAAGCCACCTTGGCTTATTCAACAGGTATAAAAATATATTGTTCATTTCAAAAAAAGCAAAAGAAATTGATGCAGTAATGCAAGGTGATGATCATAATCACTCCGGGTCCCTGGTATTTATTTGAAATGATCCCACTTCATCGAATCCATTCAGTGCGTATCGGGTAGAAATTTTTAAGATTGACAAGTAAAAGCTTAACAATATTCTTCGAAAGCAGCACCAAGGTTGTTGGCAATCATCTGCGCTGATCTCCCTTCAATGCTATGTCTCTCTATAAAATGAACCAATTTGCCATTCTTGAATAAGGCAATAGATGGAGAAGATGGAGGATATGGGAGCAAATGTTCGCGAATTGAATTAATAGCTTCCATATCAAATCCTGCAAAACTCGTTGCTAAAAGATCCGGCTTTTTCTGACTATTATCTATCGCCATTAAAACACCAGGACGAGCAGTGCCTGCAGAACATCCACACACGGAATTGATCACCACCAAGGCTGTTCCATCAGTATTCACCGCATCATCTACTTGCTGTTTTGTAACTAATTCATTAAACCCATTGGAAGTAAGTTCCGCCTTCATGGGTATTACTAATTGTTCTGGATACATTTTCTTTAAAAATTTAGAGTGCAAATTTAAAACACTTAGCTATTATAAAAACACTCTATTTTCAATACATCTGGAAATTTTGGCAGGCATGCTAACCCAAGGAAGCCATATTGGCGCGCCTTTTATCAAAGAGTGTCTCATTTGAGTTGCTGGTATTCAATTTGATCTTGCATAGTCAAATATTTTAAAACATAAAAATCAATAGATATGACACTGGTAAAATTTAATCAACCTTCAGCAAAGTCGCTCAATGGTTTCCTGGACAGCTTTTTTAATGATTCGTCCTACACTTCCGCAGGCAATCTTAATGTTCCTGCCGTGAATATTCACGAAAGCAAAGACGATTATGAACTTGCATTCAATGTGCCGGGAAGAAACAAAGAAGACTTTAAAATTACAGTTGATAAGAACATTCTTACTGTAGCATTTGAAAAGAAAGAAGAAACCAAAGATGAAAACAAAAAGCAGGTTAAAAAAGAATTCAGCTTTCAATCATTTAAAAGGTCATTTACCTTAGATGAAAAGATCGCTGCTGATAATATTGCTGCTAAGTATGAAAACGGAATTCTTACTTTAACCCTTCCAAAAAAAGAAGAAGTAAAAATTCACCCTAAAGAAATTGCAATTAGCTAATTTCTGCGAAGACTAAACCCAAGGAAACCTCCTGATCAAGGAGGTTTTTTTTATTTGAGCGCACCAGTAATTTTTGATTAAATATGATTTTTCAAATCAATTATTTGCGTGATTACTTCTTCGTTTTCTATCCCGCCATTGCTCCTTGAAATTATATTGATCACACGCTTATGATATTTCTCAAAATAAAATTGATTCTTCCGTGCATTAGATTCTCTTGCCTTAGTTATATATGCTGTATTGTAGGTGTAGCTTTTAGGCTTTATTTGTATAGCACAAAACACATTTCCATTAGTGCTTAACTCGTAATCCACCGCGTATTTATGATCAAAGGCACCTTCAGTTTTTAGGAATTCAATTCCGGGAATTATCTTTTTTAAATGACTAATAGTATTGCGTTCTCTTATAATGATCCCATTCCATGTTTCGCAAATCGTTCTGAAGCGAACGCATTCAATACACTCCTCCTGCGAAATCTTTATTCCTCTGTTAGAAACAGCTTCGTAAAGAATGATCCCTTTTTCTCTTAATTGATCCTTGGTGCGACCGTAATAAAAATTGAGATTTTTTAAACGACCGTGAAGGGATAAGATTTTTTGCGGGTCCGAACGCCTGAGGGTATGATCGTTTAGCAAGCGCTGTAACTGATCATTGAGAGAGATAACAATTGCTTGTCTATTTTGACCGTTTTGATAGTAAAAATCTTCCCATTCTTCTTTTGCATTAAATACATGAGCTTCAACTAACGTAGACACATACCCAACACTCCAGGGATCATTCATGCATAAGTCGTTCCATGCTGCATTAGTGTTTCTGAATTTTACTTCGTCGATAGTAAGTAAAAATTCATTCATCAGCTTCTCTATTTATACCCGAGGATTTTAAGCATGCTCTGTGCCGTTTGCTCACGTGCATATACCCAGTCAACGAGCTTACCATTTTTATCGCGGTCTACTACTATGTGCTTGGGGGAAGGTATAAGACAGTGTTTAATACCACCGTAGCCACTTATCTGGTCCTGGTATGCACCGGTATGAAAAAATCCAAGATACAATGGTTCACCATTAGCAACTTTAGGAAGGAAAACCTCATTTATATGTTCTTCAGAATCATAATAATCATGGCTATCACATGTAATACCGCCCAATGTTACTCTTTGATATTCCTCATTCCATTTGTTAATGGGGAGCAACAAAAACCGCTCACCTATGCCCCAGGTGTCTGGTAAAGTGGTAATAAAAGAAGAGTCAATCATGTACCATGTTTCGCGGTCATTTTGTTTCTTCTCTCCTATTACGCTGTAAATATGAGCCATGCTTTCACCAACCGTGTAGCTCCCAAATTCAGTGAAGATATTCGGCATCGGCACCTTGGTTCGCTTGCAGGCGACTTTAATATTTCTGACAATTTCGTTTATCATAAACTGGTAGTCGTAATCAAAGCCGAGCGAGTGCTTTATAGGAAAACCGCCGCCAATATTTATTGAATCCAGTTCAGGGCAAATTTTTCGAAGCTGGCAATAAAGGTTAATGATCTTGTTCAATTCACTCCAGTAGTAGATGTCATCCTTTATTCCTTTATTAAGAAAAATGTGGAGCATCTTGAGCTGAAACCTATCTTCATTACCTTCTATCTCGTCAACATAAAATTCCAGTATGTCTTTTGCACGTATGCCCAGCCGTGAGGTATAGAACGGAAAAGTGGGCTCTTCTTCGGCAGCCACCCTGATGCCTATATTAAAAGGTACCCTTACAGATTTGCGATAGGCTGCCAGTTCATCTTTATTGTCGAGGACAGGTATCACATTTTTAAAGCCGGTATTCAAAAGGCGCGCAATCCTGCTTATATACGGCTTTTGTTTAAATCCATTACAGATAATGAAAGTTTCCTTGCTTATTTTCTTTTTTGCAAAGAGTTTATTAATGATTTCAATATCGTATGCGTATGAAGTTTCAAGATGAATGTTACTTTTAAGCGCTTCTTCTACAATGAAAGAAAAATGAGAACTCTTCGTACAATAACAATAAAAATATTCTCCTTCATACTTATGCTTTTTGAATGCATTGGCGAACATCTTTTTAGCCTTGTTTATCTGCATCCCGATCTTTGGCAAAAAAGTCATCTTAAGCGGTGTGCCATATTTATCGATCAGCGCTTTTATATCGACTCCGTTATACTGCAGGTAATCGTCGTGTAAATCGTAGTCTTCCTGGGGGAAATTGAAGGTTTGATTAACAAGGTCACTGTAAGAGTTGGTCATTAAAATGGATTAGACTTTTTGTAAAAATGTTACAAATGTAGTTGAATGATGAATTCATGCAAATAAAAAAACCGTCCGCGCAAATGCGGGACGGTTTGGTATGATAAAAACTTCAAATTATTTAACTGACTGAATCAGGCTCTTAAAACTCTCAGGCTCGTTCATTGCCATATCGGCAAGAATTTTACGATTGAGACCGATGTTCTTCTCCGTTAATTTATGCATGAACTGGCTATAGTTCATTCCTTCCGCTCTTACCGCAGCGTTGATACGTGCAATCCATAGTGTACGATATTCGCGTTTCTTAAGTTTACGACCCACATAGCTATAGGTCATACCTTTTTCCATCACATTTTTCGCAACGGTGTATACATTTTTTCTTTTACCATAGTAGCCTTTTGCAGCTTTGAGAACTCTCTTTCTTCTGGCTCTTGATGCTACTGAATTTTTTGAACGTGGCATTATTAATATTTTTGATTTTACCCGGATAGTAATCCGAGATGAATTATTTAATTTCTGAACTGCTCCTTCAGGGGATAGGGGTTATTTCATACGTAATAAGCGCATCACGAATGGCCTGTTGGCATCACTTACAGTACCCTTCTTACGTAAACTACGTTTACGCTTGGTAGATTTTTTGGTAAGAATGTGACGTTTGTAAGCTTTTTGGAAAGTAATTTCACCGGTACCGGTTACTTTAAAGCGCTTCTTGGCGCTGGAGTTGGTCTTAACCTTTGGCATTTTAATATATTTACTTTTACACCCTGCCGGCGCTCCCGAACAGACGGGAAACTTATGGAGCCATATGGGTAATATGTTTTGTTAGCAAACTACGTTTAGCCAAAACACAAAAATTCTAAACGGGGTGCAAAAGTAGGAAATTATTTTCAAAAAATTATAATCGTTATTCCTTCGAAAGCAGGTTCAATGACCGCTCTGCTATAGCCTGAGCCACTTAAAGCTCCTACGATAGTATAAAAGGGCTCGCTGATAATTTTTTCAATTATTGGGTCGCCGTCTGCCCTTAGATTCCAAAAAGTTTTGTAGCCTAAAGACCGGAAGCCTTCTGTTGGTTCTGATTAGCAAATACCTTTCGCAGAATATCTGTTACTCTGGCTGCCGGATCTTTTCTTATCTGCTGTTCTTCCAGGCCAATATGGTAAAATAGGCCGTCCAATGCTTTACCGGTTACATAATCGGTAAGATCAGTATTTACAGGAGTGCTGCTAAAACGGTTGTATGCAGTAAAAACATCCTTCCAGTATTTGGTAGCATTAACGTTTTCAAGCGATTTGGAAATAACCGGCTTAAATGCTGCGGCTAGCTGGGTTGTAGTTGTTCGCTTTAAATAGTCTGTAGCAGCAACATCTCCGCCCCTCAAAATTCCAAACGCATCCTGTATTGTCATTTGCTTAATAGAATTCCAAAAAATATTGCCAACATATTTCGTTGCATCTTCCGCAGCACGGTTCATAGAAAGTATTGCATTGTCAACAGTTTTACCAAGCCCTACACTTCTTAATGTGTTTTCTACTTTTTGTGCTTCAGGAGGCATTAATATCTTAATCGCCGCATCAGCAAAAAAGCCATTGAGTAAACTAAGATGAGATGTTGCTGAGTCAGTACCTACATGCAAAGCTTCCTTTAGTCCTTGAACTACTTCAGCATTAGTAAGCGTGGTGCCATAGCCGGTGGAGTTTAAAATACTCTTAGCTGTTTCGCAACCCGTAATTGGGAAAATAAAGAGGCATATAATTACAATCCATTTTTTCATGAATAAGTTTTTTATTGGTTGTTTCAAGTACGATGCCAAAAGATCCCGGTGCTTTATACGACATTTCTTATTTGTAATAAATCATTTTAATTCGGGCTGGGTTCTTGTTCAATTACCGGCGTCGTTTCTTTTGGAGGTGGCGGCGGATCATCTTCATGATGAAGATCATGAATACATTGAACTTTAAGATGATCGTACAGAGAGTGTTTGTCAACAACCATTGAAACCACACTGGCCACCATACCTGCGATCATCAGGTGAAAAATTACATTGTGCCGGTCGGTCATTTCGAGGACAAGAATAGCAGATGTAAAAGGCGTACGGGTAACCCCTGTCAAAAACCCAACCATTCCGCATAAAATGAGAAGATTGGTATTAGTGGTAGACGCTTCAAGCCAACCGGCGATAAGAGACCCAACGCCTGCTCCGGCACCTAATGATGGTGCAAAAATTCCGCCTGCAGCACCAGTTGTAAAAGAAAGAATAGTTCCGATAATTCTAAAGAGTGCGGTATACCAATGAACATTTTTTTCAGTACTGAATAATGTGGTGATCATTATTTCTTTGCCTGAACCTAATATACGATCGTCAAAAAAGAAAGCAATAGAAGCAACGATAAAAGCACAGCCAACTACGTATAAGCCATGCTGGTAGCGAAACTTAAATTTGGATTTCCATTTAAACAGCATCAATACAATCTTCGACATAAGGCTACCCGACAACCCTGCCACCGCTCCAACAAGTATGAGCGCAAAAAAAACAGATACAGTAAGGCCGGTCACATCGGGATACCCTAAATATAAATACGGACCTAATAATCCCTGTGCGGTAAGACCGGCAATGATCACAGCAGTAAACAATGCTGTTTTAAAATAGCTAATATGCGTTTTGGTTAGTTCTTCCACAGCAAACACAATTCCTCCGAGTGGAGTGTTGAACGCCGCTGCGAGACCGGCTGCTGCCCCCGTCATGATCATATTTCTCTTGGAAATCTTTGGCCACCATTCAGGAAGCCATTCATTCACTTTCCTAAAAACTGTTCCCGCAAGCTGAATGGTGGGACCCTCTCTTCCAATAGCGCCTCCGCCAAGTATCATTATAAAACTGGAAAACATTTTTACGAAAAAGATCTTAATACTTAATAGTTTTTCCACCTTTTTATTATACCTCGGATTTGCAAGTTCAATCGCGGCCATTACCTGCGGAATGCCGCTACCTCTTGCATATTTGGCAAATCTTATTACAATCCACCACGCAAGAAAAAAACACACCGGTGTGATAATAAATATGAGCCATTTATCCTGCCCGATTATTACAAAAGTTTGGCCTTCGAGGTAGGCAAAAATCCGTGAATAAAACACTGCTATTAAACCTGTGATGAGAGATGCTACCCAAAATGGAATTGCCTGTAAGAGATTCTGCTTATATTTTTCACTCCTTATCCTGTCAAATGATTTTTTTAATTGCCTGCGAATCTGTTGGCCTGTCATTGAGGTTTTCTATTTAATCTATTTGGTTAGCTGTCATATAAAGATGAGTGCAAATTTATCTTATGCAAAGAGGAATAAAAAAAGAAAAATGGTTTATGCAAATTATTAGCGAAACCGTCCCGGCCACGGTAGTATGTGCAGGGGTGCAATCTTAATTTATATTTGCCATGCAGCTTTTAGCAAGATGAATTAATTCACAATGATTACAGTTGACTTAAATTCAATTTTCCCTTCACTTTCTGCGGATCTTTTGGATGAGATGCATGAACACGGAAGCGTCCGGCATCTTTGGGTATTTCTATTAACTATAACCGGAATAGCCATAGCAGGTATTGTAATCGGTGGCCTTATCAGCAAAAGGGTTCGGGGTGATAAATTAAAAAAGA
>JBDTVF010000072.1:0-13761 GCA_040007325.1 Ginsengibacter sp. | reverse complement strand
ATAATATTGAAGGAGTATGTTTTGGACCTACTTTATCCAATGGACACCGTACCTTGATCTTCGTGTCAGATAATAATTTTGTCGCCGCACAAAAAACTCAGTTTTTATTATTTGAGATTGAATGATTCTTACGATGGGGCTTGCTGCTTTCCTGGCATTTATATTCGTTAGCTCAAACCTCAACCCCATTGAAACATTATAAATGAGAATATGTACAAAAGCTGAACGATGAAAGTACTGTCCGAACTGTAGATGATAGCGTTACAAAAGATGAAGATATGCAGGTTAGCCAGCATAGCGGCAAACCCCATGTAAGCTGCATGTTCTCGTCAATAAAAGTCAATTTATTTTCTTAAATTCTATCCCCAACGTTCTCCAAAAATAAAATTTTATTGCAGAGATCTTGTTTTGAGGGCTTCTGATGAATTGCACATTACAACCTAATTCATCTATGGTAAAGGCGTCTTTATAAGTTGGAATTAATTCATAGTCTTTATCAACATTTAGTCGGATTAACAATTTACTGCTGTCGCTGTGTATTGTTAAAAGAGAATTAGTTTCTCCTGAAAAATAATTTCCTTCATAAATAGCAATATTTTCCTTTGAAAGATTAGCTGGTTTCACTTTTGTAAAAGGAATAGTGTCTCTTGGTGAGAAAGGTATATATGAACCTTTGGTTCCATTAATTTCTAAAAGAAAATTATCAGCTTTAAAAATATGTTTAGATGATGCTCTCAGCGGCAAATAATTATCAAGCATCAGTGTGTCTCCTTTTACGGATAGGTGAAAAGTTGACCGGTTTCTTTCATTTACATACATGCCTGCAAGGTTATTTAAATAAGCATTAGATAACTTAAAGCCGCTGTCAGTTTTTATTATTTTGCCCTTTTTATACGGTACAAATATTTTTCGAATAGTACTCTCCACGTTATCTATATTGAATTGAGAAGTGTTGCTCAAAATGCAAATTGATAAATGTAATTCTGGGAATGTTTCTAAATAAGCACGGTAACTCGCCGTTGCTCCATCATGACTTATATTATCCCAGCCCATAACTTTATTAATAAACAAACCTGCAGCATAAGGATTCATTACTCCACTGTTTAATGGTTCGGTTTCAATTTGTTTGGATAATAATGATGGCGTTCCAAACTTTCCTCTTTGGTAAAAATTATTCCATTTTAATAAATCTTCTGTTGTTGTTAATAAGCCGCCGTGTCCATAAGCGTATTCATTTGGCATATCTGTTTTAAAGCCGCTTCCAGATTTTGAATAAGCAATGGCGCGGTTTGGCACTATTCGATTCGGGTCATCTCTCCATTGGGTATGTAGCATTCCAGCCGGGTCAAAAATATACTTTTGAGTAAATGCTGCCAGTGATAAACCACTTACCCGTTTTATGATAATGGCAAAAAGAATATAGTTTGAGTTACTATATGAAAATTTGTCACCTGGCTTGTTGTTTAAATGTTTCTGGTGAGAAATAATTTCGAGTACATCATCATTAGTATAAAACTTTTGTCCACGAGGCCAGCCGGTGAGTTCAACTATATCGCTCCAATCCCGGATACCACTTGTGTGGTGAAGCATTTGCCGAAGTGTGATTGGAATTCCATAATCCGGGAGTTCAGGAATATATTTCCTTAAATTATCGTCAAGTGAAAGTTTGCCTTGCTGCTCTAATAAAAGAATGGCTGCTGCAGTAAACTGTTTTGATACAGAGCCTGCTTCAAAAATTGAGTTAGTTGAAAGTGGAACAACACGTTCTAAGTCAGCCATTCCCCATGCCTTGGAAAAAATTATTTCTCCGTTTCTTGAAATGGAAAGTTGACATCCGGGATTGTTAGGTAGATATTGACTAAACTGTTTGTCTATTAGTGATAAAGTATCCTGCCATGTCTGTCCGGAGGAAAATTGAAAAACAAATAGAAAGATAAATAATAGTCTTACAAATTTCATGGAGCCTCTATTAATTGCAGCTTACACCAAAGCTTGTATAACCTGCCGCCCGGCCAAATAGGAAAGGCCATAGCAAGCCAGCATAACGACCACGCTTTTTGCCACAATAATAAAATGATTTTTTTCTTTGAAAAAGTTGACGTTAGTTATAGTCATATAAACCGCAAGAAAAATAATTTCAACGAGCTGCTCATTTATACCTTTAAAAATATATCCCAGTAAATTTATTGGTATAATAATTAACAGGCTAAACGAAAGCGAATAGATCATTAGCACCAGTGCCTCGGCGTAATTAAAATTCTTTGAATAAAAAACACCCCAGGTTATTAAGGCATAGGCAGGTAACATAACGGTTTGCTGAATAACATAATAGTTTTTATAAAAATGCTCTTTTGCAACGTCAAAGTCTATATAATTTTCCGGTGTTTTATTTACAAAATGTAATGCAATGGCAGTGATCGTTGCGCAAATGAAGAATAATGCAAATGGCTTCTGGTGTATTTTTCTTTCACCGCCTATGTATTCTTTTTGCATCGTGCCGGGATGCAATACAAGGCATTTTAAAGTATGTAGAATTCCTTTATCAGCATGTGTAAATGTATGTACGGCTTCATGTATGATTGAGTGAACGGTTATACGTTTCGGCTCATAAATTTCACCGCAATCAGTACAGTACCTCCCCACACCCTCGAGATGGCAGTGTCTGCAAACAGGCATTGTTTTTTATTTATTATCGGCAGGTTTATCAGTTGGCGGCGGTCCCTGTGGGCGTGGAGGCGGTGGTGGAAGTTTTGAATTCGGGTGAGTTTCACCCCTGTGACATGTATAACAATTTACTTCCATCAACATATAGCCAACATTTTTTGATACGGCAGTGTCCATTGGATTTTTATTCATCATTTTATCATCCATGTTATGGCCTTTATCCATTTTATCCTTATCCATTTTGCCTTTGTCCATCTTATCTTTATCCATGTCCATATCTTTATGGTCCATATCCTGATCCATATCCATATCGGCAAAGTAATTTTTATTGAGATCGATTGCCATCAGCATCATTTTGCGGGCTATATTTTTTTCCGGCTTTTCATCCAATACGAAATTCATCTTTTTAGTATCATTATTGAACACGTGGCAAAAATTGCATTTTACACCGAGTGATTGTGAAAAGTGATGCATTACACTATCGAGATCATGTTCCGAAATATCTTTCGGAAGTATCTGGAGATTTTGAAATTCAGGATCGCTCGTTGTGGTGAAAGCCTGGAAGAGCACAACACAAATTATACATCCAAAAAGAATAACGATACTTTTTTTCATTGTAAATGATTTATAGGTGAAATTATTAAAAAAAAGTAAACTCGATTAATAAATTAAAATATAAGTGAAACACGATGCGTTATCGATATGACATTTAACTTTTTCAACTGCGTGTGTATAACTAATTTAGTAAACGACGTTTTGTAATTTTTATATTTGGAATAGTTAAAAGTCAAATCCGTTTTAGCAGCATTTTTTTTAACCTAAACTAAATACAACCCGATTGACAGACACAATCATTAATCTCGAGACCGTAAACCCTATTGAATTTTTCGGTGTTAACAATGGCAAATTAGATATCTTAAAAAAGAAATTTCCCCGTCTTAAAATTTTGAGCAGAGGCACACAAATAAAACTTAGTGGTGCACCAGACCAGATTGAAGACGCACGGGATAAGATCAATCTTGCCGTTCAATACCTGGAGCGCAACGGGCACATGAGTGAAAATTATCTTGAGCAAATTCTTGGTGGTGATGATGATAAAGTTATAGATAACTTTATCGAAAGAAATCCCAATGACGTGCTGGTTTTTGGCCCCAACGGGAAAACCGTCAGAGCCCGGACTGCTAATCAAAAGGCGATGGTGACCTCACTTGATAAAAATGATATTGTATTTGCTATAGGTCCTGCTGGTACAGGTAAAACATATACAGCGGTAGCACTTGCCGTAAGAGCGCTAAAAAATAAACAGGTACGCAAGATCATTCTTACAAGGCCGGCTGTTGAAGCCGGTGAAAATCTTGGCTTCCTTCCGGGTGATCTTAAAGAAAAGATCGATCCATATTTACGCCCCTTGTACGATGCCTTAGACGATATGATACCTGCTGATAAACTGGGTTATTATATGACAACTCGTACTATAGAAATTGCTCCGTTGGCCTATATGCGGGGACGTACGCTTGACAATGCATTTATCATTCTCGATGAAGCTCAAAACGCAACCGATCTGCAGCTTAAAATGTTCCTTACCAGGATTGGCGCAAACGCCAAAGCTATCATTAACGGGGACGTTACACAGATTGATTTGCCGCCTAAAATAAAAAGTGGTCTTGAAAAGTCAGCGAGAATTTTACGAAATATTGACGGGATAGGGCATGTAGAACTTGATGAAGAAGATGTTGTAAGGCACAAGCTTGTAAAAGCAATCATTAAGGCGTATGAAAAGGATAAGGTAAGAGAAATGGAAGAGCCCCGATGATATTTTTTCAAAAAATAACTTTTAAAAAAGGGCGGCTGTTTTGCTGCCTTTTGTTTTTTATAACTGCCTGTAATCATAAAAATGAAAGAAGCGATATTTCAAAAGATAATAAAGCAAAAGAAGAAAAAATTTTAAACCAGGACATGACATTAATTACAAATGCCATGGAACTGGTGCGGCCGGGAGATCTCATTCTGCGAACAGGTCGCGACTTTACAAGTGATATAATGCGGCGGGTTTCGCATTTAGATAAAACCTACTCGCACTGCGGTATAGCAAGTTTGGAAAATGATACGCTCTTTGTATACCATGCCATTGGCGGAGAATGGAATCCCGATGAAAAACTAAGAAGAGATCCATTTGAAATTTTTTGTAATCCTTTTGAAAATAAAGGCTTTGGAGTTTTCAGGTATAACCTGAGTGATACCCAAAGAGTGAAGTTCGTTGCACTTGCGCATGATTGTTATAGCAGCGGTGTAAAATTCGACATGCAGTTTAATCTCGACACTGATGACAGGATGTATTGCTCTGAGTTAGTTTATAAAACGGTGAAACAGGCGGCAGGTAATCGCATCGACATTCGCGAAGAACAATGGAATGGAAAAAAATTTATTGCAATAGATGATCTTTTTAAAAATCCTTTTTGCCGGGAAATAAAAAGAGTAAAGTTTCAACAACAATAATATCTGTAAATAAAATTTACATTTGCCATTCAAAAAAAAAGTTTATGAAGAAAATTCTCTTATCTGTTTTTGCAGCTGCGTTTTTACTGCTTACCGGCTGCAAGTCAAATGAAGGTGATCCGAAACTGGTACTCACTAAATTTTTTGAAGCAGTATCAAGTAAAAATATTGAAGAAGCAAAAAAATATGTTACCAAGGACAGCGAGGGCATGATGAGCATGATGCAAATGGGTATGCAAAGTGCAGGCGAAGGCTCAAATGATATGCTTAACTATGGTAAAGAAAATATGCAACTCGGATCAGCAACTGTAGATGGTGATAAAGCCACGGTCCCGGTAAGCGATAAAAAATCAGGCGAAACAACTAATTTCACTTTGAAGAAAGAAGATGGTGCCTGGAAGGTAGCATTTGATAAATCAACGTTGATGGAAATGGCGCAGAAAAAAATGAAAGAACACGGCCTGGGGAATATGAAAAACCGTCTTGATAGCATGACCCCGGAAGAGCGTGAACACCTGGATTCTTTAAGGGGCGCAGCAATGGACCATGCCAAGGAAATGATTGATACCGCTGGTGAAGAATAAAGAAATGACAAAGTTTTTGACACGAAATAAATAAACCAAAGCACCCTATGAAGGTGCTTTTTTATTTAAAAGATAAAGTTATTATACCTTAGTTTTTTAATGACGAACTATGAAGAGATTTAAAATGATATTTTTATTAAGTACGATGATGCTTGCTGCCTGTGACAATTCTCCTGAAGTAAGAAAGACCGATCCCCTGGAATCGGGAAGAGGCTTTATCGAGGCTTCACTAAAAGGAGATTATGATGAGGCAAAAAAATACCTTTTGCAGGATAGCACGAACATTGAATATTTCAATGGCCTTCGCGATTTCAACACTAAAAGAAGTAAGGAGGAAAAACAAGGATATAAAGATGCTAATATACTTATCGATTCAACAGAAAAACTATCTGATTCGGTGACGATCATTACGTATTCTAACACTTATAAAAACAAATCTTCGAAGCTGAAAATGGTACGGAAAAATAACGAGTGGCTGGTGGATTTCAAATATACTTTCACCGGCAATCTTCAATAGCATTTTTCTAAGAATGACCGGCTTTTAGGTAGGAAATTATTGGAACTACTTTAATTAATAGCAGACAATATGAAGATGATAGTGGCCGTTGGGATTGGAAGTTGCATCGGCGGTATATTTCGATACCTGCTTTCTCAACTTGTGCAGTCTAAATTTCTTTCAACCTTTCCTTTCGGAACATTAACCGTAAATATCATCGGGTGTTTTCTTATTGGCCTGGCCTTCGGCTTTAGTGAAAGGAGTTTTTTCCCAGTGGAATGGAGGCTTTTTATCGTTACAGGATTTTTAGGTGGCTTCACTACTTTTTCTTCTTTCTCGAATGAAACCATAGCACTCATCCGCGACGGTCAAAATTGGCATGCCTTGTCGTATGTAGCCTCCAGTGTTATCATTGGATTAATCGCCACATTTGCAGGTATGTCGGTTATTAAATTGTTTTAAAAAATGGAAAATGATTTAAATGCAAAATTACTTCGCATCTTTATAGGTGAAGGAGATAAACACAAAGGGCAACCTCTATATGAAGTGATTGTATTTGAGGCGAAAAAACAAGGGCTTTCAGGTGCGACTGTTACAAAAGGCATCATGGGTTTTGGGGCAAACAGCAAAATACATACTTCAAAATTATTTGACCTTTCAACTGATATGCCATTGATCATTGAAATTGTAGACGCTGAAGAAAAAATCAGGGCGTTTACTGAAACTGTGAATGATTTGTTTGAAAGTGCGAATTCCGGTGGCCTTGTTACGATCGAAAAAGCAGAAGTGATCAGGTATCGCCCGGGCAAAAACTAATTCAATTGTGATAAATTAAATTCAAAATATTATTTTATGTACGTACTACATCCATGGCACGGCGCACATTATGGAGACGATGCGCCACAAATAGTAAATGCGTTGATAGAAATTTCGCAGGGTTCAAAATCAAAATACGAGATTGATAAAAAAACAGGTTTACTCAAGCTTGACCGGGTTATTTATTCGTCTTTTCACTACCCGGTAAATTATGGACTTATACCTCAAACGCTCGGGCAAGATGGCGATCCGCTTGATATACTTGTCATGTGCTCCGAGTCAATACAACCGCTGTGCCTTGTGGAAGCTTACGTGATTGGCAATATGCAAATGATCGATACAGGAATGATCGACGATAAGATAATCGCAGTGGCAGCCCATGATCCTGGCGTGAATTATATTAAGAGTATGGACGATCTTCCTCAACATTTCATTCGTGTGCTTAAAAATTATTTTGAGCAATACAAGGTTCTTGAGAATAAAAAAGTTGAGATCAATGATTTTCAGACAAAAGAAAAAGCTTTTGAAATTATAAACGAATCGATAGAATTTTACAAGCAGACATTTCCTAAATAAACCTTACTCAAATTTATGTTATGACCTTACATGCAATTGTAATTTTATTGATCATAGGCCTGGTCGCTGGTATAATGGGTGGCCTTGTAGGTATTGGCGGCGGAATAGTAATAGTGCCTGCTCTTATGTATTTTTTAAGTTTTACACAAAAAGAAGCCCAGGGCACTTCATTGGGGATATTATTATTGCCGATAGGGATTCTTGGTGTATGGCAGTACTACAAAGCCGGCTATGTTGATATGCGCATAGTGTGGCTGGTAGCGATAGGCTTTTTAGCCGGCAGTTACTTTGGCAGCAAGATTGCCCTGGCACTACCGCAGGAAACTGTAAAGAAAATATTTGCCATCCTGATGATCATTGTTGCATTTAAGATGCTTTTCATTGATAAAAAAGTAAAGGACGACGAAGCGCCAAAAATAACAGGTACCGCTACACCGGGAAGTAATATTTCAAAGAAGCTTTAGGTTTGGAAGTATCTTTTGATGATGCGCAGCTTGTGTGACTGCTGCTTAGTATCCGGATTGAAAATACCCTGGTTGTCTATTTTATCTACACGCACTTTTCCTGATGAATGAATGATCTCATGTTGGTTAAGCAGAATGCCAACATGTGTGATACGCCCTTCTTCGTTGTCAAAAAAAGCGAGATCACCGCATTGAGCCTGTTGTAAGAAATTTACTGCCTCTCCTTTTTCAGCCTGTTGGTATGCATCTCTCGGAAGTTGTTTATTTAGAAACTTATAAGTCAGTTGTGCGAAACCGCTGCAGTCAATACCAAACACCGATTTGCCGCCCCACATGTAGGAAGTGTTTAAGAATTTATACGCGATTTGCTTGATGACCTTCGGAGTAATTTTTATTTCTTCAGGATTCCACACCTCACCTTTAAAATGTACACGATTTTTTCTCCAGAATGCCATTCCATTTGCAAATGCAGAAAGCGAGCTGCCGTATGGCACAAACATGTAGTGCCCATTATAATCAATTTCGTTAACCCATCCCGATGTAAGGTCTTTGTCAGTTTTTACATAATGCTCTTCATCAACTTCTGCCAGGTGACTAAACTGGCACCAACCTTCATATCCATCGTATTTCAGCGCGATTTTAACCCAGTTATCAACACCAGCCTCTTTAATGATGGATTTTTCTCCGAATAATTGTTGTGAAACCATTTCAGCTTTGTGAGAAGGGTCGGATCTGAGAGGGCTTACAGGAACACAGCACACGGCGTATTGCATACAGTCTTTTAAAGCTTTATTACAAATGTAAATTATGGATTTTATTTATGTTTACATCTCTTAGATATAAATGATAGCGCCATTGCAATCGGGAAAAGACCAACATATAACTGAAGAGGAGTTGCTTCAAAGATTTTATGCTGACCATGATAACAGATGGCTTGGTCTGCTGCTGCCGCGTTATACACTTTTGCTGTTGGGCGTTTGCATGAAATACCTGAAAAATGAAGAAGATGCGAGAGATTGTGTGCAACAGGTTTTCTTAAAAGTAATTGACGAGTTGCATAAATACAAAGTTGAATATTTCAAGAGTTGGATCTACATGATTGCAAAGAATCACTGCCTGATGACCCTTAGGAACAAAGGAAAAGTGCCCCTGGAGTTGAATGAAGATCTCGTAAAGTCACCAGCGGAAACCACAGATAAGAATTCGCATATTGCAAAAGATCAGCTCTTGTCAAAGATGCAGCATTGTCTTCTAAGCCTGAATGCTGAGCAACAACAATGCGTAACTTTATTTTACCTTGAGAAAAAATCTTACGGCGAGATTACGGAGATCACAGGCTTTTCCATGATGCAGGTAAAAAGCTATATACAGAATGGCAAAAGGAATTTGAAACTAATGATCGAAGGAAAATGAATGACGATTTACTAAACATATTATCGAATAGCAATAAGGATATTGACAACCAAAAGCTAATGGATTACCTGAGTGATAAGCTTTCAGCGGAGGAAAAATATAACCTTGAGAAAGCGATGATCGATTCAGAAATGATGAACGATGCTGTAGAAGGATTGGATGGATTCAAAGATAAAAAAGACGTTAATGCATTAGTTGAACAGCTTAACACTAACCTTAAAAAACAGCTTGAGAAAAAGAAGTCAAAGAAATTAGCGAGAAGGATAAAAGATCTTCCGTGGCTTTATCTTACAATCGTTCTTATTCTCGTTATCATACTGATAGCGTTTCTAATTATTAAAAAAAGCCTGGACAGTGAAAAACATGCTCTGAATTCTTACAGGCCAGGTATAGAGTTCTCGTCACGCGAAAAATCAAATCTGTGCTGACATCACATAACAATTGTAAAATACAAAAGCCCCGGTAATCGGGGCTTTTGCTCAATGCTAAATAAAAGAATTTATTTCATATCACTCATCATCATTTTTCCATCGGCATCCATCATGTGGCCATCTTTATCAATTGATTCGCCATTTTTAAGTGTCATTTTTTTACCGTCTTTCATAGTTACTTCTCCGCTTGGTGCTACTTTGCAACCATCAGTGCAAGTCATGGTTTCTGTCATTTCCGTCGGTGCGCCATCTTTCACAACCATCATCTTACCATCTTTCATCATCATCATGCCATCTTTCATTTCCATGGGTGCATTCATAGTTTCGTTGCTCATCATTGAAGATGAATCCGATTTCATTGAATTATCATTCATCATACTCGAAGAATCTGAGCTCATAGATTCATCTGTGGTAGAGGTGGCGCTATCTCCACAGGCGGCCATTGTAGCAGCAATAACTGCAATCGCAAATAATTTTTTCATGGTTTTATTATTTAAGTTTTTTGATTGCCGCAAATGTATCCAAATTATATGGAACAGGCAACTTTTAAAACCTCACAAAGGTTTACTATTTTTTTCTAAAATATATGCGTATTGGCACACCCGTAAGTTCAAATTTTTCGCGCATTTGGTTTTCAAGATAATTCTTGTATGGAGTTTTTACATCGTCAGGATAGTTGCAAAAAAAAGCAAATGAAGGAACAACAGAAGGTAACTGAGTCACATATTTTATCTTCACTGCATGGCCTCTCACAACCGGTGCATGATAAGATTCCACAGCTTTCAACATTACATCATTTAGTTTTGATGTGGCTATTTTTTGCCTGCGGCTATCATACACTTTTAAGGCAGTTTCCATGGCCTGGTAGATTCTTAATTTTTCAATAGCAGAGATAAATATTACAGGTACATCATTAAATGGGGCAAGTTTTTGTTTCAACATTTTTTCATAATCACGTGCAGTATTGGTTTCCTTTTTCACAGTATCCCATTTGTTCACGAGTACTACCAGTCCTTTACCCTTTTTTTGCGCTAATGAAAAAATGTTTATATCCTGCGCCGTAATTCCTTTTTCAGCATCTAATAACAGCAGGCAGACATCTGCTTCATCGACGGCTTTTACGGCACGTATTACAGAATAAAATTCCAGGTCTTCATTCACTTTAGTCTTGCGCCTTATACCTGCAGTATCTATTAAAATAAATTCCTTATTGAAAAGATTATATACTGTATGAATAGAATCCCTTGTGGTCCCCGCGATGTCGCTTACAATAGTACGTTCCTGCCCTGTTAATGCATTAAGCAAAGATGATTTACCAACGTTCGGTTGCCCGATAATTGCAAACTTTGGAAGATCGGTTGCATCCGGAGCAGGCTCGTCCGGAATAAGAGCAGCAACTTCATCGAGCAATTCGCCTGTGCCTGTGCCACTCACCGATGAAATAAAAAATATTTTCTCAAAACCTAAGCTATAAAATTCGGATGCTTCCAGAAGCCTTGCATGATTGTCAACTTTATTAATTACAAGATAAACAGGCTTTGGAGAACGTCGCAGCATATCAGCCATTTCCTGGTCCAGGTTTGTAATGCCGGTAGTAACATCACACATAAAAACAATTGCGTTGGCTTCTTCAACGGCAATGTGTACCTGCTTTCGAATTTCTCTTTCGAAAACGTCATTGCTATTGGCAACAAATCCGCCCGTATCTATCAGGTTAAAACTCTTCCCGGCCCAGTCAGCAACACCGTATTGTCTATCCCTTGTGACGCCGCTGATGTCATCTACAATGGCCTTTCGTTGTTCCAGCATTCGGTTGAAAAAAGTACTTTTCCCAACATTTGGCCGGCCGGTAATTGCTACAGTATAAGACATTTTAATTTTTTTGGAAACGCAAAGGTATCGTATATGAAATTCGCAGAAAGGCTTTTAGCATTTACCATTATGAAACCTGCAAGGAGGCTCCGAGGACTTTCATATCATCATAGAATTGTGGATATGATTTATTTACCGCTTCAGCTTTTATGATTTCCGTTTGGCCTTTAGCACGAAGTGCTGCGACAGCGCATGCCATCGCTATCCGGTGGTCGTTATGCGAGGTAACCCTGGCACCTTTTACCTGTTTACCACCTTTAACGATCATCGTATCATCGTTGAGCTCAATGACAACATTCATTTTTGCAAACTCTTTTTTTAAGGTAAGTCCACGATTACTTTCTTTATGAAGCAATCTTGTAACCCCTTTAATAATTGTATTGCCTTTGCAATAGGCAGCCAATGCCACCAATGGTGGAAAAAGATCGGGGCAGTGTGTCGCATCAAATTCGAACGCGGATAATTCACCGGGCTTAACCGTGATCTGTTTCTTGCCTGTTTTTATTTGAGCGCCGCATGATTCGAGTGCATTGATGATTTTTTTATCGCCTTGCGTTGAATTAATATCGGCACCTTTCACGGTAATCTCACCGGCAATTGCACCGGCCACAAGCAGGAATGCGGTGTTGCTCCAGTCGCCCTCGACGTTATATTTAATGCTATGGCCGGGAGTTGCTTCTCTGGGTAAAATCGTAAATTTTTCAAAGTTATCATTCTCAACTTCAAAGCCAAAGTGCTGAAGCATTGAGAGTGTAAGGCTTATGTATGGTTTGCTGGCAAGGTCATTTACCTTAATACTAACGGGCGTGGTACACGCCTTTGCATAGGCAATTAAAAGACCGGTTAAAAACTGGGAGCTTAGCGATCCATCTACAACAATATTGGAAGGCTTAAGCGGGCCTCTCACAGTTATCGGAAGTTTACCATCGTTAGATTGCACATTCACTTTCACTTTTGGCAAAACTGAATCGAAAAAATTTATCGGCCTTGTAAGTATGCTGCCCTCGCCGGCAAAAGTAATATCGTAATTAAAGAGAGCAGCTATGGGAACAAACATGCGCAACGACAGGCCGCTCTCACCGCAGGAAATTATTGCATGCTTTTTTTTATCGGAAGACTTAAAAATGTCACTTGAAGAGTTTACAACAATTTCACTACGCACTCTGTCAATTGATGCGCCAAGCTTACGTATGATATCCAGTGCCGCCTGCTCATCATTGCTCTTTCCTGCATTTGCAATTACAGTAGTGCCACCGGATATCAAGGCGAGAGCGCAGGCCCTTTGCATACTGCTTTTTGACGAAGGAGCATTTAAGGAGCCGGTAATTTGAGAGGGAGATATGCGTGCTATCACTATATTATTTCTTTAAATATTTCATGTAAGTTTTCCATCGATATAGGTTGCACGGCTGCTTTTCCAATTTGATGAAGCACCACAAAATTCATGGTGTCGGCAGCTTTCTTTTTATCGTGTTTTAGTACCTTCCATGTTTTTTCTTTATCAATGCTAAAAGCAACAGGTAATTCATATTTTTCCAGAAGTTTGCTAATACTTTGGCTATCGATACTATCGAAGCCCGCAATTTTCTCTGAAATGCGGCAAGCGGCTACCATACCAATACTGATGGCGTTGCCATGCGAAAGCCTACTTGTATTCTCAATGGCATGCCCGATGGTGTGGCCAAAATTTAAAAGCTTACGATCACCTTTTTCGTGCTCATCATTCAACACCACGTTAAATTTTATATCCACGTTTTTCCTGATGAGCTCGCCGATCATTTCGGTAGAAGACTGAAATTTTGCCAACGAATTTTTTTCAAGAAAATGAAACATTTCTTTATCCTTAATACATGCATGTTTGATGATTTCTGCAAAGCCGTTTGTCCATTCGCTCTCGGGCAAAGTTTCAAGAAAAGAATAATCGTAAAATAAAAATTGAGGCTGGTTTA
>JBDTVF010000071.1:0-13831 GCA_040007325.1 Ginsengibacter sp. | reverse complement strand
CAAGTGAACGCGGAGAAACAAGGATCGATGACAGGGTTTCAGAAGCGGCTATGGAGGATAGAAAAAAGGGAGGATATTTTTAAGACACCCCTAACCCCTAAAGGGGGATATGGGAAATTAATTTTAAAACATTTTTTTAATCATCAGTGACAAATCAAAAGTTGAATACTGATACAAACTAAGTTCCCCTTTAGGGGACAGGGGTCTTATGGATATACTTCGATTTATTACAGCAGGTAGCGTTGATGATGGTAAAAGCACCTTGATCGGCAGATTGCTTTACGACAGCAAATCAATTTTAATTGATCAGCTTGCCGCAATAGAAAAGCAAAGTAGGAATAAACAAAATGGTGAAATAGATCTCGCGTTGTTGACTGACGGTCTTCGCGCAGAGCGTGAACAAGGTATTACCATCGATGTTGCTTACAAATATTTCTCAACACCAAAACGCAAATTTATTATAGCTGATGCTCCCGGTCACATTCAGTATACACGCAACATGGTTACCGGCGCATCTAACTCTGAATTGGCTATTATTTTAATCGATGCCAGGAACGGAGTTGTGGAGCAGACACGTCGTCATTCTATTATCACATCACTCTTAAACATTCCACACGTAATAGTTGCCATTAATAAAATGGATTTGGTTGATCATTCACAGGATGTATATAACAACATTGTCATCGACTTCGTAAAAGTTGCGGAATCTTTGGGTCTGAAAGACGTACAGTATATTCCGATCAGTGCGTTGAACGGTGATAACATCGTTGATAAATCAGATAAGTATCCATGGTATGAAGGTGATTCATTACTCAATTTATTAGAGAACGTAGAAGTAAGGTCCGATGTTAATCATACCGATGGACGGTTTCCAGTACAATTTGTAATTCGTCCGCAGGCCGCTGAATATCACGATTATCGTGGTTATGCAGGAAAGATAATAAGCGGCATTTACAAAAAAGGAGATAAAGTAATCGTACAACCTTCCGGAGTTGAAAGCACCATTAGAGCAATTGAAATTGGCGGTAAGGAAATAGAAGAAGCATTTGCTCCTCAAAGCGTGGTAATACACTTACAAGATAATGTCGACGTAAGTCGCGGTGATATGATCGTTCACAGGGATAATCAACCGGCAACTGAACAACAATTTGAAACACTTCTATGCTGGATGGGCAACAAGCCATTAATTCCTGGCAATAAATATTTCTTACAGATCAACAGCCAGGTGGTAAGAGCAGTAGTTAAGGAGATCGAGTATAAACTGGATGTAAACACTTTACAAAAGAATTATTCGCCCGAAAAAGCAGAACTGAATGATATCGTAAAGGCAACCATAAAAACGGCATCACCCGTAATATTTGATTCTTATAAAAAGCTAAGAGAAAACGGAGGTGCTATATTAATTGATGAAACGAGCTGTGTAACGGTCGGTGCCTGCATGATAGAATAAGCACACTAAATTTTTTTAATTATATACCCTACTAAATAAGTAGACTAATAATGACACAGGAAGCAAAAAATGGAAGGCTCGTTATTGCAGGCGCCGGGCCGGGTGATCCGGAATTGATTACAATGAAAGCAGTGAGATATTTGCGTGATGCCGATATCGTGCTAACTGACCGCCTTGTAAGTGATGATATTCTAAATAATTATGTTGGTAGCCATGCTGAAATTATCCATGTGGGTAAGCAGTGCCGACGTGGTATCTCTACACCTCAGCAAACCATTAATGAGCTTATTGTGCATTATTGCCTGTTAGGTAAACTGGTTGTAAGACTTAAGGGCGGCGATGTTTCTATTTTTTCAAATATCATGGACGAACTGGAAACGGCAGTTGCTTATCAAATTCCGTATGAAATAATTCCGGGAGTAACTGCTGCCTTAGGTGCTGCTGCCACAGCCGGTATTCCACTTACAGCAAGAGGCTATGCGACATCGGTACGTTTTCTCACCTATTACAAATCAGATATGGTGACCGATGATTACTGGCGTGAACTCGCTAACACTAATGACACGCTTGCATTTTATATGTCATCAGAAACCTTAGACAAGGTGGTCGAGAAATTAACTTCTTACAATATTCATGAAGATAAATTACTGGGAGTGATAGAGCAGGCAACAACTCCCTTGCAGAATATTCACATCTCGAATCTATACGATTACAAGAAAACGCTACAGGGTAAAACTTTCATTTCACCATCACTTGTTATCATTGGAAAAGTAGTAGCTCTTCACGAACAATTTGCATGGCTTACGAATGTTGATAGTCAGCAACATTATTTCAAGCCTGTAAAAGGCGTTTTACGAAATCTCAATAATCCTGAAAAATTTTAAAAGAAATGTTAGCTGAAAATAAATTAAAAACTTTTCTTGAGCTAATCGATAAATCATCCAGCGAGGAGCGAATATGGATGAACGGATATCTTAACGGCATAGTTTCACAGCAGGCACCAAAACAAGCAGGCGCGATTAAAAGTGGTGTAAATAAAATCACTATTGCATACGGCACTGAAACTGGCAATTCGAAAAAGCTTGCTACGGAATTTGCTTCCAAAGCGAAGAAGATCGGTATTAACGCCAAGGTGCAAAGTATGGATCAATATCGCCTGAATGATCTTACAAAAGAAGAATATTTTGTGGCTGTAATAAGCACTCACGGCGACGGAGAGCCGCCTGCAGCAGCCAAAAAGTTTTATGACCATGTACACCAGAACGGCTTCAAGCTCGATAAATTGAAATATAGTGTACTAGCATTGGGCGATACCTCATATCCTCTTTTTTGCAAGGCTGGCGAAGATGTGGATGAGCAATTGACTAAACTTGGTGGTAAGCGTTTCTTCCCTATTCAAAAATGTGATGTTGATTATGAAGAAGAGGCTAACGAATGGTTTGAAGAATTAATAAAAGCCCTCGATACGAATCCTGAAGTTTCGTCAATCGTTGCGCCGCGGGTTACTGCTAAAAAATCTTCCGGTAAAAAAATATTTAATGGTAAAATACTTGGACATATAAATCTGAATGACCGTGGAAGCAACAAAGAAACGTTTCACATAGAAATTGAAGCAGAAGATGTAGTGTACTTGCCGGGCGATTCGATTGGCATTATACCGGAAAATAAAAAAGAAGTGGTGGATGAAATCATTTCTATTACGGGCACTGAAGAAACCACCAACCTGGATTATAAAGACGAGCTCCTTTCAGTATATAATTTACTTCATAAAAAATTAAACATCACTTATCTTCCTGAACGTGTGGTAAAACAATATGCTGCAATTGTTGAGCAGGATGTTGTTATACAAAGAATCGACTTACTGGATCTCATAAAGATATATCCTGTAAAAGATGCCGATCAATTTACAGAAGTAGTTAAAATATTAGAGCCCACTGCACCGAGGCTTTATTCAATAGCTTCTTCACCTGAAGCACATTCAGGTGAAATACATGTTACGGTTGCTAAAAATTCTTTTAAGGGAGATGGCAAAACAGAATATGGACTCGCTTCTGAATTTTTAGCATGCTTTGACCGGGACCGTGAACTGCAATTTTATATTCATCCAAACAACCGTTTCAGGCTGCCCAATGAAGATAAAAATGTAATCATGATTGGACCGGGGACCGGCATCGCTCCTTTCCGTTCGTTTATTGCTGAAAGAGATGCAACAGGTGCTTCGGGCAAGAACTGGCTTTTCTTTGGCGAACAACATTTTGTTACCGACTTTCTATATCAAAGTGAAATTCAAAATTGGTTTGATACCGGCGTGCTCACAAAAGTAAGTACCGCCTTCTCCAGGGATCAAAAAGAAAAAGTATATGTACAACAAAAAATGATGCAGCACGGCCATGAATTCTTTGAATGGATTCATACAGGCAGCTATGTATATATATGTGGCACTAAAGATCCAATGAGTTTTGACGTAGAAAAAACGCTACTTAAAATAATTGAGCAGTTTGGCGAAAGATCAAAGGTTGATGCTGAAAAATATCTTGATGATATGAAGGAAGATGGAAGATACATAACCGATGTTTATTAGAAACTACAACACGAATTTTTTCTAATTACACGAATGCCGCAGACCATAACAAAAAAGAATTCGTGTAATTCGCAATAATCAGTGAAATAAAACATAAAGAATAAAATGGCTGAAAATTTATCACCAATAGAAAAGATCAAGACGGAAAGTGACGGATTACGGGGAACTATAGAAGAAAGCCTGCACGATGAGTTAACAGGAGCTTTACGTGAAGACGACCAGTCATTAATAAAATTTCATGGAATTTATCAGCAGGATGATCGTGATCGGCGCGATGAAAGAGCTGACAAAAAACTGGAGCGCCTTTTTTCATTTATGATAAGGTTGCGCCTGCCGGGCGGCTTTCTTACACCACAACAATGGCTGGACGTGAATGAAATTGCAGACAGCTATTCCACCGGGGTCATAAAAATAACAACCAGACAAACAATGCAATTACACGGACTATATAAGTCCAAATTAAAGCCAACTATCCAGGATTTCAATAAAGCAAAACTTGATTCAATAGCTACCTGCGGAGATATCAACAGGAATGTAATGTGCAGCGCACACCCCATGCAGTCAGCTATTCACGAACAGATTTTTGGATATGCCAATAAAATAAGCACACTCCTGATGCCTAAGACGCGGGCATATTATGAGATATGGCTGGATGAAGAAAAAATATTGGACAAAAAAGACGAAGAAGATCCATTGTACGAGGACAGGTACATGCCGCGGAAGTTTAAGATCGGCATTGCGATTCCGCCGAACAACGATGTAGATGTGTTCACCAATGATATCGGACTTGTTGCCATTGTTAAAAATGAAAAGCTACTGGGTTTTAATATTGCTATAGGTGGTGGTCTTTCCACTACCCACGGTAATGCACAAACGTATGCAAGGCTTGGCACTGTTATCGGGTTTACAGATAGTGAAGAAAAAACACTACAGGCTATTTACGAAATTTTGACCGTGCAACGTGACTTCGGAAATAGAAGCGACCGAAAGTTTGCGCGCCTTAAATATACTGTTGATAGACTGGGCGTCGAAAATTTCAAGGCAGAGGTTGAAAAACGGCTTGGTTTTAAGCTCGAGCCTGTGAAAGATTATTCTTTTAATGATCGGAAAGACTATTATGGTTGGTTTAAAAACCAACAAGGCAAATGGTATTTTACGCCTTTTGTAGAAAACGGAAGGATACTTGACGATGAGCAAGTGTCTCTCAAATCCGCTTTAATAGAAATTGCAAAAACCGGGAAAGCCAATTTTCGATTTACCGGCAATCAAAATATTATTGTTAGCGACGTCGCTGAAGGTGACAAGGTAGGCATAGATAAAATTTTACGCCAGTTCAAAATTATGGAACACACTGATTCAGCTTCAGCCGTGCGAAAAAATTCAATAGCTTGTGTTTCACTACCCACCTGTCCGTTGGCGTTAGCCGAAGCTCAACGATACATGCCTTCCCTGATTTCTAAAATAGAAACGTTACTTGCTAAATACAGCCTCAGTGATGAAAATATTATTATCCGCATGACTGGCTGCCCTAACGGGTGTGCAAGATCTTATAATGCTGAAATAGGATTTGTAGGCACAGGAGTCGGGAGATATAATCTTCACCTTGGCGGAGATTATGAGGGGTTGAGGCTTAACAGGGTTTATAGAGAAAGTCTTGATGAAGATGCCATCTTATCAGAATTAGACAAATGGTTTGCAGGTTTTAAAGAAGAAAGAAATGAAGGTGAAAGATTTGGAGACTACACTTTCAGAAAATTATACAATTAGATAAATGTCTGCCCGAAAGCAAATTGCAATTATCATGTTGTTTGTTCCTTTTACTGCAAAGGCACAGCATACTACCATCCATACTCATGTACTATGGGCGGGGTATGGCAATTATTTCCGCTTCAGTAAAAAATGGTCATTGATGAGCGACGCTCAGGTGCGGACAATTCAGTGGACGGACAAATGGTTGTTGTATGGTTTTCGTGCGGGACTCGCTTATAACTTAGGTCATAACCTGGCGGTTGGCTCAGGCCTCACGTTATTTGAGAGCGCACAATATTATGGAGATTCATATTTTTTTAAGAATGAATGGCGGCCATGGGAAGAACTTTCATACCAGGTAAAAATCAAAGAGACCAATTTACTACAGCGGCTTCGCACTGAGCAGCGCTTTCTTCAGCAGGTTATCAACAACAGAAAATCTAAAAATTACCAATACATATTTCGATTACGCTATCGCTTTGAATGGCAGTTTCCTTTGAAAGAAAATAATATCAGGTTGCTTGCAGGCAACGAGATACTTGTAAATCCAGGTTATCTAAACAACACGTTATTCTTTGACCAAAACAGAACATTTGCCGGCTTAAGCTTTAAGCTGTCAACTAACACAACGTTGCAAGCCCAGTATATGAAAATATTTCAGTGGCGCAGCAGCACATCTGTTTTGGAAGATCAGAATGCATTCCGTTTAAACATCTACCAACAATTTAATTCAAGGAAACTTAACCGATCATATAAAACTGCCTAACGTGATAGAACAAAAAGAAGCAATAGTAGTCCAACAGGGAAATACGCTCTTTCCTGTTTTTTTAAAGCTTGAAACTTTACGTCTGCTGATAATTGGTGGTGGAAATGTTGGTCTTGAAAAGCTATCGACGGTAGTGGAAAATTCGCCATCAACACATATATACCTGGTGTCTATTACAGTGAATGATAAGATTTACGAGTTGGCAAAAAATATTTCAAATATCACCATTGAGCAAAGGCAGTATAATATAGCAGACATAGAAAATGCAGACATTATTATTGCTGCGGTTAACGATATCGAAACCAGTACAACCATCAGGCACGATGCTCATCAAAAAGGTAAACTTGTGAATGTAGCCGATAAGCCCGAGCTATGTGATTTTTATTTAAGCTCCGTTGTAAAAAAAGGAAACCTTAAGATTGCCATTTCTACCAACGGCAAATCACCCACCATTGCCAAGCGGTTGAAAGAACAGATTAACGAACTGATGCCCGACGAAATAGATAATTTGTTGGACAATATGCACATCATCAGGAATGGAATAAACGGAGACTTTGCCGATAAGGTAAAACACCTCAATAATATTACGACGGTGCTGGCCGCCAAACAAATTCCTTTGGAAAATGGTAAGAAGGCCCGCACAAAGAAGTGGCAAAAAATTGTGAAGTGGTGTCTTTTTGCCTTTTGCTTCATGATTATTGGACATGGCATTTTATCATACATCCCCTTTCACCAGATAGTTCGTAACATAAAGACAATACCTGATATCATTGATGTAAAACCTTTCCTGATCATGTTCCTGACCGGGTTTATCGCACAAATGGTTGACGGCTCTTTAGGAATGGGTTACGGCACTATATCTACAACATTTCTTTTAGCAAACGGTGTAAGCCCTGCAATTGTGAGCAGCCGCGTTCACTCCGCCAGGGTATTTTCGAGTGGGGTATCAGGTTATAGTCACCACCGTTTTGGTAATATCAATAAGAAACTGTTCAGGGCACTCGTTATACCGGGCATTGTAGGCGCAGTTATCGGCGCAACCCTTGCATTTTTTGCGCAGGACTATTCCAAATATATCCGTATTCCCTTATCTATTTACACCTTATACCTGGGATATTTTATTATACAAAAAGCTTTCAGGAAGAAACAGGCGCAGGACAAAATAAAAAGAGCGGGATGGCTTGCAACAGTTGGTGGTTTCATGGATTCTTTCGCTGGTGGCGGATGGGGAACGCTTGTTACAAGTACCTTGATTTCGAAAAGAAAAAATCCACGTTATGTAATTGGCTCTGTTTGCCTGGCAGAATTCTTTGTTGTTCTGTGCAGTTCCATTACGTTCTTTATTTTTCTAAAAAGCATCCCTTTGCTTGATGTGGCGGGACTTATATTCGGTGGCCTGCTTGCTGCGCCATTAGCGGCGAGATTGGTTGGAAAAGTTCCCGTCAAAAAAATGTTTATAGCTATCGGTTCATTAGTGATCATAACAAGTATCTGGACACTTTGGAAAGTGATATCGCAATTATCTTTCTAAAAAATAAACGGCTGTTAATAAAAAAGGCTGTTGTATTTTGTACAACAGCCTTTGCGTTTTGAAGGTTTATTATTTAAAATTCAAACTAATATACTTGAACTACGTTAAGGGTTAGACGATCTTTGGAAACGCGATGAAGCCGCCTTTTTTAGACCTGCCTTCAATTACTTCCATTTCCAAATCATCTTTTTTTATTGAAAGTTTAGGCTGTGGCCATGCGATGAAGCCGCCATCTTTAAAACGTCTTTCAGTAGTTTCAATAGTCTTATCGCTAGTGAATTTGTTTGCAGGAGGTTTACTATTATTTCGCCTTCGTCCCCTGTCTTTCTTAAGGTTGTTTTTTTCGAAATTGTTATTCATAAAAATTTTTTTAAGTTTTTGTTATTCTGTTTTCATAATTCTGGTTAAAAATGCTGTACCAAATCCAAGTATAGCAACAATAGCAAATGACCAACGTAAATTGATAGCCTGTGCTATAAATCCTATTAATGGCGGCCCAATGAGAAATCCAAGAAATCCTATTGTAGAAACAGTTGCCAAGGCAGTGCTCGCTGACATAATCTTTGACTTTCCGGCTATACCATAAACAATAGGTACCACGGAAGACACACCAAATCCTACCAGTAAAAAACCTATGGTGGCGGTGCTTAGATATGGGAACATCACCGATGTAAGTAATCCCACGGTGATCAACAATCCACTAAACTGGAGCATTCTCCTGGCACCGATCTTCGTTACCATCCAATCGCCAAGAAACCGGCCAAGTGCCATCGTACTTGTAAAAGCAAGATATCCTAATGTGATAAGTGACTGTGGGGCAGATACGATCTTTTTAAAATATACACCGCTCCAATCAGCCATAGCACCTTCACAAAGAAGACAGCAAAATGCAATAATGCCTAACACCCATATTTGCTTATCAGGTTTTACAAAAAGCTTTTGTGAGCCGCCGGAAGTGTCATCGTGTGGAAGAGTAAACTTATACGCTATCAAAACGAGTAAGCCGGTTAAAAGACAAATCAGCGAGAAATGAAGTAGTGGTGGATAACCTGCGGAAACGAATAATGCTCCAATAGCAGCACCGGTAAATCCCGCAATGCTCCATAGCCCGTGAAAAGAAGCCATAATTGATTTGCCATACAATTTTTCTATACCAACCGCCTGGGTGTTCATAGCAATGTTAATCACGTTGGCAAAAAGTCCGAAAAGAAATAGTCCCAACGTAAGCATCCATATGGAACCCGCTACGCCGAGCAGAATCAATGTCATTGGATATAAAACTGCACCCGCAATAACGAGTTTACGGCTTCCAAAACTGCCAACTAACCATCCTGAAAGAGGAAGGCTTGTCATCAAACCTGCAGGCAACGCGAATAGAACTCCACCCAACCCTGCATCGCTCAATTGTAGTTTGTTCTGGATGTCAGGAATCCTGCTTGCCCATGTGGCAAACGTGAGTCCTGCAACAAAAAAGAAAACACTGGTCGCAATCCTGTAAATAGCTGATAGTGTCACCCTGTTAAAGTATTGATCACGAACCTGCTGGCTGCGATTGAAAAAAATCGGAGTAAGTGTTATTCGCGTTGCCATACTTAAATTCATAATTTCTGTTTTCTATATTTTAAAAGAATTGCCTGCTTTGCTGGAGCAGGCAATCGTAATATTTTTTAAATGCTGCCAGGGTATCAGCTTTACAACCCTTGCAGAGTCTTTAGTAATACTTTTTTATTTTAAATAATTCGCACGTTTTTACCTGCGCATACTGCTTCTCCAATGATTGCGAGATCTTCCTGTTTAGGCCTGGATACCAGTATAAGTTCTATATCGGAGTCACCGATAATAGCGCTGATATCTTCCACCAATTCCGCATCAGGATATTCTTCTAAAGCGCCATCCCTGGCAACCTTATTGTTCGTCCTGATTTTTTTTACAACATACCCATCAGGATTATTATATGCTGTTATCTTTGATAATGCTTCTCTTGAGCTGCACTCTATCAATCCAATATTTTTATTACTTTTCATAATTTCTTTTTTAATTATTTCAAAATTGCTATGTAGCAACTGCAAATTTACGATATTTGTTTAATCGTTTAAACACATGCGTAATTATTATGCCAAATTTTAACGTTGACGGCAATTTACTTTATAAAAAGTTGATTATCTGACTATTATTAATTGTTTGTCTACCTTCACATTTGCTTGGGACAAATAAACCGGAATTATTGTCATGAAGAAAAAAGTGTCTCTTAAAGATATTGCCAACAAGGTGGGCGTTTCGACAGCATTGGTCTCTTATGTGCTCAATAATAAAAAGACCGGTAGAATCAGGAAGGAAGTAGCTGCTAAAATAAAAGCAACTGCACTTGAATTAAATTATCGAACCAACCAGATAGCACGAAGTTTAAAACTGAAAAAAACATTTACGATCGGGTTAGTGGTTGCTGATATTTCAAATCCCTTTTTCTCGAGTCTTGCCCGCATAATAGAAGATGAAGCTTACGAGAAAAATTACACAGTGATATTTGGAAGTGCTGATGAAAATGCAGAAAAATCTTATAAATTAATAAACACACTTCTGGACCGACAGGTAGATGGTTTCATCATCGCTCCTTCAGAAGAAGGTGAATCAAATATTAAATACCTTCTTGAACACGATATTCCGTTTGTTTTAATCGACAGGTATTTCCCCGGAATAGAAACAAATTGGGTGACACTCGATAATTATAAGGCTGCTTACGACGCCACAAAATATTTTATTGGTGGAGGGAATACCAGAATCGGCCTAATTACATATGATACAACGCTCTTCAACCTCAGTGAAAGAAAGAGAGGTTATGAAGATGCATTAAAGAGCAAAAACATCGCCATTGATAAGCTCTGGTGTCATGAATTACTGTATTCTGCAAATATTGAACAAGCAGTTAAGGAAGCCATCGATGAACTTTTAATATTGCCTCGGCCTGTAGACTCCATCCTATTCGCGTCTAACACTATAGCATTTTTTGGCTTAAAATATATTCATTCAAAAGGGATTCAAATACCTGGCGAGCTCTCACTCATAACCTTTGATGAGATAAACGCGTCAGATTTATTCTATGCACCGCTCACCTATATAAAGCAGCCAATAAACGAAATGGCGCAACTCGCCACGCAGATTTTGTTGGAAAACATCAACGAAGAAAAAGAGCTGGTTCAAAAACTTATAGAAGCACCTTTGATAGTAAGACAATCCACGTTGCCCACTCACACACAATAAGCCGCCTTCCACGACCCATTCGAAGTTAATTGCCTTAATTAAAACACAATTTCTTTTCAGCTTTGTTGTAACGTAATGCATGAAGTACATTTGCCACATTATTTAAAAAAAGTAGTAAAGAAGTAGCAGTTATGGAACAGCACCCCGTTACAAAAGCAATACGCATTCAAACAGAACGTACAAATGAGAAAGAGCATAGTACCCCGATATTTCTCACGAGCAGCTTTATATTTGATAATGCAGAAGATATGCGTGCGGCCTTCGCTGATGAAACTGATGATAACATTTATAGCAGGTTTGTCAACCCAACTGTAAATGAATTTGTTGACAAGATGGTTGCGCTTGAAGGAGCTGATGCCGGTGTGGCAACATCTACCGGAATGAGTGCCGTTTTTGCCAGCTTTATGGCGTTGCTAAAAAACGGAGATCACCTGGTATCATGCGATTCAGTTTTTGGAAGCACACATAATATCATCAAAAAATACTTACCTAACTACGGTATTGATTACACCTATGTGAGCGCTGATAAACCAGAGGAATGGGAAGCGGCAATAAGGCCTAATACGAAAATGATTTACCTGGAAACTCCAACTAATCCAGGTCTCGATATTATAGATCTTGAGTTTGTTTCAGCTCTCGCAAAAAAACACAACCTTATCCTGAATGTTGATAATTGTTTTGCAACACCGGTAATTCAAAAGCCGATCGACTTCGGCGCACATATAGTAGTACACTCGGCCACTAAGTGGATTGACGGGCAGGGAAGAGTGTTAGGTGGAGTTATAGTTGGACAAAAAGATCTGATTGAAAAGATTTACCTGTTTTGCAGGAATACAGGGCCGGCTATGTCGCCGTTTAATGCATGGGTTCTAAGCAAAAGTCTTGAAACACTCGACGTGCGTATGGAGCGTCATTCTAAAAATGCATTGCAGATTGCAAAAGCGCTGGAAAACCATCAGAAAATATGCTCGTTAAAATATCCATTACTACAAAGTCATCCGCAACATGATATTGCGGTGAAGCAAATGAAAAATGGAGGTGGCATTGTTTGTTTTGATTTGAAGGGCGGATTAGAAAGCGGTATAAAGTTTTTAGATAGTTTACAAATGCTCTCGCTTACCGCAAACCTTGGCGATTCAAGAAGTATTGCTTCACATCCTGCAAGTACGACGCACAGTAAACTCACGGAAGAAGAGAGACTAAAAGTAAACATAACACCAGGGCTTATTCGAATTTCAATTGGCCTGGAACATCCTGATGATGTTCTACATGATATCATGCAGGCATTGGAAAAATGCTAACGAGATATAACTATTGGAAAAAAGAAAGCCCCGATTCAGAGGGGCTTTTCTTTTTCAATTTATTATCACTCAATGAAGATTTAATTTGATGCCGCCTGCATCTTGGTCTTTTTATCTGCTGGCTCAGAAGCTGCCGGCTGGTTCTCAGGGCGCAAACTCCTTACGGTTTTACCAGCTTGCCATAATTCACTATCATGTAATTCCTTTAATTCAACCTCAAGTTTTTCACGATAATCTGGTTTGCTGTTGCTCTCAATTGATTTTGCGGCTTCTTTGCCTGCAGCAACACTGTCATACAATTCATTAAACACAGGAAGTGTTGCATCACGAAACTTCTTCCACCAATCAAGCGCTCCACGTTGCGCAGTCGTGGAGCAATTTGCATACATCCAATCCATTCCATTTTCAGCAACCAATGGCATCAACGATTGCGTAAGCTCCTCCACTGTTTCATTAAATGCCTCAGAAGGTGAATGACCGTTTTTTCTCAACACTTCAAATTGAGCAGCGAAAATTCCCTGGATGGCTCCCATCAAAGTTCCTCTTTCGCCTGTAAGATCACTATACACTTCTTTCTTAAAATTTGTTTCAAATAAATATCCTGAACCAATCGCAATTCCCAATGACACCACCCTATCGAATGCTTTACCTGTAGCATCCTGGAAGATTGCGTAACTACTGTTTAAGCCGCGGCCCTGCAGGAACATTCTCCTGAGTGAAGTTCCCGAACCTTTAGGGGCTACTAAAAACACATCTACATCTTTTGGAGGAATAATTCCGGTTTGATCAAGATAAGTAATGCCAAAACCGTGAGAAAAATATAAAGCCTTACCAGGAGTTAAATGTTTTTTAACTGTGGGCCACATGGCGATTTGAGCCGCATCGCTAAGCAGGTAACAAATGATAGTTCCTTTCTCCAACGCGGTCTCAATATCAAATAAAGTTTTACCTTCCACAAAGCCATCACGTACAGCCTTATCCCAACTCTTTGAATTTTTGCGTTGGCCTACAATTACATTAATACCATTCTCTTTTTGATTTAATGCCTGGCCGGGACCTTGAACACCGTAACCAATTACAGCTACCACTTCATCTTTAAGAATTTCCTGCGCTTTTGATAAGGGAAATTCATCGCGTGTCACAACGTTCTCTTCGGTGCCACCAAAATTTAATTTTGCCATTTTATTTGTTTTTT
>JBDTVF010000070.1:0-14116 GCA_040007325.1 Ginsengibacter sp. | reverse complement strand
TAAACTATATCTGAAAAAATTGAACGACGCAATTCGATTAAATTTGCCCAATGAGCAAAGTACGCATGGCGAATGAACGAAGGCCTGCACTTCAAAACACTAATCCCAATCTTACTTTAAAGGAAAAATTTGCTGCGTTAAAGAACCTGCCCAGGTTTTTTAAAATGGTGTGGCAAACTAATCATTGGTATACCATTATCAATGCAGTGCTCCGCCTGATAAGGTCTGCAATACCGGTCGCGATTCTATATGTCGGCAAGCTGATAATAGATGAAGTTATTGCCTTGAGTAAAGGTTCAGCTGGGGATCATACTTTTTTATGGCAACTAGTAATCGCAGAATTTGCTCTTGCTATTCTCTCGGATGCGCTTAGCCGCGCTATATTATTGTTCGATGGCTTGCTCGGAGATCTTTTCTCCAATTATACTTCGGTAAGGATTATGGAGCATGCGGATACGCTTGACCTCGATCAGTTTGAAGACTCAGCATTTTACGATACGCTTGAAAGAGCAAGGCAGCAGACTGTAGGGCGGACCATTCTTTTATCACAGGTGCTTACTCAGGTGCAGGATATCATTACGATGGCATTTTTATCTGCCGGCCTGATGGCCTTTAACCCGTGGCTCATCCTCCTGTTGCTGGTCGCCATTGTGCCCGCATTCCTTGGCGAGTCTTATTTCAATGATCGCAGCTATGCACTTACGCGTGGACAAACTCCGGAAAGACGTGAACTTGATTATATGCGATATCTTGGGGCTAGTGATGAAACCGCCAAAGAAGTAAAGCTTTTCAGTCTTTCCAAATTTTTAGTGGATCGTTTTAAAACACTTAGTAATAAATTTTATTTCGACAATAAAAAGCTTTCAACGCGGCGTGCAATATGGGGAACTTTTTTTGCTTTGCTGGGCAGCGCCGGTTATTATACGGCTTACATAGTAATGATTATGAAAACTGTGGATGGTGCACTCACTATCGGTACGCTCACTTTTCTTGCAGGTTCCTTTCGGCAATTGAGGAGCCTTCTCGAAAATATACTTTCGCGTTTTACATCGGTATCACAAGGCGCGATTTATCTACGGGATTTTTTTGACTTTTTTGAAATTCAACCAAAGATTAAAGTAAGTCAACAGCCTGTTCCTTTTCCGGTTCCAATACTCCAGGGTTTCACATTTGAAGATGTCGGCTTTAAATATCACAACTCTGAGAAGTGGGCGAATCGACACATCAGCTTTACATTAAAAGCCGGTGAAAAGCTAGCATTAGTTGGAGAGAATGGAGCTGGAAAAACAACACTTGTTAAGCTTCTTGCGCGCTTGTATGACCCTACTGAAGGACGAATTCTTCTTGATGGTATTAATCTGCAGGAATATGACATAAGAGATCTGCGACATAATATCGGCATCATCTTCCAGGATTATTTACGCTACCAGATGAGTTTTGCTCAAAATATTGCTGTCGGAAACATTGATGAACAGAATAACCGTCGGTTGATAGAATTATCCGCCGAAAAAAGTTTAGCTAATGTTCTTGCAAACAAGTTACCGTTGCAGTATGACCAGGCGCTTGGCAGGCGCTTTAACAATGGTATAGAATTGAGCGGTGGCGAATGGCAAAAAATAGCACTGGCACGTGCTTATATGAAAGAAGCGCAGCTGCTGATTCTTGACGAACCCACCAGCGCACTGGATGCCCGTGCCGAGTATGAAGTATTCCAACGTTTTGCTGAACTTACGAAAGGAAAATCAGCGGTTCTTATCTCCCACAGGTTTTCTACAGTGCGAATGGCAGACAGAATATTAGTGCTTGATAAAGGCGAGCAAATTGAAATGGGTAGCCACGAGGAATTACTGGAGCAAAATGGGCGATATGCGGAATTATTTCAATTGCAGGCTATGGGATACCGTTAGCAGAAACTTGTACAAAGTTTATTTTACTTTCATTCGTCTTTCTTTCAGTTCGCGCCATGTTGTTAAAATAATGCCTTCATCTTTCAATGCCTTCTTAAACTTGGGATTGAGCATTGCCAGCAGATCAGCCTTGCGTAACGGCCCGGTGTCAGATATGTGCTGAAAGTTTTCTGAAGGTAGTGTACAATGCATGATCATCATGGTTAAGCCCGGCTTAAGTTGTTTTAATGCATCAATATATTTTTGCGTTTTGTAGTCCTCCGAAATTTTATCGCCAGCTTTATAATCTGCCGGTGGCTTCCAGTCATAACTGAAATTATGCAGATCATCAAGTACGGGCAAACCAGCATCCCACACTTTTTTTCCAATATTGCGTAATTGATTTATGAAGACATCCGGCGTATGCATCTCCTCCTGTATCAATACATCATGGCCACCGGGAAGCATCACTGGTATTTTATTTTCTATACCGACTTGTACATATCGCTCTAGAAAAGGTGGGGTTGCAAACAAAGTACCCATATGCGAATCAAGATGTGTCGGTTCAAAACCCATTGCCCTGGCCCGATCCAGTTGAGCCCTTATTTCTTTTTCTACTTCATCAGCGGTAGCATGTTTTACGACGTCAGGTACATCGGGCCACAAATCACCTTCACTATCCACCAATCCGGGAACCGCTGCTTTACCGGAAAGTGGTCCCCAGCGGTATTCTTTCCATTCTGATGTAAGTGTAAGATGTAAGCCGGCATCTACTTCAGGGTGTTGTTTTAAAAAATGTACGAAAGCAGGAACCCAGGGACAAGGCATCATTACACTAGTAGAATTGGCAGCACCTTTTGTAATGGCTTCAATAGCTCCTTCGTTGGAATCATAACTCATACCTGCATCATCTACATGAATGATCAACACTTTCGCGCCTTTAGGATAACCAAGCTTTTCTGCATAGGTTGTATCAGGCGTCTGTGCTGAAAGAGTTATCGTTGCTATAAGATAAATGACTAATGAAATAATTTGTTTGGAAAACATAATGATAGGTTTAAGAAAATTTACAAGCAATAAGGTTCAAATAATTTTATCACGGTGAGGATAACAAATGATTCTGAAAAAAATAATTATCGAAGACTTTTCATTTCCTCAAAATTAATCGGAATCACAACTTCTCTAATTCCGGCTTCAGCATTAATTGATTCGTGTTTGTCCTGCAGATCTTTTGTGAGAATCTGCTTTGCTTTCTTTTCTGATGGCGGGTTTAGGCGCTCAGCTTTTTCATATTCAATTACCTGTTTCAAAATATCACCAGGCAAATCATTCTGGCATCGCACCAGCAGATCCAAAAACTCTGTTGCAAAGAACTGGTCTATCTGGATTTTTCTTTTAGTAGTATGCGCAAATTTTCCAATTACCCTGCAAATATTATCTCTTTCCTCGGGGCTTAGTTGGTTTACAAATTCGTAATCTTCAATTCTCTTTAGTGAAAGAATGATTGGTTCCATCGCATCCTTAGTGATTACATATACATTGTAATCGCCCATGTTATAAATGAGCTGCGATATGGTATGAATGGTGTTGGTAGGAACAACCAAAAAAATGTCCTTCTTTACTCTATCCTGGCTTGCATATTTTTTTAATGATTCTGTTTGCGATTTTATATATTTTGGAAAGTTGATAAGATCGTCATTTGATGGGCACTTGGCGTCGAATATGATGTATTCATCACAAATCTCTAAAGTGTTATCCGGGTTGCCGCGAAAGGGAACATTGTCAATATAATTGATGAAATGATTTTGGCAAATCAGTTTAAGCGCTTGCTGAACCGCTATTTCATGTTCACTCCATTGACGCCTCATTTTTTCAAAAGCATCTTTTTGTTCTTTCATCCTTTCCTCATGTAATGCGCCCGACTGTTTCTCAAAAGTTTCCTTTACCTGGTTTAATTGTACAATGCGATCATCATAATTCTTTCTTCTCAATTCTTCATTTCCTTCGAGCTTCGCATTAGATACATTTAACCTGGAAATCGTATTGTTTAATTCTTCTACTTTAAAATTTAACCCATCAATTTCATCTTCTTTTTTACTGGCAGATTTTTCAAATTGCTGTATGGTACTTTTCAAGCCGTCATTTTGCGTAATCACATTTTCATATCCTTTTTCAAGAACATTCAACTGCTCAGCCTGACTTATCGTTTCTTTTTGAAGCGTTCTAAATTCTTCAAATGCGTCATAGCTCAGATCTCTTATCACCCGCCATGAAAATAATCTTTGCCAGAAAGTAAGCTCTCGAATCCTTGTAAAAAAGAGATGTAATTTTTCCATTTTATTTATCCAATGTCTTCACTAAATGTAATGAACTTTTTTCACTCGTTGATGCTCCAAGACTTGCCACTTAAGCTTTGTATGGCGTTAATAAAATAATTTTTGATATATTAGTATAAATGTAATGGTAAATGAGAACCGTAAATCAATGGCTTGATGAATATGGCGCAAGTCATCAAAATGAGACCAATAAATTAATTCATTGGATATGTGTTCCCGCTATCTTTTTTTCAATAGCAGGTTTACTTTACTCTATTAAATTGCCTTCACAAATCAGGGGAAATTTACAACTCAATGTTGCGATGATTGTTTTGCTCTTCGTAGTGGTTTACTATTTTACGCTTTCAGCTTCGCTTGGTTTTGGGATGTTATTATTTGGGATTGTGTGCCTGTTGTTATGCGGCTTGATAGAGACATATGTTCCAATAGCTCTCTGGCTTGTTTGTCTTATCATCTTTGTTCTTGCGTGGATCGGTCAATTTTATGGCCATAAGGTAGAGGGTAAAAAGCCTTCTTTTTTTAAAGACCTTCAATTTTTACTAATAGGGCCTATGTGGCTTATGAGCTTCATTTATCGAAAGGCCGGTATCAGGTATTAATTCAGTTTTGCATTCTCATTAAAATGTGCTGAAATAATATTTGCTTTTGATTTGCCCACAACTTCGGCAAGTTGCCCTATAGAAAGCTCTTTAATTTTTTTTACCGATTTAAATTTTTTCAAGAGTGTATCCGCGGTGTTTTTACCAATACCGTTTATGGATTCAAGTTCGTTTACAAATGTGCCACGACTGCGCTGGTCGCGATGAAAAGTGATACCAAAGCGATGCACTTCATCCCTAACCCTTCTTATGAGTTTTAAGCTCTCACTATCCCATGGCAATTTTATAGACTGGGTATCGCCGGGAAAGAAAATTTCTTCTTCGTTTTTTGCAAGCCCTACGATAGTCGTTTTTCCAATAAGTTCCAGTTCTTTCAAACCCTCAACAGCGGCATTTAACTGGCCTTTACCGCCATCTATTATTATAAGTTCAGGCAAGGGTGTCTGCTCCATCACGAGGCGTTTATACCTTCGCGTTACTACCTCTTTCATGCTGGCAAAATCATTGATGCCGCTTACGGTTTTAATATTGAATTTGCGGTATTCGCTTTTTTCCGGGAGACCATTTTTGAAATACACCATTGCCGCAACCGGATAGCTCCCCTGGAAATTTGAATTATCAAAACACTCGATATGCTCTGGTATGTTGGGGAGATGAAGATCACTTTGTAATTGTTCGAGGACTTTCTTTTTTTCTTTATCTGACTTGCCCTCAAGTTGCAACATTTTCTTTTTCCTCAGTTCCTCTATAAAATAGTTCACATTTTTTTCCGAAAGCTCGAGTAGCTTTTTTTTATCGCCTGCTTTAGGTACGATCACATGTACGTTCGCGGCAGGATACCCTATTTCAAATGGCACTATTATTTCTATGGATTCACTTGCAAAGGTTTCTCTCAATTGTGCAATTGCAAATGATAAAACATCCTCCGGCGTCTCGTCCAGCTTTTGCTCCAGCACAATTGTTTTCGTTAATACAATAGTGCCTTCACTTACCATTAAATAATTCACGTAAGCGATATCGCCATCTTTCAAAATGGAGAACACATCTACATTGCCTACATGTTCGTTCACAACTTTTGATCTTGCTTTATAGTTTTGAAGATGGTCGATTTTTTTTCTGATCAGTTCTGCTTTTTCAAATTGCATCTCAGCCGCATGCTGATTCATCTCCTGCCGAAAATGCTGAATTACGGGATTGAGACTTCCCTTCATGAGATTTTTCAATTGCGATAATCCTTCTGCATAATCTTCGGCACTCTGCAAGCCTTCGCACGGCCCTTTGCAATTTCCCAGATGATATTCCAGGCACACCTTAAACTTTCCTTTGGTGATATTAGATTCAGTTAGGTTTAGTTTGCAGGTGCGCAGTTGAATATTTTGTTTTACAAAAATTAATAACTCACGCACCCTGCCAACAGAAGTAAATGGCCCGAGATATTGAGAGCCATCATTGATCTTGGACCTGGTTAAAAATACCCGGGGAAATGGTTCATTCTTTATGACCATGTACGGGTAAGACTTGTCATCTTTAAGATTGATATTGAACCTCGGTTGAAATTGTTTAATCAAAGAATTTTCCAGTAAAAAGGCATCTTGTTCATTGTCTACTATAGTAAACTCAATTTTATTGATCCTTCTTACGAGTTCATGCGTCTTATAGCCGGTAAAGGTTTTTGTAAAATAAGAGCCAACTCTTTTACGAATGCTTTTTGCCTTGCCCACATAGATGAGCTCATTTTTTTCATCAAAGTATTTGTAGATACCCGGCTGAATAGGTAATGTTTTTATTATGGACTGAAAAACTTCAGTGGTCATGTCTGCAGATTTCTAAAAGTTAAGCTGGTAATTGTCAGTCGTCGAAACTCCATTTTAAGATTTGCTCTTTAACTACAGGTTCTTTTCCGGGGGGGTATTCAATGGTGCGTACACTAAACCATTTACCAGATTCCCACGTCAGTTGAGTGGTGAGAGGTACACCATTTAATTTATCTTCTTCAACCATGTAAACCCGGCTTACATTATTTTTTTGCGGATCAACATATACATCCCAATGTTTCAACTTGATCGAATCTGGTAATTGACCTTTTGGATCGTATGAGAAAGTAAATGCATTTACCGTCTGATCGAGAAAAGATTTACCTGCAAAAAATTTTGATAATGTCACTGAGTCAATCACCGGTGTAAGAAATGGCTTCGCTAAATTCCTTATATCTTTTCGCTTCAACCATATAGAATCACTTTTATCGTCATGAAATATGATCTGCAATGGTGTCACGGGCATCGTGTCAAGTTCATTCAATTGTCCGAGGAAATATTCTGTTACGGGAAAGAATGATACCAGCTCTTCAGATATTGGCTGTGGAGTAGTTGTTTCCTTTTCTTCCTTTTGATGACACGCACCGCAAAAAAGCGCTGAGATAATTATAACTGCCCATACATATTTTTGCATGGGCAAAATTACGAAGAAAAAAAAGCCGCTGCAGGGTACGGTGCAACGACTTATAAAAATGGTAGTTAAAAAATAATAACGAAAGCGAAAATCTTTTATTGCCGCTTAAAGCTATTTGCTAATTCCAATTCTTATTCCATAGTCAATTAAATGTTCTTTAATCGTATAGTTTTTTTGATAAGTTGAAAGCCATTGATACCTTAAGTCTGGCCCGATACTCCATTTCAATTTGTGAGACCTGAAAGAAATAGAAGGTGTAAAGCTGCTGCTTAAATTCCATTTGCGAAGCAAGTCAGGAACATTTACATAGTTTTTGCCATCAGCAGATAGCAAATATGCGTCAGCCTGAAAAACCATAGATGGTTCTACGCTTGCCGCAAGGTTTAGCTGCAATTTATCATTTTTCCACATCATATATTGTAAGCCTACAGGCACTGAAGCCTGGTAGCTATAATTATGAAGAGACACAGTAGAAAGCCCTGTTCCATCGCCGTAATGTGTCACAAAATTCCTTGAATAAGCCTCGCCTGTAGAAGTATTTCTTAAGGTTAAGGTAGCCAGTGTAGGGTGAACAAGATTGGACACAATATTATAACCTGATCGTGTTAGGCGAGCCCCTGTTGTAAACTGCAAGCGTGGTGTGAAAGCGTAATTCATTTGAAGGCCTGCTTCAAAACCAAGCGCAGCATTCCTGATTACTTTCATATCTTTTTGCGTAACCTGTGGCAAAGCAGAAAGGTTTGAATTTGTATTTTCTTTCAAAGCCACCCCGCTAAAAGAAACTGTATTTATCAAAGCGCCTGCATAATATGACCAGCTGATCTTATCATTTTTCTTCCTGACAGCCAAGGCTGCGGTTGTCGTTTGACTTTGTTCGGAAGTGCTTGACAAAATCTTATCGAGATTTAGCTTGCTATCAATCACGATAAATTTATTCATTTCAGTGTCAAAGTTTACAAATGCCGGCACTGTAATTTGATGAGCAGTCTTAAAAATCTCTGAACCCGGATAACTTTCATTCGCTGAAACTAATAAAGCCGGGAGATTTTTATCCCTGCTTCCACCTGGCCGGACAGCCACTTTTTCATTTTCTTCTTCGGTTATAACCAGTATTTCATCATTTTTACTGCTTGCAAAGCTTTCATGATTGTTCAAATTTTGGGCAGAGTGGCTTTCGGAATTTGATTTTTCCAATGCAGGCTTTTCCTGTGAATTCCCGACATTTACTATTTCTTGCGAAGTTCCTGATTCTATATGATTAGCTGATATCACAGGCTGTTGAGGAGTCAGTAGTGAAAAGGATTTACCAGGTGTAATAAATTCTTCGGTCGCGTTATTATCATTTTCGCGGCTTGTAATTCCTGTTGAGGTCTTACCAGCCTTATCATCCGTAGTTTGGCTATTTTGAATTGCTGATGGTGTAGTAGTTGCAAGGGGCTTAACCTGCAACTGTGGCGTTGAATTGCCCGCATTCTTTAAAGTTGCCTGCGCAGTCAATGTAGTCGGAGCTTTATCGCTATGCGAATTTATATAGCCGATAAAAACTATTGAGGAAATTAAAACCAGAGAGACCATCACAGAAGGCCATCTTCTGCCGGGATGCAGGTCATTATAGATTCCATGCCAAACTTTTTTGTTTGGGACCATCTTAAATTGGTTAGCCTGTTCCTGCAAGGTTAGCTCAAAATCATCAAGGTAAAAGTTTTCTTCCATCGTTCACTTGTTTCAGTAGTAGAGGTAATAAGAGTTAAGTTTTGTTATTCAAATACAAGCAATTACATTATTCCGGATACCATTCGCACCTTTTGTCTTGGCTGCTGAAGTATCTTATTTTTCAATAAAATTTCTTCGAGCATAGACTTGGCTCTTGTATATTGAGAGCGGCTGGTGCTTTCCTCAATATCTAATATCGATGCAATCTCACGGTGAGAATAGCCTTCGATAGCATACAGATTCAAAACAGTTTTGTAACCTAGTGGAAGCAATCTTATACATTCCACCACCTGCTTTGCCTGCAATAACGAAGGAATATTATCCTCGTTTAAATGCATTGTGCTGGCATGGAACAGATCGAGACTGTCACTGAATTTTTTATTTTTCTTGAGGATATTGATGCAGGTGTGTACAATGATTCTTCTTATCCAACCTTCAAGTGCGCCTTGCCCGCGAAACTGATGAATTTGAGAAAAGACCTTTATGAATCCTTCCTGCATCATGTCTTCCGCATCTTCGCGGTTTCGGGCAAAACGATAACACACACCTAACATTCGTGGGCTAAAACGGTTATACAGTGCTTCCTGCGTGGATGCAATGTTTTCAAGACAGCCCTGAAGCATTTGCTCTTCTGTCATAGATATATAGCTTGGTTTAACCCTACTAAGATAGGACAATTATGAACGCTAATTGCTGCTTCATTAACTAAAAATTATGATGCGGGATCCAGCGAATCCTTAAACAGGATGATGTAATAGAAAATATTGATGCTAATTTAGATCCAGAACTATCTCTTAGGTCTTACTAAACTATCGGCGGGATAATGGCCTGCGATCTCTTTCCTGGTTGACTCTGCCCAATTTTCGATTCCCATTTTCTGAGCATCAGTGGGGCGGGCATCTTTATGAATTAGGGTATAAGAACTAAGAGGCATTTCATCCTTTTTCACCTGATCTGTTATTTCATCTAATTGCTTGTATTGTCTCCACATAGGCGCCGCCGTAAAATCTGAGAAGTTAAGATGACGTTTACCTTCGTTAACGTGGCCATTCAAAAAGAAAGCTACCGGTTTGAATGTTCCAATACCATGGATATTCAGTAGTGTTGCTGTGACAATCGTAACATGCCGGCTTTAGTGTCGCCATCACATTTTCAGGTACGCTATATTTGGTTGTAATATCATAAGTTGCGTCTCCGGATGTGTTTTTCTCGGGCCTGATAAATTGTATAGTGATCAATATTACAAGTAGGATAATGAGTGTATATCTTATTGCTTTTTTCATAACTGGATGTAACTTCTATTGATTTTTAATCTTGAATACAAACAAGCGTTTAGCGGAATTTGATATTGCCAATAGCTTGCTATGTATCATGATATGAGAATGTCGCCCGTCATCTGCGGAGGAACAGGTAATTTCATCATAGTCAAGATTGTGGGAGCAAGGTCGCCGAGTTTACCTGGCTTTATTTCGCCTCGCCAATCTTTGTCAATTATAAAAAATGGAACAAGATTTAAAGTGTGAGCTGTATTCGGTGTGCCGTCCGGATTAATCATATAGTCTGCATTGCCATGATCTGCAGTGAGGAAAATCGTGTAGCCGTTTTCAAGTCCGGCTGTTATAATCTTTTCAACACATTTATCAACTGTTTCAGCCGCTTGTATTACTGCATCCCAAACACCTGTGTGCCCTACCATATCTGTATTTGCATAATTAAGGCATACAAAATCTGCCGTCTTATTTTTTATTTCAGGCAAAAGTGCTTCGGTTACTTCATTAGCGCTCATGCTCGGCTGCAGATCGTATGTAGCAACTTTAGGCGAAGGAATCATAATCCTGCTTTCTCCCTCGAAAGGTTTTTCCCGCCCACCACTGAAGAAAAAAGAAACGTGTGGATATTTTTCAGTCTCAGCAATACGTAATTGCTTTTTGCTATTTGCCGCCAATATTTCTCCTATAGTATTTACAAGGTCATCATTCTCAAAAATCACATTAATATTTTTGAATGAGTGATCATACCTCGCCATTGTAGTATAATGAAGTTGAAGTGTTTTCATGTCAAATTCAGGAAGTGACTTTTGGGTTAACACTTCTGTGATCTCCCTGCAACGATCCGTGCGGAAATTAAAACATAGCACTGCATCGCCATCTTTGATTACTGACCCCGGAGTTTCCTGATTTATTAGAGGTAGTAAAAATTCATCTGTGACATTATTATCATAAGAGGCTTCTATAGCAGCCACCACGTTATCGGTTAAAACGCCTTTGCGGTGTACCAGCGCATCATATGCGACCTTTACTCTTTCCCATCTCTTGTCCCGATCCATTGCATAATACCTGCCTGTAACAGTAGCAATCTTACCCGAGGTTTTATCGAGATGCTGCTGGAGTTCTTTGAGAAATCGTGCGCCGCTTTTTGGGTCAGTGTCTCTCCCGTCAGTGAATGCATGGACGTAGACCTCAGTTATATTCTTTTCTTTGCAAAGAGATGTGATGGCTTTTATATGATTAATATGAGAATGCACACCGCCATTACTAACAAGACCGATTAAGTGCAGAGGTTTGCCATTGTTCTTCGCATAGTCAAGGCTGTTAAGAAGTACCTGGTTCTTTTGGAACTCACCACTTTCTATTGCCACATTTATTCTTTCAAGTTCCTGGTACACTATTCTACCGGCGCCGAGATTAAGGTGGCCTACTTCACTATTACCCATCTGCCCTTCGGGCAGGCCTACAGCCGTTCCGCACGTTACTAGCGTGGTATGAGGATACTTTGAATATAACGAACTTACAAACGGAACATTAGCATGCTGAATGGCATCACTATCCTTTACCTTTCCTAATCCCCAGCCATCCATAATTATTAATATTACTTTTTTTGCTTCCATTTTTCAAAGCTAATTATTAGCAATTAAGTTATGTAATTTGTTTTTTCAAGTCTGAGTTACTAATTTAACTCACTATGTTCTCATCTCAAGTTGGCACGTTTTTCGTAAATTTTACTATGTTAACTCGTATACTATGAAAAATTTAATACTATCCTTACTGGTTTGTCTTTCATTTTCTTTTGTAGTATCCCTTTCATTTACTGAAATTATTAATGCAATTAAAACGGGCAACGCTGCTGAGGTATCAAAATTTTTTGATAATTCAGTGGAAATAACTTTTCCCGGGAAAAGTAATTCGTATAGCAAGAGCCAGGCTGAGTTAGTACTTAGAGATTTTTTTACGAATAACCCAGCCAAGAATTTTGAGATAATTCATAAAAGCGAAAACGAAGGTTCGCAATATTGTATTGGCAATCTCGAAACAACTAATGGTATCTATCGGACCACCATTTACCTAAAGCAAAAAGGTGAAAAGCAGGTCATCCAGGAACTAAGATTTGAAAGATAATAAAGCCATTTCTTTGTCAAGAGCTTTTTACAGCAGGCTCGTTAGCCACGTGCCTGCGCTTTTTTAAAAGCATTCAATACATTTGCTCCATGTCTTTCGATGAGCAGTTATCTCACTTCATTACAGCCGCGCTTGCAGAAGATATAGGTGACGGCGATCACTCTACGCTGTCGAGTATAGATCCCGATACAAAAGGCGCTGCGATCCTTAAAATTAAGGAACCAGGCATTCTTGCGGGAGTGGGTATCGCTGAAAAAATCTTCAAGCATATAGAGACAACCTCAGTCATCAAGAAATTCAAGCGCGACGGGGATTCGATGCAGGATGGTGAAATTGCTTTTGAGATATTGGCAAAAGTCTATACAATTCTTACCTGTGAAAGGCTCGTATTAAACTGCATGCAGAGAATGAGTGGTATTGCTACTCTTACAAAAAGCTATGTTGAAAAGCTAAAGGGGTACCATACAAGGCTACTGGATACCCGAAAGACAACTCCCAATTTTAGGTTACTGGAAAAAGAAGCCGTAAAGATTGGCGGTGGATTCAATCATCGGTTTGGATTGTATGATATGATCATGCTTAAGGATAATCATATTGATTATGCCGGGGGAATAGAGAATGCGATTTTAAAAGCATGGAATTACGTACAGGAAAAAAAGCCAGGTTTAAAAATAGAAATTGAAACACGAAGCATCGCAGATGTCAGGACAGTAATGAACATTGGAAAGGTAAACCGTATTATGTTGGATAATTTTTCTCCTGCCGAAATTTGTGAAGCTTTGAAGATAATTGATGGGCAATACGAAACTGAGGCTAGTGGCGGCATTAATCTTCATAACCTTGAGTCATATGCAGTCACCGGCGTAGACTTCATTTCCAGCGGGGCAGTTATCCACCAGGCACGGAGCTTAGACCTAAGCCTGAAGGCAGAGATAAAACAATAATATGAGTAAGAAAAAGTTATATAATCAGGGCATAGTTTATTCCACCAATCCCGAGCTAAATGTCCCAGCCAGCCAGGAAGAACCTGAAACTCCATCGCCGAAAGAACAAGCACTTTCTGTGCGGCTTGATACGAAACAACGCGGTGGCAAAGTGGTAACATTGGTTGAAGGATTTGTGGGTTTGCGCGATGATCTTGAGAAGATCGGGAAGCAATTGAAATCCATTTGTGGAACAGGCGGTTCGGTAAAAAATAACGAGATATTGGTTCAGGGTGATCACACCGATAAGGTTTTCCAATGGCTACTCAAAAATGGCTATGCGAAAACGAGAAAGACGAAGTAACCGGTGAACAGAAATAATACGCAGACCTTTCTCCAAAATTTCGAAAGATTTATCCGTTATATTTTCTTTAGTTTTTAATAACTTTATCATCAAGCTACCGTAATATGATCTCAAAAATATCAGAAGGGGTAACCATCAGCGTTGAAACTTTCTACCAACCGGAATACAGCAATCCTGTAACAAACGAATTTATGTTTGCCTATCGCATTACGATAGAAAACAACAATCCTTTTCCTGTACAATTATTGAGACGTCACTGGTATATTTTCGATAGCAATTCCGAATACCGAGAAGTAGAGGGAGAAGGTGTAATTGGTGTTCAGCCAAAAATAAATCCTGGTGAAAAATATCAATACGTAAGCGGTTGTAATCTTAAAAGTGAATTAGGTAAAATGCATGGAATTTATTTTATGGAGAACAGTCATAATAAGCAAACCTTTCTTGTAAATATT
>JBDTVF010000069.1:0-14171 GCA_040007325.1 Ginsengibacter sp. | reverse complement strand
AGAACGACACCGGCAACGGGAAATTATGAGATGAAATAGAGATTTGATTAATTAGCTAAAGTCACTATTGTTTTCTCACTTTTATTTTTCTTATTGCTAATATCCTGAATTATTTTTTCGGCGTGCTCTCTTGAGTTCTCAATAAAAAGGCGGTGTGTATTCATTCCGCCGCAGATCACCCCTGCGAGATAAATTCCTTTTGCATTGCTTTCGTAATTGTCTTCGCTGTATTCAGGCTTGCATACGTCATCTGCTGAAAGCCGGATGCCCAACTTTTTCAGAAATATAAGGTTTGGTTGATAGCCAGTCATAGCGATGACCCAGTCATTCTCAATAGTAACAATCCCATTCGGTGTTTTGATATCTACTTCGTGAGGCCGTATTTCCGCAACAGTTGAATTGAAATAAGCTTTGATGGAATTTTCTGCTACACGATTTTCAATGTCCGGTTTTACCCAATATTTTACCCGGTCACTTATCTTATCACCTCTTATCACCATCGTTACTTCTGCACCCTTTCGCCATGTTTCCAGAGCTGCATCTACAGCGGAGTTGGCCGCTCCAACAACCAACACTTTTTGAAAAGCATAGAAATGCGGATCGTCATAATAATGCTTAACTTTTGAAAGATCCTCACCTTTCACATTAAGCAAATATGGGATGTCATAGAAGCCTGTTGCAATAATTATGTTATTGCATTTATAAGTTTTTTTTTCTGTTGTTACAGAAAATTTGCCTACAGAGCCAGAAACTTTTTCAACGACTTCGAATAAATGAACATTCAAATTAAAAGAAGATGTTACTCTCCTGTAATACTCCAGCGCCTCATTACGGGTTGGTTTCGCATTGTTGCTTACGAATGGCACACCACCAATTTCCAGTCTTTCGCTAGTACTGAAGAATGTCATATTTACCGGGTAATTAAAAATTGAGTTGACCAATGCACCTTTCTCAAGAATCACGTAATTCAAACCGTGGCGCTTTGCTTCAATTCCACACGCAAGCCCTATTGGGCCACCACCAACGATCACTGCATCATATTTTTCCTTCATCATAATAAAGCGAAGTTATCATAATAATTTTCTCAAATAGTTACGTCATGATTGCATCCAGGTTTAAACCCGTCTCCACCTGGTTTTTAATTTGAGAAAAGGAAGCTCCAGGTATTTGTAGCTAACTGCTGCGATAAAATAATTGAGTGAAAAATAAATTAGTACCAGTAGCCATATATTCACGTTCATTTTAAAATGCTGGAATAACAGGTTAACAAATGTGATCGTAATGCCATGAAAACAATACAAGCCATATGATAGTTTACCCGTCAAAATAAGAAACCTGCTTTTGGCAAAAATCTTTATTCGGGATGGACTTACCATTTGTTCAATGATAAATGCGGAGATATAAAGGATGAATACATAACGATTGATAAGGCTTATAAAGTCGCGGGTTCGCCCAACACTATTAGCTTCTAAAAAATAAAATAAAATAAAATGAAAGATGAGGTAAAAGTAAAATAGATAATTAGCTCCCTTGGACATTTTTTGTAGCCATGCTATAAAGCGGCTGTTAGTAAAAGTCCAAATCGCTGCTATGCCTCCTGCAGCAAAATCAAACAAATAGGTAAGTGTTGAATAATAGCTTCCGGTATGCGTAATGATAGAATATGCAGATGAACCAACACTGATAAAGAAAAGAATGGCAGTGACGCCTTTTAAGTGATTGTGGAGCATGCGCAAACAGAAGCCCCAAAAAAGATAAAACTGTTCTTCCACAGAAATTGTCCAAAGAAATTTTAGAAAAAATACGTGGTCGATTGTATAAAAGTTGGCTATAAAAAAAATGTAGTAGAGCGAGTTTGGTAAAGTAAGCGTTGTTCCAAATCGATTTGCTATAAATGGAAAGAGCAAAAAGGCCAGCAACAAAATAAAAAAGTATAGTGGCCAGATTCTTAGTATACGCCTGGTGAAATAATTTTTAAATGAGAAATTGCCTCTCTTTTTATATTCACTAAGTGCCAGGTAAGTCAGCAGGAAAGATGACAGAATAAAAAACACATCTATAGCAAGAGGGAGATTGTCGTAGAGATAAACGATAAATTTTGCTAATGGAAAATCAGCCTGTGAAAAGTGAAATGCATGATAACAAAAAATAGCGAGGAACGACATGCCGCGTATAGAATCCAGCTGTGGGAAATATAATTTATCCTGCGTATTGGATGCTGCCTTGTTACTCAATTGACCTGGCGGATATGGTTAAGAATGAACAATGCCTTTGTTTGGTTATGAATGTAAGTAATAAATTTATTTGGCGGTAATAAAAAAGCTTTTGCTGACTTAGCCAGCAAAAGCTTTTTTATACATAATGAATTATTCTTCGCTTTATCTCATGAAGTACATTTTACCATAACCCTTCGTGAAATACTTGTCAGTATTATCATCGCTATCAGTAAACTTCTCGAGTGACTTACCATTAAGGTTAGTGAGAACCCTGTATAGATAAACACCATTAGCGACTTTTTGGCCGTACAGATCAGAGCCATCCCATTTGAATTCTGTTATATTTCTTCCGATGTGTATCGGTCCAAGTTCGTCTTTAGTGATTTCCCTGATTATTTTACCGGTTATAGTCAAAATTTGAATGCGAATATTTTGCGGAATTTGAGTTCCAGTAACGGTGAATACAAATGCTGTTGAAGTCGTAAATGGATTTGGATAATTCAGCAAGTTTGATATCATTGGCTTGCTTATCACCCTGAAGTTGATATGATAATCCAGCTCTCCTGCGGTATTACCCGCCACGTCTTTACCCGAAACTATCAGCTCATATTCTTCATCATCGCCGCTCAATAATGGCGAGAAATCTATTGTTGCTGTATTCTCACCGGCTGATAAATTGGCTGGCGTAAAACGCAGCGTGTCCGCGTCAAATTTATAGGCCTTTAAAGTTCCATCGGGATAGCGTACCTGAACTTTAAGAAGTGACGTGTCATTAAGTGCAAGTGATTTATTTTCATCCTTAAGCTTAATTAATATATGTGGTCTCGCTGAAACAATATCGCGATTGAGAATATGAATTCCATCAAAGGTTACATCGAGTAATGGATTATACTTATCACCACTCACATAAAAATTTTGATACAGGAAGTTATTAAAATGGTATTGTTCCGGCTGGTCATTATCAGGATTAAAATCTACTAGCAAAATATTTGCGCCTGAATATGGCTTGGTATCGATATCATATTTCAATATGATCGTGTCACCGCTTATCAAAGGTTTTTGTCTTGGCAATTGAATAAAGTGCGTGACATTGTTATTGTCGATAACTGCAAGTTTCACTTTGATACTATCGAATGAAGGCAGGCTTATGTTTTTAAAGGCGATGCCGAAATGTAATATCTCTCCCTGTTCCAAAGTATCTTTCGACGCGAAGAACAAACTTGGCGTGAGAGCGCCTTCCGGAGCCGGATCATAATTTAATCTCCAATATGACAGTTGGTAAGGAGTAAACTTAATACTATCAGCATTGCGCATCTGCAACTGTATGTAAGGATACTGCTTTGCATTAACCGATGAAATATCAAAGTCCTGCATCGTTTTATCGACTGTAAAGAGTCTCGACTGGTTACCCAATGAATCTATACCAATGATATCTATTTTCGGATTGTCAGGAGAATTCGGTTCCAGACTTGAGCCCCTCCAATGCATTTGTTTCCACTTTATAGCTGGGCCAAATTTCGGAGAAGTGATATAACCTAATGAGTCAGATGTTGTGATTGTTTTGCTAAGCTCTATCTTATCATAAAAGCCTTGGGAAAAAACAAACTCTGGCTGGAAGGCTGGGTTATTTTTTTGATAAGTAAAAATAAATGCGCGTGCGCGGTTGAAAGAGTCTATTAATACAAAGCCCTGTGATTTAAGCCTGTGGTATAATGAGTTGTTAGTCCCGTATACAGCAGTGTCAGAAGCCCATTCCGCCGCATATGTATTTCCTACATCTGTAGTTCCGGTTATATAACGTGCTACAACGATGTAGTTATCTGGAATTGAATCGAGGAAATCCATTACGATTTTCCGTCTTGCCTGTGTGAGATTATTAAATTGAAAATTCCCAATTCTTGCGCTGTTACAAATCGGGTCACTTCCATACAATCCCTGTGGTGTGCCTAATGTATTCAGCCATGGCTTGAGGGTAAGTGGATCGATTACTGAGAAAACTAATCCGTTAATACCGCAAAATGCTCTTGTGAAATCGCTTCCGTTTATGGATACCAAAGTTTCTGCACCGGTACTTGCCGCAGTCGGGTATACGCCGCCGTTAGCATAGATAGTATTTTGAATATGGCCAAAATCCCATTGCCTTGCACTATCAAGTCTTATATTCTGGGTGTCGCTGTTTAAGTGCTGATAGTAGTGAGATTGGTTGGAACCTTCAGAACTGTTAGCGAGATAAATGAATGAAGAATTATTCCAGTGATAATCGGTAGGCAAGTTAGAGGCCGGCTTCAACGAAACACGCCAATAATAAACAGTGCTATCAGTATAACTAAATCCCGGATCGAATTCAACTACACCGCCCGGCGCTGTTACTGTTCTTGAAACTTTTAAAGATGAATTGAAAAGTATCGTCGTATCCATTTCCATCATATAATCCTTTGGTGTGCTTACCGGATTGGCAGTAGAAGCAAACAAATGTTGGTTGCCTACATTCACTATGGCGTATTCAGCAGGATATGCAGGCTTTGCTTCATCTTCATAAATAAAGAAATCTTTTACGATGCTATTATTACTTTCAGAAATTTCATCAATTTCATTATCTGCATCAATAGTCACTGTGAGCCTATTAAGTCCCTTATCCCGTGCTGAAATTATTGGTACCACCAGGCTTACTGAATCAGAATACTTAATTGCTGAAATTCTTTTCCTGAGAAGAATGTCGGTTGTTCCGTTCGGATAAGTTCTTTTTACTTCGAAGGTGATTGAATCTTCAATGGCTTTCCCAATGTTATAGGCTTTCACATCTACTACGAAGTTATTTGCAGCTACCGAGATAAAAGGAGGATTGATTTTTACCTCCTGGTCTTCTATAACATAGTCAGGCTTGGGGTGCGGATTAATTTTCAACGCAGGGTCTCCATGCAAAGCAATTTCTTCCAGGTGTGTCCTGGTTAGATAGTCTATCGAACTATTGCCCCCGTTAAGATTCGTAATAATAGCTTTCATAACATTTCCAATGGTGTTGCCATAATTATCTACGCAAATCTGGCGGTAAAACTGGTCGTCATAATTATTTAAATACGGGGGAACGCCAAGATGGGAACTTGCCATAAACCCTATCGAGCCACGCTGATTCGCCAACACAAAATTTTCTGAAATTGATAAACTGTTACTCAAAAGACGGGCTGGATCAAATATATAGTTGTTACCTGCTGTACATCCGCTTACTGCGAAAAACGGATATCTTCCCTGGTTGGAATAATATGAAGGATCATTTAGGTTAAATTCAAGCGTGTTTGCCGATGAATGCCCGAAATAAGATAACAGAGTTACTCCTTGATTAAATACTGTTTCAAGCCTTTGGCCAGATATAAGTTGAACCGCAGAATTAGAGGATTTAGCAAAGGTTTCTACATTGCCGCCATACAAGGTATCTTCAATAATATCTTTGTAACCATTCATATAGTATTTGAAAAGATCACTTTCGGAACTGTCTTTCCCCCCCACTACATGTAATACCTTTTTCATCCAAAGTTGAGCTGCCAGTGTTTGAGGTGCGGAGGCCTGAACCTGTTCATATTCCTGGATCTTTTCAAGATAATTTCCTACTTCGTTTCCCGAAATAACGGACAGCCTTCCTATGGGAATGCTTGGGATGATACTGCCATACGGCGATGATAATAACATATCTGAAGCGGGGTTGCCAAAGGTTGGAACCAGGTTAAGCCTGTCGGCATAGGGACTGCTTTCATTACGGCGGTATTCATTGTAGGTGATCCCTTTTCCAATCAGGAAAATATATTGAGTTGACGGGAAAGTATTTTTAGCGAACTGGATAAAGTCTTTAATACCTGCCGGATGTTTCTTGATGCCATACGCAAATTGATCGATGATCTCATCGCTGTTGTAAACCTTTGTATTGAAGCCCCCGCCAGCGGCCGAACTACGGTATTGTCTATAAAGATCAACGTTATTAATGCCCGAGCCATTATCAAATAATACAGGATTACTGATGATGAGATAATTTCCCTGGTTTGCTGCGAGACTGAAATTTGTAAAATTCCTTACTGATAAAGTATTGATAGTATTTATCAATGATGGGTCTTCACTTATCATTATGAATTTTCTTTTTCCAACTGATGAGGGAGGTAATGCAAATTTTACTTTCCCCGGAGTCGAAGTAATATCACCGAGATATCGTGCACCGGATGACATATCAAGTAACACCGGTGATACAGAGCCGTAATTAAAATTATCAATCACCAGGAAATTACCCGCTCCGGTGGCGGGAAGCTCAAAGGAAAAATTTGTCTTACCATTGAAATTAAATGTACTCGCGTATGTTAGTTCTACAAATGAGACCACGATGCGGTCTGTTGTTACGGCAGAAATATCTTCGATTGAAACAACAAGGAATTGATTGCTTTGGAGATAGCTGCTCGGAAGGTTAGGTATCGTTTTTTTCGTATAAGTGAAATAAGGCATTGGTACATCATCGATGATGTTATTAAAAAACTTGACCCTTATGTTACGACCATTCAATGCATTTCCTGCCGCACCATAGCTAAAAGTAATGTTTGGGCCACCCGGATAGACACTCATGCTATCAATATTTGCCGATAAGGCGTAGCCAGGAAATATGTCGTTAGTTGTCCATCCTTCCCCGATGTCATAAGAGGAAGAATAAACATAGCTGCCTAGTGGTAAGCCGTAACCAATATTGATTTGATTGTTATAATAGTTCCCTTTAGTGTTCATGAAATATGGCTCAGGAGCCAAAATGTTACCGGCAACATTATTAACAACGTCGGTAAAACGCAAATTATTTCCCGCCGGGTTAACGGTCAGAAAATAAGATGATGTATCGGTTTGCAAACTATAGTGGTCTGACAGCTGGTAGTCTGGGTCCCGATAAAGTTTTGTATCGGGCTTGCCGTCATTCATAACTCCCCAGAATTCTATATAGCCGGAGGAGCCCAGGGGGCCGGTAGCAGTTGAGGTATATAGAGATATCTCCTGCCCGTTTCTCCAGAGTTGAAATTGCTCGGCAGGAGTGCTTCCAAGAGAAAGCCCATTCAGAACAGTTTGAGGAATTCTGTAAACGCCGTCTTTTCCTATATAAAATTTATAATACGTTTTATTATAATCGATCCAACTATTTGTATAAGGTTGGGCAAATCCTGATGCGGATATAATGATGAAAGAAAGTATTAATAATTTTCTCATTGTTTTCATTTAAACCTTAGTTGTTTTCCTTTTTCACAAGATCAAATCTTAAAGAAAAAATATGCGTGTATAATGGATTTGATTGGTTAGCAAGATTTGAAAAGGCATAGTCAATGCTTACATTTTTAATTTTGAAACCGGCACCAAGACTTGGCTGATATATCCAAACTTTTTTCTGATTAGTTGTATCACCATCTGCGAGAGCCTTCTGAAAATTATAAATGCCTGCTCTTACGAAAAATACATTCTTAATGGCTGCTTCAAGACCAGCGTGCGGGTCCACACTTACCTGCTTGCCGCTGATTAATGTATTTCTTTGGCCATCAAACGTAAAATCAAGATCCGCTTCAGCCAGGATGTTTACGGAAGAGCCAAGGTGAAAATTATATGAATTTCCTATCGTGAGTCTCGGAGCAGTAAGCTCTGTTGATTTAACCGGGATCTCATTTTTAGTAAGATAAAGTACTTCTTTCTCTTTATCAGTAAACGAAAAAGACCACGCATTAAAGGTAGTCGTGATATCTTTTGCCACTACACCGAGGCTCCAATCTTTTTTTTGCAATTTGAAACCAGCATCAAAGCCAAACCCCCATGCCGATGCAAAATGCCCAACCTTACGATAGATGATCTTGGCATTGCCACCAAAACTCATTTTAAAATCTTCTTCGTCTTTAATTTTTTGAGCAAATGACAACAACACAGCATAATCAGCAGAAGAAAATGTAGTGATGTTGCCGTAGTTGATACTTCCGTCTGGTTCCACAAGAAATAGGGTATTTGGTATATCGTCAACAGCAAATCTTAAAATGGAAAGTGCCAATGTTCGCTTATTGTCGTTCACCGGGAGTGCAAGGCTTCCGTAATCATATTTGCCGATGTTATCAAAATAGCTGGCGTGCATGAAATTTACAGTGGGCACATCTTTAAGGGCTGTAAGACCCGCAGGATTCCAGTAACCAGCCGTGCCATCTGTAACAGACGCCGCCTGTGCCGCACCCATTCCGAGACCGCGGGCACCAGCTCCAATGTTCAAAAATTCGTTGGAATATTTTCTAAACTGCGAAAAGCCAATGCATGGCAATAGCAATAGGGTAATAATCTTAATTATTTGAGGAATTCTCATAAGGAAGAAAAGTCAGTTTATAGATAGGTTCAGTGTAATTCCGGGTATTTAAAACGATTCTTAATTCTTTATATTGTATCTAACGGATCGCGGTGTTGTGCTAAAATTAAGCAAATTCACGTCACGAATCCAACCTGTGATCCAACCGTAAATTTTGATAAAATTTGAGGCTATCGGCTTTGGTTTTAATTTATTAAAAACTCTCCCGAAAAGGTTATCTATCCGGCAGTATCATAAACATAAGAGAAAGAGAACTACAATATCAGCTGTCAAATTTAAGTAAATACCAGTAACGCGAGTTAGTTTTCTTACCTATTTTTGAAGCCTTTCATAATAAAGATTTTCAATAGGACTGAGCATATGGATGATATAATTGCAGAATTGAAATGGCGCGGACTTCTCCAGGATATAATTCCCGGCACGACAGAACAACTTATAAAGGAATCCACAAGTGCTTACGTTGGCTTTGACCCTACCTCAGATAGTCTTCATATTGGAAGTCTTATACCGATTATAGTGATGGTGCACTTGCAACGCTTTGGCCATAAGCCCATCGCTTTAGTAGGCGGAGCGACAGGCATGGTTGGCGACCCTTCGGGAAAAAGTGAGGAGCGTAACCTGCTTGATATGCAGACGTTGCAGTACAACCAGGATTGCGTGAGAAGACAGCTTGAAAGCTTTTTGAATTTTGATGTTACTCTTGCAAATGCGGCAGAGATGGTGAACAATTATGATTGGTTTAAGGAGATTTCTTTTTTAGATTTTATAAGAGATACCGGTAAGCACATTTCCATCAATTATATGATGGCAAAGGATAGTGTAAAGAAAAGGCTTGAGTCAGAAAATGGTATGAGCTTTACGGAATTTTCTTATCAGTTGGTACAAGGATATGATTTCTACTGGTTGTACCAGAATAAGAATTGTAAACTCCAGTTTGGCGGAAGCGATCAATGGGGAAATATTGTAACAGGTACTGAATTGATCCGGAGGAAATGTGGCGGAGAAGCCTATGCTTTCACTTGCCCGTTGCTTACAAAATCAGACGGAAGTAAATTTGGGAAAAGTGAAAAAGGGAATATATGGCTCGATGCCTCTAAGACCTCTCCATACAACTTCTACCAGTTTTGGCTGAACACTGCAGATGCAGATGCAGAGCGGTTCCTGAAAATATTTACCTTTTTATCAGCCGCAGAAATAGACGAGTTAACAAAACTGCACCAAGGCAACGAGCACCAAAGAATTTTGCAAAAAAAATTAGCTGAAGAACTTACAATATTCGTCCATTCGAGAAAAGATTATGACTTTGCTGTAAAAGCTTCATCAATTCTTTTTAATAACGATACTGCGGAAATTTTAAAAGAGCTTAATGAAGAACAATTGCTCCAGGTTATGGAAGGTGTTCCTTCGATCCAAATGACAAAAAGTGATTTTGAAGGAAACGGTGACCTTGCGTCGTTATTAGTGTCATCAAAAATTTTTCCAAGTAAAGGGGAGGCAAGAAAAATGATTGCCGGCGGTGGTGTATTTATTAATAAAGAAAAAGTATTGTCGGAAGGAATCGAAATGACAAATCTTGATTTCTTAAATGAGAAATATCTTTTGGTTCAAAAAGGAAAGAAGAATTATTACCTGATAAAAGTTGATTAAGCAAATCAAACAAGAAGTAGCGAATTGGTTTACACCGCTTTTTTCAAATGCTTTGGAGCATCCATTTCTTCCCTGTTATATTCTTCAATGTCAGAGATAAATAATCTTTCTTTAAGAAGGTAGCCATTTCCTTTTTCACAAAAATGAACTTTAATATTTTCAATAGAAATAGGATTGCCATCAGGAATATCTGCGATATTGCTATGTCTTATATCATGTCCGTCTATGATCATCACCAATCCGCTCCCGATAGCTTCCATCTTGTTGCCATCAGTAATGAGCATGCCTGTATCTTCGCCTAACCCAATTCCAATTGCTGAGGGATTGCTCGCAATCGCCTGCGCAAGCCTGCCGAAACGGCCACGTTTTTCAAAATGACTATCAAAAATTACATCGTCCATAAAACCAAGGCCGGTAGTTATTTTTACTTCGCCCTTTAAATGTGCGGTAGTTGCATTGCCCTCATAGATCATTGTGTTGCTCATCGCCATTGCTCCTGCAGAAGTACCGGCAACTATAAATTCTTTTTCTTCCAGGTAACGGTTCAGGATAATTTCAAGGATTTCGGTTCCGCCAAATGTGGCAGAGAGACGGAGTTGATTGCCCCCACTTATCATAATAACATCGCAGGTCTTAATACGATCAATATATTCATGCTCCATGGCATCTGATCTGTTCCTGATCGGCATAAGCCCGATGTTAGTGCAACCTATTTTTCCAAAAGCATTCAGGTAATTTTCTCCGACTTCATTGGGAATCATGGAAGCGGTAGTGATCACTTCTATGCGGACATCTGGGCCACCGGCTTCTTCCACAATACGGCGAAGAATGCCCAGCTCAAAAAAATTCAGATTATTTCGAACCATTTCTCCTTTCTCCAGATCTACGCCTTTGTCTTCAGCGCCACCTATCGCAAAAAGTTTCCCCAACGGATTTTGCATGCATTCAATTTTGAAAAAAACACTGTTTTATTATTCCTGATTATTTTTCTCATACAAACAATGTCAAAATAAATACTTAATACAAATGTAACGGAATTGAAATAAAGAGATTGTGTGATGGAAGTCCTCTTTTTTTTGAGGCATTATTTTTCCTACCTTACAATTTGCTTTCAATCTTTTTTAAAAATAATCACCCTATTTTCCTGTTATGAAAATTGTAGAAATTAAAGTGCTGCGCGGGCCTAATTATTGGAGTGTGCGTCGTCCAAAACTTGTACAGATGAAGATCGATCTCGAGGAGATGGAACAATTACCCACCAATAAAATAAAAAACTTTAAAATAAAACTTGAATCATTGCTTCCTGGATTGTATGAACACCGCTGTAGTGAGGGAGTGCCCGGAGGCTTTTTATCGCGGGTGGAATTAGGAACATGGATGGGACACGTAATAGAGCATGTCGCTCTTGAACTGCAAACACTCGCGGGGATGGATATGGGATTCGGCAGAACGAGGGGCACCGGTAAAGAAGGAGAATATTTTGTTGTATTCGATTATATGGAAGAACAGGCCGGCGTTTATGCGGGCAAGTCAGCATTTAATCTCGTTCAGTCTCTCATAGACGGGGCAGCATATAATCTCGAAGAAGAGTTACAACACCTTCGGGTTATAAGAGAAGATACACGATTGGGGCCATCTACAGGAAGCATTGTTGAAGAAGCAGAACGAAGAGGAATTCCTTACATACGGCTCAATAAACACAGCCTGGTACAATTGGGTTATGGAATACACCAACAGCGAATACGCGCCACGATAGCAAGCACCACTTCGAGCATTGCTGTTGATATTGCGGGTGATAAAGAAGAAACCAAAAATTTACTTAGCGCTGCCGAAGTACCCGTACCAAAGGGGATAATTCTCTATGGCGATGAAAGCGTGCAACGTGCGATTGATGCAGTAGGTTACCCGTTTGTGATTAAGCCGATTGATGGTAATCACGGCAAAGGTGCGACAACCAATATTACCACATTTGAGCAAGCAGAAAAGGCGCTGGAAGCTGCAAGGAAATACAGCCGCACTGTTATCTGTGAAAAATATATTACCGGGTTCGATTTCAGAGTACTTGTTATCAATTTCAAATTTATATGCGCCGCACTTCGTACACCCGCTTCCGTGACAGGCGATGGCGAGCATACCATTCAATGGTTAATTGATGAAACCAATAAAGATACCCGAAGAGGCTACGGCCATGAAAAAGTTTTGACACAAATTACGATAGATGGCTTTACACAAAAAAAGCTGGAAGAGAAAGGATATAGCCTGGAAACCATACCTCAAAAAGGCGAATTGGTTTTAGTAAAGCCTACCGCTAATTTATCCACAGGCGGCACTTCTACTGATGTGACCGACGAAATACATCCTGTAAATATTTTTTTAGCAGAACGCATTGCAAAAATTATTGGCCTGGATATTTGCGGTATCGATATTATGGCATCAGACTTAAAAACACCTCTTGCTGAGACCGGTGGTGCCGTGTTGGAAGTAAATGCTGCACCCGGCTTTCGCATGCATGTAGAACCAGCCATAGGCATTGCAAGAAATGCAGCCGAGCCTGTTGTTGAAATGCTTTATCCTAAAGGAGTAGATGGAAGAATACCCATCATCGCCATTACGGGTACCAATGGAAAAACTACCACGAGCAGGCTGACTGCGCATATTTGTAAAGCAGCAGGGTATAAAGTCGGCTTTACAACATCTGATGGAGTTTATATTCAAAACCAGCTAATGATGAAAGGGGATTGTACCGGTCCGAGGAGCGCGGAATTTGTTTTAAAGGATCCAACTGTTGATTTTGCAGTGCTGGAATGTGCCAGGGGCGGCATACTTCGAAACGGACTTGCATTTAGAAACTGCAATATCGCCATCGTAACTAATGTTACCGAAGATCACATTGGTCTTGGAGGTATAGAAACTCTTGAACAAATGGCTAAAGTAAAACAGGTTCTCCCAGAAACTGTTTTTCGAAATGGTTTCGCCATATTAAATGCTGATGATGATCTTGTCTATAATATGAGGCGAGACCTCGATTGCAATATTGCGTTATTCAGTATGGATGAAAATAATAAGCGCATCAGGCAACATTGTAGTAAAGGAGGTATTGCAGCTGTATATGAAAATGAGTACGTAACTATTATGAAGGGCAACTGGAAGATCAGGGTGGAAAAAGTATCGGAAATACCAATAACTTTTGGAGGTAAGGCTACTCATAATATTATGAATACTTTACCCGCTATATTAGCCTGCTATTTGTTCAGAAATATAAAGGTAGAAGATATCAGGCAGGCGCTGCATACATTCATTCCTTCGGTTTCGCAAACTCCCGGGAGGCTTAATCTTTTCCAGTTTAAAAATTTTAAATTCCTCGCAGATTTTGCACATAATCCCGCAGGCCTTAATCTACTTTGCGATTTTGTAAATAGGCTTGATAGCACCTATAAGGTGGGGATAATAAGTGGCACCGGTGACAGAAGAGATGAGGATATAAAAGAAATAGGAAAAATTTCAGGACAAAATTTTGATGAAATTATTATACGGCAGGATAAACATTTGCGTGGACGCACAGCCGAGGAGATCATTAATCTTTTGGTAGAGGGAATCAATGAAGGCAAAACAAAAGATATTCCTGTTATGATCTTGCAAAAGGAAAAGGAAGCTATACAATATGCTTACGATAATGTAAAAACGGGTGCAATTATTACCATTATGTGCGACGTAATTCCTGATGCACTTGATTACATAAAAAAATTAAAGGAAGAGGAGGATAAAGAATATGAAACTTCCTCATCTCAATAGAAAGCCTGAACATCACTTTTTGAAATTTTACCTCATACCCTTACTTTTGCACTCCTATTGTCCCATAGTATAAAGGTAGTACGACAGATTTTGATTCTGTTTGTCGAGGTTCGAATCCTCGTGGGACAACTATTTAAACCACGTTTTATAAAATAACACGTGGTTTTTTA
>JBDTVF010000068.1:0-14259 GCA_040007325.1 Ginsengibacter sp. | reverse complement strand
AATTCAATTGCCTGCTGCAGGTAACATAATTTTATCAAAGTGAGTTCTACATGGAGGCGCTTATTCCTTGCCTGCCTGTAGTTGATCTCTGCTTCGTTCAATACATTTAAAGCACCTAACATAAGAGCCCCATCTGTCTTCAACGCCATATCGAGATATCGTTGCTTAAATCCTTCTGATACTTCCAGCAACATGGCAACCTTGGCATCTTTACTCACCAGCAAATTCCTTATAAATTCGGAAAAGCCATTGAGCACAAGATCGCCTTCAAAGCCTTTGCGGTTTATCTCGTCATAAAGTAACAACGCATCGCTTACACTTTGCTGCTGCATAGCTTCCATTAGCTTGAAATAATAATCCTCATCAAGGATGTTCAAATGCTCCAACGTGTTGGCATACGTAAGTTCACCATTTGTAAAACTTACAATTTTATCAAGGATGCTTAACGCATCTCTCAGGCAACCTTCACTTTTTTGAGCGATGATATGTAAGGCTGTTTTATCCGCCTTAATATTTTCTTTGTTACATATTTCTCTTAGATGATCAACCGTATCCTGATTGGTGATTCTTTTGAAATCAAATATCTGGCAGCGTGAAAGAATCGTCGGAAGTATTTTATGCTTTTCTGTTGTAGCTAAAATGAAAATTGCAAAAGGTGGCGGCTCTTCCAAAGTTTTAAGAAATGCATTGAAAGCGGCAGTACTAAGCATGTGCACCTCATCCACGATATACACTTTATACTTTCCTGCTTGCGGTGCAAATCGTACCTGGTCTACAAGTGCACGTATGTCATCAACAGAATTATTGCTTGCAGCATCTAACTCGTGAATGTTTAAAGAAGAACCATTGTCAAAGGAAACACACGAATTGCAAACATTGCAGGCTTCACCATCAGGAGTGCGGTTTTCGCAATTGATGGTCTTTGCCAATATCCGTGCACAGGTAGTTTTGCCTACGCCGCGTGGGCCGCAAAATAAAAAAGCATGTGCAAGCTGGTTATTTTTTATAGCATTTTTAAGCGTAGTGGTAATGTGCGATTGCCCTACAACTGTACTAAAGTTTTGCGGGCGATATTTCCTGGCTGATACGATGAATTTATCCATAACCTCTGTCCCCTATTTATGTATTTCTTATTGATGCAAGTTAAGAAACGATTACCTAAATGAAATCGTAACCTTGAGCATATACATTAATCGAGCTATTAAAAATTAGTGCTTGCTAATTTAAAACAGGATGTCGTTTAATCTCTTTGGTACGGTCAAAAATATACCGGTATGTTGTAAGTATCCTGCTATGTTGAGCACCGATATTTTTTGAAATGTTTAAAATCTTAGGATTAAAATCTCCCTGCCATTGAAGTTCAAGTTCGTCGTATTGTTTTTTCTCCTGGATTACGTTTCCGCCGGCCACAATCATATAGTAATCTACACCCTTTCCCTGGTATTCGGGAACCACACCAAATACGATCCCGGTGAATTTGTTGCACACGCCACGTTTCATCAGCCACAGGTATTTTAGCTTGGCGAGCAATCCGAATTTGCCATCGAGGTATTTAAAGACCTGGTTTAATTCCGGGAGATTTACCCAAAAAGCAATCGGCTTGTCATTATGATAAATGAACCAGATAAGGTTTTCATCCATTACAGGTTTCATCGCCTTAAACATTTTGAAAGCCACATCTTTATTTAGTTGTTTATTGCCTTCATGCTTTGCCCATGCATCATTGTACACTGTGACAAAATCTGTCGAGAATTTTTCTAATTTCTTTTTATCAATATGAACAGCTTTATACTCGGGCATGGCATTGTATTTATCAAACTGCTCGTAAAACTTTTCATTTAACTTAGGTTGCACAAACAAATGCCAGCAAATTTGGTTGTAGAAATTTTTAAACCCATAATCTTCAAATAGCTTTTGATAATAAGGCAGATTATAATTCATTAAATAAATGGGTGGCTTAAAACCCATGACTACAAGGCCCCACCACCTGTCGCGTTCACCAAAATTTATAGGGCCATCCATCGCTTCCATACCTCGTTGCATCAACCAGCTCTTGGCAACATCAAAAAGCATATCAGCGGCTTGCTGATCATTTATGCACTCAAAAAAACCGACACCACCTGTTGGCTGTTCGTCTCCTTTGTTTTTGTATTTCTTATTTACAAATGCAGCGATACGACCAATAGAGTTACCATCACTATTCTGTAATATCCACCTGGTGCATTCTCCAAAACGAAATGCTTTATTTTTTTTCGTGTCAAAAATTTCATTTACATCTTTATCAAGTGGCCTTATAAAGTTGGGATCGTCCTTATATATCATTAGCGGCACCTCGAGAAACTGTCGCGATAATTTATTATCAGAAACCTGGATAAGTTGCATGCAAAAAATTATTTGAGAAATGTACAATCAAAAAACATTGTTGCCAAAAAACCACAATTTTTTAGAACATTTTTTATAAGTGGGTGTAAATCATAAAGGCATGCTTATTGTTTCAAAAGTATATAAGATCGATATCACACACGCATAAAAATTTATCATGGCCAAGAAAACAAAAACATCTAAGAAGGATCCCTGTTGGGAAGGTTACGAGCAAGTGGGCATGAAGAAAAAAAACGGAGAAAAAGTTCCCAACTGTGTGCCGGAGAAAAAGAAAAAAAGCAAATAACATTTCTAATCATAAAATCAAAATATCATGTCAGATTTAAAATCAAAAAGGGTAGCTATTCTTACTGAGAATGGCTTTGAAGAAGTAGAACTAACCAGCCCAAAGAAAGCACTTGAGAATGCAGGCGCACAAGTAGATATAGTTTCACCTCAAAAAAATAAAGTGAAAGCCTGGGATGTGGATCATTGGTCTATCGAATTGCCGGTAGATGTAAATCTTTCAGACGCGAATCCTGAGGATTACGATGCGCTAATGATACCCGGCGGCGTAATTAATCCCGATAAAATGAGAATTAATAAAGATTGTGTTGCATTTGCCGAAAGTTTTTTGAAAGTGGGAAAAACAGTTGCAGCTATTTGTCACGGTCCGCAGCTATTGATTGAGACCGGCCTTATCGATGGCAGGAAAATGACTTCTTATCCTTCTATTAAAACAGATCTGCAAAATGCCGGTGCCAACTGGCAGGATAAAGAAGTGGTTGTAGACAAAGGACTTGTAACGAGCAGGAGTCCGAAAGACCTTGAGGCTTTCAATAAAAAAATGCTCGAAGAAATAGGAGAGGGAATACACGCAAAATCAGTAATGAATTAAGATATCGAAAAGCATCTTTGCTAAACCCTTTCAAAAATTGGAAGGGTTTTTTGCATCTATTAGGCAGATAATTTCGTTTAATAAAGAAGCCCATTTGTAATATCTTTAAACTATCTGAAATTATTGATGAAAAATTTTCTGACAATATTATTGTTTACTATCCCTGTAAGTTTTTGCATTGGGCAAAGCAAAACGATAGTGATAAGTGAAATATATGGCGGTGCCGGCAATACAGGCAGCAGTTACAACAAAGATTATTTACAACTTTTCAACTTGTCGTCCTCTCAGGTAGACCTTACCGGCTATACTTTACAAATTGGTGATGGCGGCGGATCAACCCAAACATTTCAGCTTTCAGGAACCATTTTACCGTTTCATTGGTTTTTAGTCCAGGGCAATAGTGATGGCGCTGCCGGCGCCGATCTTCCCATTGCCGATGTCATTTCAGATTTCAATTTAGATATGCATAATGGTACCGTGGCTCTAGTTCATTCGGTGACAAGTATCGGTGGAACTTGTAATTCTTCAGGAGAAGATATAGTTGATTTCGTTGGGTATGGAAATAATACTAATTGTTTTGAAACAGCAGTAGCACCTGGGCAGGCGATTGATCTTGCTACAAGCAGAAAAAATTTCGCTGCAGATGCCAACAACAATTTCGCTGATTTCACGGTGTTTCCTCCAAATCCAAAAAACGGATCAGTGCTCGCGCTACCTGTAACGTTAAATACTTTTTTGGCAAGCAAGCAAAGCACTTTAAATAAAATTCATTGGCAGGTCAACTGCCTTTCTACATCTGTAACTTTTACAGTTGAAAGATCGGGCACCCTGCAAGACTTCAACGGGATCTACACATCTACTGAAGCCCAGGCCAGGTGTGCATCGCCATTCGACTTTACTGATAGCCGCCCTTTAAATGGAGAAAATTATTACAGGTTGAAAATAGCAGATGTTGATGGCCACATCACCTATTCTAAAATCTCTGTAGTATCAAATACTGAGATTAAAAAAGATATTCTTCAAATAATTCCAAATACAGTTTCATCAGCTGCGAATATTCATTACTTCGCCAATCAGCCGGGAAAAGTGCAGCTCATGGTTGTAGACGTCCAGGGAAAAATTGTTAAGCAGATTACTTTGCGAGCCAATGCCGGAAATAATAAAATTACTTTGCAAACTGAGAATTTTACAAAAGGATTATATCATGTCGGATTATTTTCTAACAATGAAAAAATTGCGGCTTCAAAGTTCATGAAGCGCTAATTTCCTCCTTCCGGATTTTCATTTGCTACTCGTATTTCAGCATCAGGTTATACAATATCTTCTTGTCAGCATCTGTTATAAAAGTGCTGCTATCCTGCATTTCAAAATGCCGTTTAAAGGAAGCGACGGCAGCTGCCGAATCTTTTACTGAATATCCAATAATACGCAAAGCCTGCATTGAATTAAAATCAGCTGGAATCGCAACATTGATAGTATCATCATACCAAAGCCCATAGCCATCCTGGGAAAGCAATTGCCATGGAAATCTTGCATTAGGATCATTTTTGCGAGTGGGCGCTATATCGGCATGCCCAATAAAGTTAGCAGCAGGGATGTTATAAGATTTTTTAAGGGTAGACAGCAACGTTAGCAGGCTGTTTATTTGCGGCGCAGGGAATGAATCAAAGCCGTTGTTGTCTAACTCAATTCCAATAGATGAAGAGTTAATGTCTTTATCATTCCCCCATGAACTTACCCCGGCGTGCCATGCTCTTAAATAATCGTTGAGCATGTGATGAATAGTTCCGTCTTTACAAATTACATAGTGAGCACTTACCTGCGTACGAGTGAGTGTGAACGTTTGCAGCGTTTGATCGCAGCTATTTTGAGCCGTGTGATGAATGATAACGTAATTCGGTTTACGCATTCCAAAATTGGTGGTGCCCACCCAACCCGCTTGCGAATTGTATACATCGCGGGCCGGTGATTGCTTTATTACTTTGCTGAGCGCCCGTACCTGCTTTTTATACACCTTATTGGTGGCGGCGTATTTATTGGAGGAACAAGAAACAGAGAGAATAGCAAAACAGCAAATCCAAGAAATTTTATCAAGCATTTTTTGAGTAAAGGTAATACGCCTGTTTATAATTGATTGAACCTTCAATAGTCTATGCCTGAATTCTTACAGGTAAAATTTGTTTTGCAAAATTCAAAATAGTATCTTGGCTTACCCGCCCGCCACGAAGAAATACTGCTTTCATTAAAATTCACTTTACAATTTTATTACTTAAAAAAAATGATCATGAAAAAAATGATCTGGCTTGTTATGACTGTCGTTGCGCTTTATTCCTGCAATAATGAAAGCGAAAAAACTACCGATGTAATTAAGGACTCAACAACGATTGAGCCTACAGCAAGTAGTGTAAATTATCCCTACACAATTGAGCATCCTAATTATTGGGAAATGGGCAGCAATGAAAATACGAAGATAGCCCTGAGTGCGCTAAAAGCCTATGAAAATGGCAATATCGATGAATGCGTAAAGTATTTTGGGGACTCAGTGCACCTGCAGTTTGATGGCATGGATGCAACACTTCCAGGTGATAGCCTTAAGGCTATGTTTACAAAAAGCCGTTCTGATATTAAAAACATGGAAATAAAAATGAGTGACTGGGAGTCGGTGATATCGAAAGATAAAAAGGTTGAGTATGTAAGTCTTTGGTATAAGCAAATATGGGAAGACAATAAAGGTAAAAAAGACTCAGTAGCTCTTATAGATGACATTGAATTAAAAAACGGCAAAATAATTGGCCTTGATGAAAAGAGCCGAAAGTATCCTGGCAAGAAAATGTAAATATTAAATCGCTTAAATAAAAGAAGTGCTGCAATTACAGTGCTTCTTCTATTTCATTATAATGTCCAAAGTTCGTAATAAGTTTGGCTACATATTTCGCCTGTATTGCCCACCTACTTCATACAGCGCATGAGTGATTTGGCCGAGGGAGCAATGCTTTACAGTTTCCATAAGTTCTGCAAATAAATTACCGTTGTTCACTGCTACCTCCTGTAAAGCTTTCAATTTAGCAGCACTTTCATTTTTATGTCTGTCGTGAAAAGCTGCCAGGTTTTGTATCTGCAAATCTTTTTCAGATGCCGTACTGCGAATTACCTCTGCAGGTAATATGGTAGGAGAACCCTCTTTGTTGAGAAAAGTATTTACGCCTACAATTGGAAATTCTCCTGTATGTTTTTGTGTTTCATAATACAGGCTTTCCTCCTGAATTTTATTTCTTTGATACATCCGTTCCATTGCACCGAGCACGCCGCCCCGCTCTGATATGCGATTGAATTCATCCATCACGGCTTCTTCAACAATATTTGTAAGCTCTTCAATCAAAAAGCTTCCCTGGTTGGGATTTTCATTTTTTGCAGTGCCTAATTCCCGGTTTATAATTAGCTGAATCGCCATTGCACGGCGCACACTTTCTTCCGTGGGTGTTGTTATAGCTTCATCATATGCATTTGTATGAAGACTGTTACAATTGTCATAGATGGCATACAACGCCTGCAGCGTAGTTCGTATATCATTGAAATCTATCTCCTGGGCGTGCAGGCTCCGGCCACTGGTTTGAATATGATACTTCAGCATTTGGGATCTCACATTTGCATTGTATTTATACCGCATTGCCTTCGCCCAAATGCGCCGTGCCACTCTTCCAATCACGCTGTATTCAGGATCCATACCATTACTAAAGAAGAAAGAAAGGTTAGGTGCGAAATCATCAATCTTCATCCCCCTGCTCAGGTAATACTCTACGTAAGTAAATCCATTTGAAAGAGTAAATGCTAGTTGCGTAATTGGGTTGGCGCCGGCTTCGGCAATGTGATAACCACTTATGGAGACAGAATAAAAGTTTCTTACATTATTTTCAATAAAATATTCCTGCACATCACCCATAAGTTTTAAGGCAAACTCAGTAGAGAAGATGCATGTATTTTGTGCCTGGTCTTCTTTTAAAATATCGGCCTGGACTGTTCCCCGAACAGATGCCAAAGCCTGAGTTTTTATTTTGTTGTACGTTTCTTTATCGAGGACATCTTCACCTGACAGTCCCAAAAGTCTCAGGCCTAACCCATCATTTCCCTTAGGCAAGTGGCCAGTCATTTTCCCTTTTTCAGGTCGTACTGTTTCACCATGAATACCAATATACTTAGGGAGTTGATCACCATTGTGCCTGCGTTCTATTATTTCGTTTACACTGTCCCGTAAGTTATTTTCAATTATGTATTTTTCGCATTGTTGATCAATCGCAGCATTCAGAAAAAATGCAAGGATAATGGGAGCCGGTCCGTTAATTGTCATACTTACCGATGTTTTCGGACTGCAAAGATCAAACCCGCTATATAGCTTTTTTGCGTCATCTACTGTTGCTATACTTACACCACTATTGCCGACTTTACCATAAATGTCAGGACGGCTTGCGGGATCCTCACCATATAGCGTAACACTATCAAACGCAGTACTAAGGCGCTTCGCCGGCTGATCAACGCTTACATAATGAAACCGACGATTTGTTCTTTCAGGACCGCCTTCCCCCGCAAACATTCTAGTAGGATCTTCTTCCACTCTCTTTAATGGAAAAACTCCGGCCGTATAAGGAAAGAGACCGGGAAAATTTTCCTGCATACGCCAACGCAAAATATCACCCCAATCTTTAAACCCTGGCACTGCAATTTTTGGAATCTTTGTATTAGAAAGAGATCGTGAAAACAAGGGTTGTTTAATAGTTTTGCCACGAACATCGTATTCAAAAAAATCTTGTTGATAAGACTCTTTCAGCTTTTCCCATTCATCGATAAGCTTTTTAGATTCCGGAAGGAGCTTATCATTTAACGAAGACGCAATATTTTCAAAAGTGTTGATCGCAGATTCATTTTTGCCTTCTTCAAAATAGCTTTCTTTGAGTACGGATGTAGCGCCAATCACCTGGTAAAGTTTTGATGCTATCTCAGATTGTTCGCTTACGCGTTTGTGATATACCTCAATTTCCTCCGCTATTTCTGCCAAATATCTTACGCGTTTCGAAGGAATTACCGACGATGAAATAATATGAGCGTCTGAAAATGGAATTTTGATTTTACCAAAATTTACATTCGATTTACTGCCGATCATTTCAATCAGTTTCTCAAACAAGAGATTAATGCCCGCATCATTAAAGAGGGATGCAGTAGTACCAATTACAGGCAGTTCCTGATCCTTTGCATTCCACAGACCGTGGTTACGCTTGTATTGCTTTTTTACTTCATTAAGCGCATCTAAAGCGCCAGCTTTATCAAACTTATTTACACAAATAATATCGGCATAGTCCAGCATATTTATCTTCTCTAACTGCGACGCTGCTCCGTATTCCGGCGTCATTACATACATGCTTATATCGCAGTAATCGAGAATCGATGCATCTCCTTGCCCAACACCGGCGCTTTCAAGTATAATCAGATCATATCCTGCTGCCTTACAGATGCTGATTGCCTCGTTTGCATGTTTGCTCAATGCCTTATCACTTTCGCGGGTAGCGAGAGACCTCATGTAAGCACGCGGGTGATGAATTGAATTCATCCTGATTCGGTCACCAAGCAAAGCACCACCCGTTTTTTTCTTCGAAGGGTCGACCGAAATTACAGCCACTGTTTTATCGTCATAGCTATTTAGAAATCTCCTGACTATCTCATCAGTCACGGAAGACTTGCCGGCCCCACCGGTACCCGTTATACCCAGCACAACCGATTTTGTTATAGTCTCCAATTGCGCTAGGTCTGAATCCTTTTTTTCATGTTCCCCGCCGTTTTCTGCTGAAGTAATTGAACGGGCTATTTTTTTAATATCCTTCCATTCGCCAAGTGCAAATCTTCCATTTTTATCATGACCATTACCGTTAGTTAATTTGTGTTTCACAGAAGAAGCGGGAATACCATTGCGGCTTTTTTCAATCACATCTTGTATCATCCCTTCTAGGCCCATCAATCTGCCATCATCAGGTGAATAGATCTTGGTAATACCATAGGCTTGCAGTTCATCTATTTCATGGGGTAATATGGTGCCGCCGCCACCACCGAAAATTTTGATATGGCCACATCCATTTTCTTCAAGTAGATCTTTCATGTACTTGAAAAATTCTACATGGCCCCCCTGGTAGCTGGTAATGGCAATACTGTTGGCATCCTCTTCTATGGCACATTCTACGATTTCGTGTACGCTCCTGTTATGTCCAAGATGGATAATTTCTGCTCCTTTGCTTTGCATAATCCTGCGCATGACATTAATAGCAGCATCATGCCCGTCAAACAAAGAAGCTGCGGTCACAATTCTTACAGTTAAAATCACTTTTTCATTCATACGCAAAAATCATTTAAGCAATAAAATAAGAGCCTGTAAAACTACAACTTAAGCCAAGGAAAAAATAATGAGCGTTAGTTTTCCGCCGGAGCTGCCATTTTAGGTTTGCGACCCAAAGGATTATATACTATTCCGATACCAATGTTGGATGTGCGATGTTCAACAAAACGATGATTCAGTAATACGGAAATGGTACCCTGTAGCCTGAATTTAAGAGGAAATTTTTTAAAACCAAATGTATAAGTGACAGCCGGTTCCCACCAGTATACCGGTGAAAATGTAAGACTATCCAGCAGGTAGTTATTCAATTCAATATCCGTATAGTTCGTATTAATTTTTGAAAAGGCCACTTTAGTAAAGCGCATCGATAAGGCAGTACTAAAACCTGCTGTCGGCTTATATACAAAAGCAGGCTGAATGAAAAGCTTGGTTACACGGGATTGATGATACTTCATATCAAGACTGCCGCTAGAAAAAAATTGATCAGCAATTGTAGAACGTCCAAATGCAACCCCGGAGAAAACCTGGAATAGCATTTTTATGTTGTCTTTCATCGATGTAAAATAACCAGCTGCTACTTCAGTAAAGTTTCTTTTATAAGATAGTTGTGAACTATCGCCAGCAAAGTACGTGTCATTAGTACCATTACTTTCCCAACGTATATTTTCATTTAACATAGCGGCAAAATGCTTATTGAAAGCCCACGCGGTATGTAAATCGAGCCCATTATTATAGTTATGTTTAGAACGAAACAAGTCGATAGAGGTGCCATAGTTTGCTGCAAACTCAATATCATTCTTTTTCTCTATCGAAGGAATATTCTGAGTAACCGGGCTGTATACATAACGGGGAGTATAGCATGATGACAAATAAAAAACCAAGCACATAATAGCGCATATCTTTTTCATGAAAATTTTATCAGCTCATCTTGAAAGTGAGAGATGCAAATTCAGCTACGCTTAATGTTTCAGCCCTGCGATCGAAAATAGCTTCGCCTAAAATGTCCTTTGTAAAAAGGCTCTTCGTTGCATTTCGAAGTGTCTTACGACGCTGGTTGAAGGCCGTCTTCACTAAAACCCAGAAAGCTCTTTCGCTTTTCACAGGCAAATAATCTTTCTTAGAGATTAACCGTATTACGCCGCTTTGAACTTTAGGAGGAGGAGTAAAACTGTCGCTACTCACATCAAACAAGTAGGTAACATCATAATAATATTGCATCAATACACTTAACACACCGTAAATTTTACTTCCTTCTTTCGAAGCAGCTCTTTCAGCAACTTCCCTTTGAAACATGCCGATAACTACTGGAACAGCATCTTTCCATTCTAATATTTTGAACAGGATTTGGGTAGAAATATTGTAAGGAAAATTTCCGATTGTAATAAAAGGCGTCTCGAATGGAAGATCCATGTCGAGAAAATTTTTATTGATGAGTTTGCCTTCCAATGCAGGAAATTGTTGTAACAAATACTCAACTTTTTCCCGGTCGAGTTCTACCGCCTTGAAATTAATATCGGGTATCTTCAGGAGGTATTTGGTAAGTGCGCCACCACCAGGACCTACTTCAAGCAGATTTTTAAAATCGTGTTGGTTTAAACAGCCAATTATTTTTTTTACTATTTCTTCATTGCGTAAAAAATGCTGACCTAACGATTTTTTTAAAATGTACATGCATTGCAAATTACCGATAAGTTTTGCTAGGTTTGGGTAAAAAAAAAGCCTCCCCGGAAAAGGAGAGGCTTTGCATATAAACAATCTTTTTACTTTATAATTCCTAATTTGGTGTTTACAATTTCATTATTAAGTAATATCTGGATATTGTAAACCCCGCTGCCATACTTGCTCAAGCCGTTAAGCTGTATTAAATTCTTTCCTCGGAAAACTTTTTCCTGTTTTAACAATACAATAGTGCCAGTATTATCGATCAGCCTGATTGTTGCAAAACAATCTTTATCTGACTGAATCTTAATAGTGGTGCTTTCTGTCGCAGGATTAGGCATCAGGGTTACGAGTGCATTTGTTGGATTTAGACGTATTACGATGACGTTACTAATCGTTTGTTCACCATTTTTACCAATTACGTGAAGCCTGTAAAATATTACGTCGCTTTTGAGATCACTTATATCGTTTGATAAATAAAAGGTCTTAAGTTGATTTGCCGGAACTGTCGTAGCTAATGTTCCGTTTAATACGAAATTTTGATTATCGATACTTCTGTAAATTTCAAATCTCTCAACTTCATTCGAAACCATAACGCTCCACGTAAGCTCAACCGTTTTGTTTCCTTTTGGTGTACCGTCGAATTTCGCAAATTCTACCGGAAGTACCGAAGGAACCCATCTCCAGTCCCTGTTACCAGCAGTGGGAACCGATTTTTGAACTACTGCTCTAGTACCGGGGAAAGGAGTTCCGGCAGTAGTACCCCCATTGCCCATGTTGCCGGACGTGACTTTTGCGGAAGTATTATCAAGGTCAAAACGATCATCGAGTCCGTCACCGTCTGTATCTACATTAGTGAGTGTAGTATTCTCGTCAGATAAACCATTAAAGTTCCAGTCGTTGCCTTCTTTTCTATCAGGGTAGCCATCACCATCAGTATCAAGGTCACGATAATCTGGAAGGTTGTCACCATCCGTATCTATTACAAAAATACCGTGACCTCCGAAAGATGCCGTATTATCATACGCATCATCTAACCCATCTTTATCGCTATCAACACCCGATGGCAAGAAATATCCAGCCGTTGATGGGCCTTCAATATTATCAGTAATTCCATCATTATCGCTATCAATGTCAAGGTAATCAGGGTTTGGATCAGCATCGGTGTTGCGAATGGTCAATGTTCCCATAGAAGAGATCGTTGTGGACCATCCGTTGGAAGCAATTACACCGTCCACAAATCCGTCAAGATTTACGTCAGGAAGGCCAGCCTCAATTACATCCACAATACCATCACCATCACTATCCACATCATAAGGATTCGGACGTGAATCTTTATCCATATTTTTATTGGGATAGCTATCTGCTTTGCCATCATTATTTGTATCAGCGCCTGTTTTTAGAAGGGCGCTTGCAAGTAAAATATTATCCGATATACCATCGCCATTAGCATCTATAAAGCCGTCAATTTTACCATCGTTGTTTGCATCGGCTCCACCAACTTCCCGTACGTCGGGAATACCATCATTATCACTGTCGAGATCGATGAAATTAGGAACGCCATCACCATCAAGATCAGATAAACCGAGCCCTATGCCCGAGTTATAAGCGCCTGAATTATTTGTGTCAACGTTTTGTGAAAGCCCGTCTCCGTCGGTATCGGAATAATTATCAAGTTTGCCATCTCCATCTGCATCAACACCGCCTGCTTCTACCACATCCGGAATGCCGTCATTATCACTATCGAGGTCAAGCATATTTATTATTCCATCTTTATCCGCGTCAAAGCGATCGTCCACACCATCACCATTTGTATCTATACGGCCAGGGAAATCGGTATCGAGGTAATTCGGTATTCCATCATTATCAGAATCACCATCTGCCTCAAAATTGTCGTTTATAAAATCACCATTATTATCCACGAAACCTGCATAGTCAATATCATAAGCATTGATAATACCATCACCATCTGCGTCGCCAAATGCAGCAGGCATATTACTTTCTACAAAGTCAGGTATGCCATCTTTATCTTTATCTATATCACAAGAAATAAATACAGACACACTTCGGCAGATCGTCATATTACAATCGCCTTCACCTCTAACATAATATGTTGTAGCAACCAAAGGTGTTACTACAATAGTGGCCCCCGTGCCCACAAAGGTACCACCGCAACTTCCAGAATACCATTTCCAGGAGGCATTTGCTCCCAGAGATCCGCCCACAACCGACAGTGTAACAGGGTTGCCGGGACAAACATTATTTTTATTACGAGTTGCCGAAGTGGGATCTGTTGATAGGGATTTTGAAACCAAAAGATAGCCTGGTGAAATATACTTACAATTGGTGCTGTTAATATTACCTGCCGCAGCGAGAATCAAGCGATAATATTTACCTGTATTCAGAGCAGTAACCGGGTTAATAGTATAAGTGGCTGAAGTTGCACCGGCGATATTTGCCCAAACAAGGCTATCAACACTGATCTGCCATTGATAATTTTTCGGCCCGGGCAGGGCAGAAGGATCACTTAAACTCGAACTAAGTGTGGTTGAACCTCCAACGCATCCGCCTGATGGAATAGATATATCTACCACTGGCAGTGGGTCACATGTGCCATATTGGATATCATCTATGGCAATATCATTACCACAGCCACCAGGGGCGTCATTTACTAATTCAATAATAATACTTCCGTAAGAGGCGGGGCTGAGATATTTAAGACCGTATTGCTGCCATGATGTAGAAATAATATCTGTAGTGGAAATTTCTGTTATTACCAGACCTGTAAATCCATCAAGAACCCTCATTTTTATTTTAGGGTATTTAAAGCCTCCAAGTCCATTACAAAGTGTCTGGTAGCTGGCATTACCAATAAATGCTGCATAAAAAGAAAGCGAATATTGTTGATTAGCGCAAGTGGAAGCAAAAAAAGTACCCCTGTACATAGTATTGCTTGCGGCATCGG